>JANQGF010000342.1 GCA_028277465.1 Chromatiaceae bacterium
TCCAGTATTGATCGTGCCGGCGCTCGACCGCTGGATTCGGCAGCGTCTTGGTGTCCACCCGCGCGGCAGCGCTGGGGTAGACAAATTGAGTCTTGTTGACTCGATTGCACCCTCGCCTTCATAGGGCGGATATTCGTTCCACAAACAATAGAAACCTGGCAGCAGTCTCATGATTCCGTCCCTTCCAGCGCCGCTGCATGCCCGCCCTCGTTGCGCGTCAGCGCTCGAGCCGCTCTCCGATCGCCTGGCCCTGGAGGTAATGTTTGCCCACCTCGGCGGTCAGGCGAGCGCGGTCGGCTTGAAAGACCATGATGATGTCCGACCCGCCGAACTGGAAGAAACCGAACTCCTCGCCTTTCGCCAACTGCGTCCCCACATCGGGCGTCAGGGTCACGGACGACACTTGAGCCATGCCGATAGGGAGCACAGCGACCAATCCGAGGCCATCGCTCTCCAATATCAGACGTCCGCGCGCTTGCGTGAACTGATAGCCGACTGGATCGAGCGGATCGAGTGCGCCTGTTTCCTGGTTGCGTTCGACTTCGAGGTCCATCTTGCCGAGGATCACCTCACTCTCGAGCACCTTGCCGGTCACAGGCGTGTGGAAGCGGTGATAGTCGTTCACATTCAGAAAGGCATGGGTGAAGACCCCGCCTTCGAACGCATCGCCATAGCGACTGTCGCCAAGCAGGGTCCCGATCGAGTAGCGAACGCCCTTGGCCTCGATGGTCGCGTCCTCCGAGACCGGCCAGACGCCGAGGAACACACTGTCCGCCGGCGCAACGATGACGGCATCGTCACATCGCCCTTCGATGGGCCGCTTGCCGGGCTTGACCGCACGGGCGAAGAACTGATTGAAGTTCTGCCAGCCACCGGGGCCGACATAGTAGTCGTCCATGCGGTAACTCGGATCCTGGTAGAAGGATTGGATCTCGGTCAGTGACTCGGGTGTGTCCAGGAAGGAGCCCCAATCCTGAACGAACCGGATCACCCACTGTTGAAACGGCTCGCTCTCTCTGAGCCTCTTCGACTGGTTGATCAGGTAGTAGAACTCCACCGCGTCGTCCAGCAGACTATCCGCACGGGGAATTCGAGTGACCGCCTCGTTCAAGTAGGCGGAATAGGCGTCGAGAGTCGTGATTTCCTTCCAGTCCGCCGTGCTCAATGAATCCAAGAGTGCGGCCTGGATGTCTGGTCGAATGGCGAGCAGTTGTTTCAGGTCCGAGACGATGGGTTGATCGGTGGGTACGGGCTCTGCGGGCACTGGCGGCGCCAACCAGGCGACCGCCAACAGGGAAACGGCGATCAGGTGTCGAATTCCATCAGAGAGAAATCTTCTCGACTGCATCTGAGTCACCCTTGCATTCGATCCAAAGTTGTCCTTGGCGTCTTCTCTACCTTAGATTCTAGACCCTCATTTCTGAACTACGGATAGTTTAATCCAGGGGCTGTAGTCCTCGATGAAGGTTGATCGATCAGCCTTCACGGTACAGAGTGCCAGGAGGTCTCGGCCGCTGGACGTCCTCCTGAGTCCGCCGAGGGCGAGCTGAAGACGCCCTCGGTGGTCTACTTCGGGGCGGAGGAGACCCTGGTCGGCACCCCGGCGGAGCAGCTGCTGGAAGACGAGGAGGAGCGGCGGCGCGTGGTCATGAGCGTCAAGCGCGAGCTGGTCAATGCCCCGACCCTGGCCCTGCCGGGGCGGCGGGTCAAGGCGGTCGAGGTGGCCGCGGCGGTGCTGGCCAAGCTCAAGCGCGATGCCGAGGAGCTGCACTTCCACTCACCGGTGACCCGGGCGGTGGTGACCTGCCCGGCGGCCTTCTACGCCATGGAGCGCGACGAGATTGCCCGTGCGGCCCTGCAAGCCGGTTTCGCCGAGGTCGAGCTCCTGGACGAACCGGTGGCCGCCGCGCTCGCCTACAGCCGTGCCGGTCTGGAGGTCGGGCATCATCTGCTGGTCTACGATCTCGGCGGGGCACCTTCGACCTGGCCCTGCTGCGCGCCGTCGACGGCGGCTTCGAGCTGGCGATGGAGCCCAAGGGGCTACGCCGCTGCGGCGGCGACGACTTCGACGAAGCGCTCTACGACTGGTGCGACGAAGAGGCCCTGCGGCAATGGGGCGAGCCGCTCGATGCCACGGGCCGCGACCTGCGCTTCCTGCGCGAGTGCCGCAAGCGCAAGGAGACCCTCTCGGCCCGTGACAAGGTGCTCTTCAGTAGCCTGGTGGGGTCGGGGCGGGTCTTCAAGCACAGCCTCACGCGCGCGGTCTTCGAGGCGCTGATCCGCGAACGGGTGGAGCAGACGGTGCGTCTCACCGGCGAGCTGGTGCGTGCGGCCGCGGCGCAGGGCAGCGCCGTGGAGACCGCCGTGCTGATCGGCGGCGCGTCGCGGGTGCCCTTGATCCAGAGCGAGCTCGCTACAGCGCTGCCGGTTGCACCGCGGCGCTGGCAACACCAGGACGTTGCGGTCGCCCTGGGGGCCGCCTATCGCGCCGACGCGCGATGGCGGTCCCACCCCGGGTTGATACCCGCGCCGACACCGGCGCCGATCGTCACCTTGGCCCCGAACGGCAGCGGAGACTACGCGAGCTTCGAGCAGGCCGTGGCAGCCTTGCCGGCGGACGCCGTGATCCGGCTGCTCCCAGGCGAGTACCGCCTAAAAGCCCCGCTGTCGCTGGACAAGCCGCTGCGCCTGATCGGCGCCGGCATGGATGACACGGCCATCGTCGGCTACTGGGAGGACCATGTCCTAGCCTACGGGGCAAAGGGCCGCTTCGCCGCGGAGGGCATCAGCTTCCGCCACGCCGGCACCACGCTGGCGAACGTCGTGATGGTCACCTCCGGCGAGGTGGCCTTCAAGGAGTGCCGCTTCAGCGGCGGGTCGAGCGAGCGCAGGATCGAGTCCGACAGCGCGGATGATGTGTCGGCCGATGGCGAGGGCCTGGTGCTCAGGGGCCCAGTGACCGGGCGCGTCATCCGCTGCCGGATCGAACATAACGCCGGCCGGGGTCTGGTGGTCTGCGACGGGCCCGAGGTCGAGCTCGAGGGTAATCGCTGCGAAGCCAACGCCGCGGCACAGCATGCAGTGCTGTTTGCGGCCCCACAGGACCTGCACGGCCAGCCAGCTGACCTGGTCCAGCGGTTGCAGCGGGAGACCGCCGAGGCGTTGGGGCTGGAGGTGACCTTCCGGCATCGGCTCAGAGACGGGGGCGAGGGCCCCGAGCTGCTGGTCATCCCGCCGGGGCGGTTTCGGATGGGCTCACCCGCCAGCGAGGCGGGGCGCTCCGCGAATGAAGGCCCGCAGCATGCGGTTAGTAATGATTCAGAAACAACCTACACACCGTAGTCAGCTATAAAAAAGCAAAAAGGGACCCTCATAGCTCGGCCGACAAGTGATTAACTTGAAGGTGTAATCCGAGACGTTGGAGGTGTCCCATGAGT
>JANQGF010000282.1 GCA_028277465.1 Chromatiaceae bacterium
CCGCGCCCACGGGGAGCCCCCCCAAAGGCGCCAAGGCGGCGTTACCGCCCTTGGCAATAGAGTGAGCTATTCCCGGCGGGCGGTGCCTAACCTTGGCGCCTTTGGGGGGCTCTGAGCATGCAAAATAAGGTGAAACGGGGTACTAGATGGCGCCGGATTGAGGCTCGCCTTCAAGGAGCGCCACCAGGAGCATCGCCGGGCGATGTGACTGGTGGCGCGACACCGAAGGCGGGCGTCAAGACATCAGATGGTATGAACATTGACAGAAATCGCCTTATTTGGGGGCTGTCCCGCTCAAGCCCGCTCTGCAACCACGCGATCATAGTCGTCTCCGGCCGCGATCGCGTGGGTCTGCTCGGCATGGAAGCTGCCTTCCGGGTTGTTGAAGACGCTGGTGTAGAACTCGTGATCCAGGCGAGGCCGCTCCTTGATGTCGATCTTCCACAGCAGATGGGCCAGTCCCTGGACCGCCCCGATGTTGAGGAACGAGAGCTGACGCTCGGTATCGGGCGCGAACATCCGGCGGAAACCGACGCCCTCGTAGGAATTGTAAATACGTATCGTTAGGTTCTTACCAGGATCGATCCGCTCCACCCGCCAGACCCCCCAGCCCAAGGCGTTGATCACCGCCACCATGCCATGGATCCAGTCGCTGTCATTGCGGCAATTGGGGGCGATCAGCGCATACCACTCCGGGCTCGACATGATCCCGCCGAAGGTATTGAAGGCGCAGATGTGGCCCCCCTGAACGAAGACATCCCGGGTCTCCTGCACCGGCATGCCACCTTCGATCATGTCGAAATAGGTACGGTAGGAGATATAGTTGTAGTAGTCTGCGAAATGATTGGTCAACACCACACCGAAGGCATCGATCAGACCGGTATCATCCGGTCCATTCTTGCCATACAGGGGCAGGCCTGAAACCGCCTCGATGACGGCATCCTCGTCGATCGGGGTATCGCTGAGGGTGCAGCCGTCGAAATCGAACCGGGCCGGGGCCGCTCTGGTGTCGAAGCTGCGATCCAGATAATCCGGTACTGGTGCCTGGGTTCCTTGGGGTACAAACCAATCGACTGGTGAGCCGATCTGCCTGCACTGCTTCTCGAATATGGCCTGGTCGGTCATACCGGCCAAATAGCCCGCGGTGAAGAAACAGCTGCACTCCTTGCGTCCATGCATCAGGGCCGCTCTTCCGTAATGGGAGTAGCGAGTCACCCATTCGCCCTTGAACATCGGCATCAGCCTGCCGAATCCGCAGAAGGCGAACTCATCGCGCAGGTCCTGCTTACTGTAACCCGCTTTCTTCAGCCGTTGCACCAGAGGGATGACGGCATCCCGCAGCAAGGCCCGAGGCTGGCATTGACTGACCCCATCGGAAAGCAGCACCGCCATCTGCAGGTAGGCGTTGTAGTGATTGCAATGGAACACCCGCCCGAGACCGCCGATCAGGGTGTGCCCTCGTCTGTGAAGGATCTCTCCAGGCATCGGGTATTATTCGCAAGCTTGGTGGTGGCGTCATCGGCCGAAGCCGAATAGGCGTTTGAGCCTCTCGAGTATGGAGCCATCCGTGGATTCCACGGGGATTCCCCTGGGGCTCTCGGGCAAGGTCGCGGAAGAGCCGCCGAGCTCGGTCGGCTGCGATCGCGGCGGATGGAATGTCGCGTGCCGCTTGAGGGCATCATGCAGCGTCAGATCGAACTGCTCGTTCATCAGATCCTCGAGTATCGGCAGGGTCTCCGGACTCAGGGTGAGCTGCGTGGCGCGGAAGTCGAAGACGTCTGGACAGAATACCTTGCTGCGCAATACCAGCCTGGTAATCATCGTGTTGTGGTCGATCGGTGAACGGTCGCAATCACGCCGCTTCTCGTTGATCAGATCCAACATGGCCTCTCGGGTCATGGTCCAATGTCCTTCATCTTCGGTCATGCTTGCTCTCCGGGGTCGATCAGAGCGGATCTGTCGCCGCCGGGCGACGTCTTGGCCCCGAGTCGACCGACCGCACCATGATAATGTCAGTAGGCGGTCGGACAGTCAGTCCTTGTGCCCGCGTCGGGCATCCAAGATCGCCTTCGCTGTCAAGTCCAGAATCCTCTGTCTAGCTCCTTGATACGTGCCATGGTGGAAGACCACCTTTAACTCGGGGAATCCTGGTGGGGGCAGTACGATGTGCCCCCAATCCGAACGAATGTAGACCACCCCCAGGTCTTCCCGCTCGATTCGACCCAGAGCCTCTAGGATCGTGCGCGCCACGGCTGGGTCGAAGGCGGTGCTATCGCTCGACAGATCGAAGGCATAGGCATCGTAATCGAGGCAAGCCGCGGTCCTTTGACAACCGGCCGGTAGATCGAGACTCAAGATAGGGCCTTGGCAAGCGTGAGCACGACGATCCGACCATCCGAAAGGTTGCCATCCCGAGACCCCTGCGATAACACCGGTGACGAGACTGATGCCAGCGATCGACGGGGACCGACAGGGACGGACAGTAGATCCAAAGGGACAGAGGACTCTAGCGGATCCAGGGTACTATTTTAGTGTCCGCACTAGAGGTTAGCAGTGGTAGGAATGGGGGTCAAGGCCCGACAGGGGAGGCTCCACGGCAAATCCGTTCTAGCCGGCGGGCGCTGCTTGGGCAGCGCGGGGTTTGGTGTTCGCGGTCATGCCCAGATAGTCGAAGACACGGCGGACCTTGCGGCTGAGCTTAGCCACGCTCTTGCTCGGCCGGCGACAGCGCGGGGTCGTCGCTCAGTTGCCGATAGCGCTCCCAAAGCCGCGCGTCCTCTGGTTTACGGACGACGAACAAGGCGATCCGGGGAAGCTCCTCGATCAACCGAAAGTCTGACTCGACCCCGATCAGATCACCTCGCGCCAGTTGCTCGTCGATCCGTTGCTGATCCTGGCGCGCCCGGCAGCCAGCGAAATAGCGCTCGCTCAGCTCGAGAAAATCGCTTTCGTTCCAGGTATCGGCGACACCGAGCGTCTCGACGGTGATCTCGATCAGGGCCGCATCATAGACGCAGCGCCAGAGCGGCCCGCCCGCGCTGCCGTCGGATCTGGTGTCTTGCAGTTGCCAGAGATGCACCTCGCCTGGGTTCGAACCATTCTCGCCGTGGCGGTTACAGCGGCCGGCGGATTGGATGATGGAGTCGAGCGGTGCGAGGTCGCGATGGACCATCGGAAAGCTGAAATCCACCCCCGCCTCGACGAGCTGCGTGGTCACGGCAATGACGGGCCGGCCTTTCCGCAGCAGACGTTGGATGAGCCGAATCCGCGCGCGACGGTCCCACGGGGTGAGATCGGTCGACAAAGCCACCAGGGGACGCTCGGGCAGTGAGTCACGCAGGGCCTCGAACAGCCGCCGCACGGTCTGGCGACGGTTGAGGATGATGAGCACAGGTCGCAAGTCTCGTTGGAGATCCAGGCTCAGCCGCTCGGCGAGCGCGTCCAAGTTGCATGGATCCCGATGATGGGCATGCAGCCGGGTGCGGGTCATGGCGCGGAAATGCGTGTCGTGATCCGGCAGCAGCTCGAGGCTATCGCCCGGCTCGAAGATGAGGGGGCGGGTAGCGGTCAGCAAGACGAAGCGCGTGTCCAGGGTGCGGGCCGCGGCCATGAGGACTTGACGCAAGGATTCCCAGTAACGCAGAGGCAAGGCTTGCACCTCGTCGAGCAGCACGATGGCGCCGGTGAGCTGTCCGGCCCGCTTCAGATTGGCGTTGCGGGGACTGAGCAGCGAATGCAGGAGTTGGTGAAAAGTGGTCACGACCAGCTCGCTCTGCCAGGTCTCGGTCAACAACTGCCCGGCACCATCGGCTTGGTATTCGGCGCCCTCGGTGCGAAAGAGCGCGTCGGTCAAATGGTGATGCTTGAGCAGCAGGTCTTCCCGGTCGGCGAGTCGATTGGCGCGCAGCACAGCGCGGAAGACCGCGTGATTCTGGTCGATGACCGAGGTGAACGGCAGACAGTAGATGATGCGCGGGGCATGGCCGCCCCTCGCCGCGAGGCGTGAGCGCGCCCGGAGCGCGGCGTCGAGGATCGCGAGGGTCTTGCCAGCACCGGTCGGCGCGGTGAGCGTCAGCAGCGCGTGATCCAGGTGAGCGATCCAGGTGTCGGCGACGGTCGCGGCAATCTGCTCGCGGCGTTGGCTCAGGCTGACCGGTTTCTTGCCGCGCGCATGAGCGTGCGAGGAGAAGGCTTGGTGTTTATAGACCTCCACGGCCTCCGCGGGCAGGGTCTGCCGGACGATCCGTCCACCCTGGAGAGCCGCATCGGTCTTGTCGACCGCGAGCAAGGCCCCGAATCCCGCCAAGGTCGCGAGTGCATCGTCCAAGGGGCCAAAGGCGCGTCGTAGCTTGGAGCCACCGACCTGCCGCTCGCGGAGCCGCGCCTCGATGCGCTCCGGGGTCAAGGGCTCGGGCGCGCTCGACAGCCCAAGCGCCGGATATCTCGTGACGAGCGCACCGAGCCAGGCGTGAATGCCGGCCAGGTCCAGCGCCGCCAGTTGCCGATGCAACGGGCACTCGGGATCGCGCCATTCGGCCCGGGTTCGCTCGAAGAGCCGCGGCCAATCCTGGAAGTCCAGCGCACCATGATGACGGCGCACGGCGATGAAGACCGCCAGGCGCTGCCGGAGCGGCCAGCCGAGCCCGGCGCTGTACCACCAGACCAGCAGCGCGCCGAGCTCGGCATGATGGCTGAGCGCGGAGCGCTTGCCCGAGCGCAGGAGATAGTCCTGAAACCAGGGCGTGGCCTTGCCGAGATCGTGAAAGAGTCCAGCGACGAAGGCGATGGCACGGATCTCGGCGCGTGCCCCGGGCGCGATGCTGGCCGCCGCGCGTACCGCGACTCGCTCCAGATGGGCCGGCAAGGGGTCACCAGGATGCGCGAAGGTGTCAGAGAAAGGCAACGATGTCGGGGCCGATGGCATGCAAGACTCCTGCTCCGCCCTGGCCACGGATCGGCTTGCCGTCCTCGGCCACGACGATTTCCTGATAGCGGTGCACGATCCGCCTTTCGTCCATGGTTGCCGGGATGCGCACGCGGTGATAGCGGCGCGCGTCCTCGTAATGGATCTCGAGGTCGGGGCCGAGCGGGACCGCCGTATCCGCCCGCCACGTAACAGCGGCGATGGGCTCCGCTCGCCATTCGCCGACCCAGCTGAGATCGGCCAGACAGGGCGCCAGGCCGAGCGCGACCGTGTAAGCGGTACGACCGGCGCACAGCCGCTCGGCCAGCGCATCGGCGAGCGGATCGGCCAGCGGATCGGCCAGACCGGCCACATGGATGCGAAAGCCCGGCTCGCGCAGCAGCTCGCAAGGGACCTGTGTATGGGTGTTCTGACCAGCACGGGGCCGAAAGAATCCGTCCGTGCCATCCTTGGTCTGGAGCAGATTGAGGGCGGCCCGGAAGGTTCGTAGCGGGGCGCGCAACCCCACCGCAATACGTATCCGCTCCCAGCCGAGCCGCTGGTGGTAGACCTCCTTGCCCAGACCGAGCACCGCGCCGAGCATTCCCAACACCGCCGGCGGTGGCGGCAGGGGATAGCTCACCGGGCTCATGGGTGAATAGGGCTTCTTGAACAGCCCATACTCGCCCGAGATGTCGAAGACCAGGGTGCGCATGGTTACAGGTCCAGCGCGGTGACCGCCAGGCCCGCTGCATCGGCCAGCTCGGTGAAGGGAGCGGAGTGCGGGCCAGACTGGCAGCGCAAGCGCACATCCTGCATCACCCGAAGCCCCATCAGCGCCGGATAGTCCCGCCAGGCCGCGAGCAGCTCGCCGACCTCCAGCTGGAAGTCAAGGGTCGAGCGCAGGGCTGTGTCTTCGCCACTCTTGCCCGTGAGGGCGATGCGCCGGGTCAGGGCGCCCAGGCGGTAGCCCGGCTGGTACTGGGCCACCACCAGCTCGGGGCGGCGGAAGAAGTCGGTGTGCTCGCGCACATAACGTCCATAGGGACTGTCGGGAACGGCGTCGGCCATAGCGGGGTGCTCCTCCGTGGATTCGGAAACGATGAGTCGGACGCGGCTGGCATAGCGGTAGAACCCCCAGGCTTGGCGCGTCATCCAATGCAACAGCGAGGCATTCCGCTTACCGATCGCGACCAGCTTGGCGACCAAGGCGTGCAGGAAGTGGCGCCGCTCTATCGCGTCGCCGGAGAAGAGCGCGGCCAGCCAGTCACGCAAGGTCTCCTCGCTCGGCTTGTCGCTGGCGCTGGTGAAGTTCTTGAACGCGAGCGCACTGATTCGCACCGGCTGATCCTGGCCCTTGACCACGGCGACCAGGTCGGTGGCGCGCTCGATGTCCTTGCCCGCCGCATGCAGCTCATGGAGTCGGCTCGGAAGGACTTGTTGGATTTCGGCCTGGATCCGCCAAGCGGCGTTCTTCTTCTTGAAGAAGATCATTGCCAGTGCGATCTGATCGCCGTAGCCGGCAAACTCGTCCGTCAGGGCGAATTCGTCGGCGATCAGATCGCGCGCCTTACCCAAGCTATAGCGCTGCGGATGCTGACCAAGCCGGGCACGCAGTTCCTCGCGGACTTCCGGCGAGCTGCTGTAGGGCAGGATTAGATAGGTCTGCCCGGCCATGCTGCTGGTGAGATAGGTCTCGGCGAAGGTCAAGGTCTCGGAGATGGTCAGCGCACAGTCGCCACAGACTGGGAAATTGCGGTGTGCCCCGCTGGCGCGGAATCCACCGGCGATGCTCCCCGGATTGTTGAGGTTGTAGCAGGCGAGCACGGCATAATTGCCATAGACGCGCAGCCCCTCGCGCCCGCACACGGCGCAGCTCGCGCTATCACGCGCACCACCCTTGTCGGCGAACGTCTCGACCACTTGGCGCACCACGAGGTCGCGCATCTCGGGCCAGCCATGGACGGGGCGCATCTGCCCGTCGGCCCAGTAGACATAGCCGCGATGGGTCTTGTCATCGATGCCAGCACGTCGGCGCGCCGCCTCGACTTCGGCCCAGATCGCCGCCTGATCGGCACGGAAGCTAGCTAGAGTGGCGGCCAACCATTGGCGTTGCGGCGCCGTCAGCTCCGACGCCTTGGCGCAAGACTCGACGGTACTGGCCAGACGGTTGGCAGTGTTACCAGCGAGTTTGCAGCAGGGGGTGAAATCGACGCCATTGGGTGGACCCGAGCGGTAGAGCACACCCTGATTGCCGTTATTAGGTGCGTACGTCAGACCAATGACCGTCGGAGTCGAAGCACAGCGCTAGGCCGCGATCATAATTGCTGGGCATCCCCTCGTTCAGTCGCTCCCAAGCGGCCCGTTCGGGCAGACATTGGCTGAGCTCGTGCAGACGTTGAAACATGCGTCTCCGACCCCTTCGTGGTCGCCCCGTGCTCGCCATTGAAACACAATTCGCGCGCTTTGTCCTCGTTGGCAAGCTTGCGACTGGGATGCTGGCCGAGCAATTGGGTGAGGCGCATGCTGGGCTTCGTTCCTCAGCCCAGCCTACACATGCCGATTATTGCGGGGATCCTGTCTGGAGAGCGTTACGCATCCTTGAACAGCAAGGGCTGCACCTCGTCGTAACGAGACGCGAAGTGCACTTGCAGGCCCTTGCGGACGTGCTCCGGCACCTCCTCGAAATCACCCCGGTTGTCGGCTGGCAGCACGATCTCCTTGATGCCGGCGCGGCGCGCGGCGATCAGCTTTTCGCGGACACCACCGATCGGGAAGACCTCGCCCGTGAGCGTGATCTCGCCCGTCATGGCGATGCGGCGAACCGGCTTGCCCAGGGCGAGCGAGAGCAGCGCCGAAACGATGGTGATCCCGGCAGAAGGGCCATCCTTGGGCGTGGCGCCGGCCGGAACGTGGAGATGGATGAAAGACCGCTCGAAGAAGCCCGGATCGGCGCCGAACTCCCGGGCATGACCGACCAGATAGCCATAGGCGATCTCGGCCGATTCCTTCATGATGTCCCCGAGCTGGCCGGTGAGCGTGAAGCCCCGGTTGAAGCCGTGGGTGCGGGCCGCCTCGACCGAGAGCGTGGCGCCGCCCATCGCGGTCCAGGCGAGCCCGGTGACCACCCCTGGTCCAGAGAGCTTGCGCTCGTCGCGGAAGACCGGACTGCCGAGATAGTCTTGCAGATCCGCCTTGGTGACGCTGATCGGCGCCTCCTCGCCCTCCAGGAGACGCACCGCTACCTTGCGCACGATCTTGCCCAGCTGCTTCTCCAGCCGCCGGACCCCGGCGTCGCGCGCATAGCCCTCGATCAGGGCCCGCAGGGTCTTGGTGTCCAGCTTGATCGTGCCCTTCGCGAGCCCCGCCCGCTCGATCTGACGCGGTAGCAGATACTTCTTGGCGATCTGGAGCTTCTCCTCAGCGATGTAGCCCGCGAGCTGGATCACCTCCATACGGTCGAGGAGCGGGCCCGGAATGCTATCCAACTGGTTGGCGGTGCAGACGAAGAGCACCTTGGATAGATCGAAGCGCAGGTCCAGATAGTGGTCCAGAAAATCCACGTTCTGCTCGGGATCCAGCACCTCCAACAGGGCCGAGGCGGGGTCGCCGTGATAGGAGGCGCCGATCTTGTCGATCTCGTCGAGCATGATGACCGGGTTGGCGGTCCCGGCGTCCTTCATGGCTTGCAGGAACTTTCCCGGCATGGCGCCGATGTAGGTGCGCCGGTGGCCCTTGATCTCGGCCTCGTCCCGGATTCCGCCAACCGAAAAGCGGTAGAAGTGGCGCCCCAGCGTATCGGCGATGGAGCGACCGATCGAGGTCTTGCCGACGCCCGGCGGACCGACCAGGAGAATGATGGAGCCGGCGATCTCGCCTTTGTGGATGCCGACCGCCAGGAACTCGAGGATGCGCTTCTTGACATCCTCGAGCCCGTAATGGTCGCGGTCCAGGATACGGCGGGCACGCTTGAGATCGAGCTTGTCTTCCGAGTGCTTGCCCCAGGGCAAGAGGGTGATCCAGTCCAGATAGTTGCGCGTGACCGAATATTCGGGCGAGCCGGTCTCCAGGATACCCATCTTCTCCAGTTCTTCCTCGACCCGTTTGCTCGCCTGCTCGCTCAGGGTGAGCCGCTCGAGCCTGGCCTTGAACTTGTCGATCTCCGCGGTCCGGTCGTCCTTGGCGATACCAAGCTCCTTCTGGATCGCCTTGAGCTGCTCGCGCAGGAAGAACTCGCGCTGCTGCTTCTGCATCTTCTCCTCGACCGTGCGCCGGATCTTCTGCTGGGCGCGGGCCAGCTCGAGCTCGTTGTTGAGCAGGACCAGCACCTTCTCCATGCGCGGGAGCAGTGGCAGAAGCTCCAGCACCTCCTGCAGCTGCTCTTTGCTGGAGGTGGTCAGGCTGGCCGCGAAGTCGGAGAGATGCGAAGGGTCATCCGGGCCGAAACGGTCCAGGAACATCCGCAGCTCCTCGACATAGAGGGGATTGAGCGGCAGCAGCTCCTTGATCGTGTTGATCACGGCCATCGCATAGGCCTTGATCTCCTCGTTCGGCGGGCCGTCCGGCTCGGGAAGATAGGCCACACGGGCGCGGAAGGGGGCCTCGCGATGGCGCCACCTGCCGACACGGAACCGCTGCAGACATTCCACCAGCACCTGCAGGTGTCCGTCCTGCTGGTGGACGCGATGCACCCGGCAGGCGGTTCCGATCCGGTAGAAGTTCTCCGGAACGGCCTCCTCCGAGGTCTCGCTGTCGACCAAGACCACGCCCAAGATCTTATGCTCGCCCTCGGCCACCGCCCGCAGGGTCGCCTCCCAGTGCTCGGCATCCATCATGAGCGGGACCGCTTGTCCGGGGAAGAAGGGTCGGGAGGCAACCGGCAGGAGATGGATCTCGGTCGGAAGGACGTCGTTGGCGCGTGCAAGCTTGATCGGCGCACTCGGCTCTTCGTCGCCTCCAGCGCCCTCGTCGCCCACCAGATCCTGTTCCACCATGCTCGTCGCCTCGCTCGTGAAATACCCCATCGAAGTTAGTCCATTTCAGGGCTTTGGCCCTGATTTGCAAGCAGCATTGGCCAGCCGCGCATAACTCGCCACGTCCAGATCCTCCGCCCTCAGGTTGGGATCGATCCCCACCGCATCGAGCAATCTCGGGTCGATCTGGCCGGCGAGGCTGTTGCGCAATGTCTTGCGTCGTTGACCGAAGGCAGCCGCCACCAAACGGCCGTGCAGCGCCGGATCCGCGACCGGATGGGGGCGGGGACGCAGTGGCCGCAGACGCAGGAAGGCAGACTCGACCCTGGGCGCCGGGGTGAAGGCACCGGGTCCGATCCGAAACAGGCGGCTTGCGCTGCAGGCAGCCTGCACCATGACCGACAGACGGCCGTAGCGCTTGTCCCCTGGCTCGGCGACGATCCGGTCCACGACCTCCTTTTGCAACATCAGGTGCAGATCCAGAATGCAATCGGATTGGTCGAGGAAATGAAAGAGCAGTGGGGTAGAGATGTTGTACGGGAGATTGCCGACAAGGCGGAGTCTCGGGCCAGCGCCCGCGAGCTCGCCTAGGTCGAGGCCGAGCGCATCCCCCTGGTGAATGCGGAGATCGCCCAAACCCGCCAATCGGCACCGCAGGGGCTCGATGAGATCGCGATCCAGCTCCACGACGTCGAGCCGACCGACCGCGGTGAGCAGACCCTCGGTGATGGCACCCCGCCCAGGCCCGATCTCCACCAGCCGCTCACCCGGCTTGGCGGCGATCGCCGCATGGATGCGCTGGATAGTGCCGGGGTCGTGCAGGAAATTCTGGCCAAAGCGTCTACGGGGACGGTGCTCCATGCGGCTGGAGTATAGCCCGACGGGCGATGTTTGTTCGGCCGGTGAGACGGCGGCCGATCCCTGTGCTGCGGGATCGTCCGAGCGATCAATGTCAACAGTTCTGGCACACTTCGTGGGCGAACTGCTCCAGCTTGCGCGTGTCTGCCGCAAACAGACGGATGCCCGCGGCGAGCTTCTCGGTCGCCATGGCGTCTTCGTTGAGCTCCCAGCGGAAGCTCGGTTCGGTATAGGCGGTCTTGGGAATGTCCTTGGCGCGCGCCTTTTCGGGGTCCAACTTCCTCGGCACATCGCCCTCCGTGGAGGCCAACTCACCGAGCAGGGTCGGCGAGATGGTCAAATAGTCGCAACCGGCAAGCTCCAAGATCTCGTCGAGATTGCGGAAGCTGGCACCCATGACGACCGTCTGGTAACCGTGTCGCTTGTAATAGTTGAAGATCCGGGTGACCGAGCGCACCCCAGGATCTTCGTCGGCGGGGTAGCCCGCCACATTCTCCGTCTTCTTGTACCAGTCCAGGATCCGTCCGACGAAGGGTGAGATCAGGGTCACCCCGGCATCGGCGCAGACGACCGCCTGGGCGAAGCTGAACAGTAGGGTCAGATTGCAATGAATGCCTCGGGCCTCGAGTGTCTCGGCGGCCCGGATACCCTCCCAGGTCGAGGCGATCTTGAACAGCACCTTGGCCCCCGGGTCGATACCGGCCGCCTGGTAGAGCTCCACCAAGCCTTCGGCGCGACGCAGGGTGGCGGAGGTGTCGAACGAGAGCCGTGCGTCGATCTCGGTGGAGACCCGCCCCGGGACGATCCGGAGGATCTCCGCGCCGAAGTTCACCGCCAGCTTGTCCATGGTCCAGCGGGCCTGAGCGAGACTGTCGGCGCCGCCACGCTCTTGGCCGAACAGGACCGCGTCCTCCACCAGCTCGCGGTACTGGGGCATCTGTGCGGCCTTGTAGAGCAGCGAGGGGTTGGTGGTAGCATCCTGGGGTTGATACTCGGCGATCGCCTCGAAATCGCCGGTGTCCGCGACCACGGTGGTCATGCTCTTGAGTTGCGCGAGTTTGCTCATGGGGCGGAACCTCGGGGTTGACAGGGTTGGATCAGGGGGTCTTTGACCTTAGGCGATTTCTGTCAATGTTCATACCACCTGGCTTGTCTTGACGCCCGCCTTCTGCGTCGCACCGGCAGTCACATCGCCCGGCTATGCTCCTGGTGGCGCTCCTTGAAGGCAGACGCCAATCCGTCGCCATCTGGCATGAGAATTTCCGACAATCGCCTTAGGCGATAGAAGATGACGGTTCGGATGCGAGTCACAAGGATCGGCGTGTCCCGAAGTCTCGTATAATGGGTCGTCGAACCGAGCATGTCACGATCGATCAGAACCTCTCAGGCGACGCCAATGGGAGACTCCAGGATCCGCGCATGAGAACTTCATCCCAACCCAGCCATGAGTTCGACCCGACCCAACGTGCGGATGCCGCGACCAAGGCCATCCTGCGGCAGCTGCTCGATACCCTGCTTGCGAATCTCGACGGCGTGCGGTCAAACGAGGATCCCGAGCGCCTGCACGACCTGCGGGTCGCGACCCGCCGTACCCGCTCGGCTCTGACCCAGGTCAAATCGGTCTTTCCCGACGAGCTGGTCGAGGACTTCAAGACCCGCTTCGCCTGGCTCCAGCAGGTGACCAGCCCCCTGCGCGATCTGGACGTCTATCTTCTTGCCTTCGATGACTACCAGCGCTGCCTGCCGTCGCCGATGAGGCCGCACCTCGAGCCATTGCGCCTGTATCTGTCGAGCACCTACGAGGAGGAGCGACGCCGTCTGGTGGCCGCCCTGGACTCGGACACCTTCACCCAACTGGTCCAAGACTGGCGGACCTTTCTGGACGCGCCCGTGCCACAAGAGACGGTCGCCGCCAGGGGCCCGCGTCCCGTCAAGGAGGTCGCCGACAAGCGCATCTGGGCTCTCGCGAGACGAGTGCGTCGCGAGGGTCGTGGGATCCGGCCGGATTCGCCCCCGGAGGACCTGCATGAGCTGCGCAAGAGCTGCAAGAAGCTTCGCTATCTCATGGAGTTCTTCCAAAGCCTCTATCCGAAGGCAGAGCTGCGCCGGTCGATCAAGCTGTTGAAGCGACTGCTGGACGAACTGGGCGGCTTTCAGGACTTGGCGGTCCAAGTCGATCATCTCACTGAGCTGGCGCAAGGCATGCGGGACGAGGGGCGCGCCGCGACCGAGACCCTGTTGGCCATGGGCGCCTTGATCGCGCACCTGCTGCAGCGCCAACAGTCCGCACGCGACGACTTTGATCGCGTCTTCGCCGCCTTCGTCGACAAAGGGCATCAGGGGTCTCTGCGTGCGCTCTTCGCGGCCGGCGACTGAAGCCTTGAGCGAGGCTTCGACGAGCTCGGGTGGACTCCCGAAGTACGGCAGCAGGGGATCCATGGATCAGACTGGTTTCGCAGCGACGCCCTGTGAATCCTGACGAATCCTGTTAATCTTGCTTCCATTGTGAGCCGTCGAGCAGGCTCCTCGACGCGGTGGCGGTGCACAGCGACGACCCGGGTCAGGAGGCTCTGGATTCGGTCCTGTTCAGACCCTGTCGTCGGCCTTCTCCGCGGTGCGTGACGAATTCAACCCAGGAGCATTGTATGGCGCATTTCGGGTTTCCCCTGGAGACCATCTTCATCTTCTTCGCGGTCATCAGCCTGTCGATCTATGTCGATCTGATCTCCCATAAGCACACGCGTGAGATCAGCGTCTCGGACGCGACCAAGTGGTCGATCTTCTGGGTCGTCCTGGCGCTCGCCTTTTATGGCTATCTGTGGGGGCGCTTCAGCAAAGAGTGGGCAGACCTCTATCTGGCCGGCTATTTCCTCGAGAAGAGCCTCTCGGTCGATAACCTGATGGTCTTCATGGCCATCTTCGCCTCCTTCGGCATTACATCGGGCCTGCAGCACCGGATCCTCTATTGGGGCATTCTCGGTGCCCTGGTGTTTCGGGCGATCTTCGTGCTGATCGGCACCAGTCTATTCCTGGCCAGCCCCTGGGTCGGCTTCGTCTTTGCCGCGCTGGTCGCCTGGAGCGCCATCCAGATGCTCAAGAGCAGCGGGGACGGCAGCGAGATCGAGGATTACTCGGACCATTGGAGCGTCCGGCTGACGGGCAAGATGATGCCCATCTACACTAGATTGCACTTCGATCGCTTCATGATCCGACACACGGAGCTGTTGGACAACGGCCAGACCCAGGCCGTGACCCGCAATGGGGCGATCTACGCCACCCCGGCCTTCCTCTGTCTCGCGACGATCGAGACCTCCGACATTGCCTTCTCCTTCGACTCGGTGCCCGCGGTCATCGCCGTGACCCAGGAGCCGCTGTTGGTCTATGCGGCCATGATCTTCGCGATCCTGGGTCTGCGCAGCCTCTATTTCGTCTTGGCGGCCCTTACGCGTTACCTGGTGCACCTGGAGAAGGCCGTCATCGCGCTGCTTTTCTTCATCGCCGTCAAGATGGTGCTGCAGTCCTGGAACCATGCCATCGGGGACACGGGTCTGCACATCTCGCCCGGGGTCAGCCTCATGGTCGTCTTCGGCACCCTGAGCATCGGCATCATCGCCTCCCTGATCTTCCCGGAGAAGAAGGACGAGGAGGGGACCCAGGAGGACGCGCGGGCGGCCAAAGACTGACGCTCGACAGGAGAACGTGACAGAAGAGCGGGAGCAGAAACATGGCTGTGACTTTGACCAAGGGCGGGAATGTCTCCCTTTCGAGAACCGCACCCAGCCTCAAGCGCATCCTCGTCGGTCTCGGCTGGCAGGCCAGGGCCACCAAGGGGGCCGACTTCGACCTGGATGCGAGCGCCTTCATGCTGGGTGACAACGGCAAGGTCCGACGCGACGAGGACTTCATCTTCTACAATCAGCTGGTCTCTCTGTGCGGCTCTGTCGCGCACACGGGCGACGAGCGGAGCGGCGCCGGCGAGGGTGACGACGAGGCACTCGAGATCGATCTGGAGAAGTTGCCCGAGGCGATCGAGCGGCTGGTCATCTGCGTCACCATTCACGACGCCGAGAGACACAACCAGAACTTCGGACAGGTCTCCGATGCCTTCATCCGAATCGTCGATCTCGACGAGGATCTGGAACTGGCCCGTTTCGATCTGACCGAAGACTACAGCACAGAGACCGCCATGATCTTCGGGGAGGTCTACCGACATCGAGGCGAGTGGAAGTTCAGAGCGGTGGGTCAGGGCTTCACCGGCGGCCTGGAGGCCCTCTGCGGTCAGTTCGGGGTCCAGGTCGCCTGAGGCGCTCGAATCATTCCGAGAGGGTAAACAAGCCGATAGGTCGAGGATAAACCGATGAGAAGGCTACCAGTCTATCTAGTGCTCGACACCTCCTATTCCATGCACGGCGAGCCGATCGAGGCCGTGAAGAACGGCGTTCAGCTCCTGGTCTCGACGCTGCGACAAGACCCCTACGCGCTCGAGACCGCGTTTCTGTCCGTCATCACCTTCGACGATTCCGCCCATCAAATCGCCCCGCTGACCGAATTGCCGAGCTTTCAACCGCCGGTGCTCAAGCTCAACGGAACCACGGCCTTGGGCGATGCGCTTCGGCTCCTCGCCGAGCGAATCGAGGCCGAGGTCGTCAAGACGACGGCGGAATCCAAGGGCGACTGGAAGCCGCTCGTCTTCCTCATGACCGACGGCGGACCGACCGACGACTGGAAGCAGGGGCTGGCGAAGCTCAAGCAGGTCCGCACCGGCGTCGTCGTCGCTTGCGCGGCCGGGCAGGACGCGGATACCTCGATCCTGAAGCAGATCACCGAGGTCGTGGTCGCGCTCGACACGGCCGACTCCAAGACCATCAGTGCCTTCTTCAAGTGGGTCTCCGCATCGGTGTCGACCGGCAGTCAACGGGTGGATCAGGGCCAGAAGGAGGTCTCTGGACTCGACGACCTGCCGCCGCCACCCCCCGAAGTGAACGTGGTGCTCTAGGGGAAAGCCGATGGCCGTCAAGCTCAAGAAGGGTCAGGGCGTCAGCCTCAAGAAGCGGGAGCACGACCTCTCCCTGGTCACCATCGGGCTGGGATGGGATATCAACGAGGAGAAGCGGAAGGGCCTGGTCGAGGGGCTCCTGGCCAAGAAGGTGGAGGACTATGACCTGGACGTGGCCGCCTTCCTCTGCGGACCCGACGGCAAGGTCCACGACCTGGGACGCGATGCCACCGGAAAAGCCACGCTGCTCCAGAGTGATGTCATCTTCTTCAACAATCTGCGTCACAGGTCCGGCTGTATCTGGCTCACGGGCGACAATCGTGACGGCGCCGGCGAGCGCGAAGAAGACGACGAGCAGATCGTCGCCAAACTGAACGACCTGCCGGATGCCTATTCCAAGGTGGTCTTCGTGGTCCAGATCTACGAGGGCAGGAAGCGGGGACAGAGCTTCGGCAAGGTCCAGAATGCCTTCATCCGCGCCCTCGATGCCGGGGGTCGGGAGATGGTCCGCTTCGATCTGTCCGGCGGCGCGGGGTACGAGGACAGCCGCTCCATGCTCTTCGCCGAGCTGGTGCGCGAGCCGGGCGGCTGGAAATTCAATGCGATCGGTCAGGCCTCCGAGTCCGACACCCTGGTGGAGTGGCTCAAGCGATACGTCTGAGGAACGCGAGATGAGCGTGCGAAGACTCCCAGTCTATATCCTGCTCGACACCTCCGGGTCCATGCGCGGCGAGCCCATTCACTCGGTGAATGTCGGCCTTCAGGCCATGCTGAGCGCATTGCGCCAGGACCCCTATGCCCTGGAGAGTGTCCATCTCTCCATCATCACCTTCGATATCGAGGCGCGCGAGTATCTGCCGCTGACCCCCTTGGACGAGGTCCAGATCGGCGAGATCCAGTCCCCCGAGTCGGGCGCGACCTTCCTCGGAGCCGCGCTGGAGTTGCTGATCCAGCAGGTCGACCGTGACATCAGGAAGAGCACGGGCGATGTCAAGGGTGACTGGCGCCCGTTACTCTTCATCATGACGGACGGGAGCCCCTCGGATCTACTGGCTTACCGGCAAGCGATCCCGGAGATCAAACGGCGCAACTTCGGCTCCATCGTGGCCTGCGCCGCCGGGCACAAGGCCAAGCAAGATGCGCTACGCGAGCTGACGGACCGGGTGGTGACGCTCGACACCATGGATGCGGCGGCCTTCTCGGGCTTCTTCAAATGGGTCTCGGCCAGTGTTTCGGTCGGCTCGAGCAGCGCGGGTCTCGAGCACCAGGTGACGCTGCCACCACCACCGCCAGAGGTTCAATTGGTGCTGTGAGCGCGTCCGAGGACAGAGGATTCACGCCTTTCTTGGGGCTAGAATCGAGGGGCTCGCCGATGCCCCATCCAACCCTCCGGCCTGGCCCGGTCAGGATGCTCTCGGCCGGTACAGAGAGTCGGACCAGAGAATGTCAGGGGACGGATGTGCCTCCTCTGTCTCTTGTCCTCTTGGAGACGCTGGGAGTGAGCTGATGCGCAGGTTACCCGTGTTCTTCGTGCTGGATTGCTCCGAATCCATGGTCGGCGACAATCTCCGCAAGATGGAGGATGGTCTGCAGGCCGTTGTCCGGTCGCTCTGTAGCGATCCCCATGCGCTCGAGACGGTCCACGTTTCGGTCATCGCCTTCGCTGGTTTTGCCAAGACCATCGTGCCGCTGGTCGAGCTCTTCTCCTTCTATCCACCCAAGCTGCCGTTGGGCGGTGGGACGAGTCTGGGCGCCGCGCTCGATGCCCTCATGTCCGAGATCGACCGCTCGCTCGTCAAGACCACCGCCGATCGCAAGGGTGATTGGAGACCCATCGTCTATCTCTTCACCGACGGCCACCCGACCGACGACCCCGGACCCGCGATCGCGCGCTGGAACTCAGGCTACGCCAAGGCCGCCTCGCTGATCGCCGTCGGAATGGGCCGGGAGGCCGATTTCTCGGTGCTGAAACGCCTGACCGAACAGGTCATTCTCTTCGAGGAGGTGCGGACGGACGACTACAAGAAGTTCGTCGACTGGGTGAGCGCCTCGGTGTTGGCCAAGAGCAAAACCCTGGGCGAGACATCCGATCAGCGGATGGAAGAGGTGCTAGACGAGCGCGTCCTGAGGTTGGTCAAGGAGCCACCGCCCCAAGCCGCGGACGAGGCCTGTGTGACCCTGATCGGGCGGTGCCAGAAGACACACAAGCCCTACCTCATGAAATACGAGCGGGAGCGGCAGGACCTGGCGACGAGCGAATTCAGGCTCGAGGTCTCCATGTACCAGCTGTCAGGCTGTTATCCGCTCGACGAGGACTATTTCGACTGGTCGGATCCGCGGACCGCGGATCTCAAGGTCAGCACATCCGAGCTGATGGGTGCACCCGGCTGCCCGCACTGTGGCAACGCCACCGCCTTTGCCGTCTGCGGCTGCGGGAAGCTGATGTGCCTCAGTGGGCCGGGGGAGGCGACCTGCCCCTGGTGCGAGAAACGGGTGACCTTCGCGCCTGGCCCCTCTTCCGAGGAAGGCGGCTTCGAGGTGGGCCGAGGCCGGGGTTGAGACAGACGACTCAATCGACACTCGGGTTCGAGAGGGGTCGAGCCCGCATCAGGAGTTAATCGTGAACATGACGCCCGAGGAGCATCGACAGTTCCGCAAGCGTTTGAGATCTCTGGCGATCGACCTCTTCGGGGACGACGAACATGCCATCTTCGACCAGAGCCAGTTGCCCGATTCCCTGATCGAGGAGTTCGCCAACAGCGACGAGGTCCTGAATGAGGTATCTCGATTCCTCGATGAGATCGGTCGCATCTGGGAATCGGCCCATCCAGAGAAAGGGCACTTGAAGCGACTCCTGCCGTCTCGGAATCAGGCCAGAAGATTCGAACCCGAGCGTTTCGAGCAGCAGGGCCCGGAGACACCAGCGGACGAAGCGGAGGAGTCGCGCACCACCTCGCCGCCGAGGCCCGCCGAGCAACCCTCGGAGACGGGCGCTCCCGTCCTTCCCCTGTCTAGGGAGTCAGGCGCCCCGCCGGTTACCGCCCCTCCGAACGCCTCGCCAGAATCCGCGCGCAATGAAGGAGGATCAGTGACGTCTGGTCGGGGGGTTGGAGAACCTTCAGGGGAGTCCGAAGGGTCACCTGCGGATCATCGTCCGCCCGACCGCCGGGCACCATTGGACAGACCGAAACAGCCGCGTCCGCAATCGGGGCCCGGGGCAGTCACGCCGCGACCAAGCCGGGGTCCTGCGCCTTCTCCAGCCACCACTCCGGCCCGACCGCTCGTGCAGGGTGCCTCTTTTCATCTGCCGAACGGAAAGGTCGGGGTCCCTTATGCCGCCGTGATCCAAGGGCGGGATACGGATGGCCGACCTGTTCGAGTATCGCGCCTGAGCATGGCCCCCGATTCGGGTCTGTCATTCGATGCCGCGACCGGGGCGCTTCGCGGGACCCCGGCGATCGCTGGCGATCATCGGATCCGGCTGCGTTGGACCCGCGACGGGTCGGTGGATTATCCTGGCACATGTCTACTCATCGTGAATCCAGACCCAAGGAGCCTGTGGAAGATCATCGAGCCGCCAGCCGACATGCCCTATTCCAAGCCGCATATGGACAAGCGGTATCTCGCCGGTCCTGCGGGCAGGATCGTCGCCGCCAGCCGTCGTGGTCGTTCGCACGAGCACGCAGGATCCTTCCGGGACGACGATCTCTTCATCAGCCAGGATTCGGACCATGGATGGAATGTCGTCATAGTCGCAGACGGAGCAGGAAGCGCCAAGTTCTCTCGGGAGGGCGCCCGTGTCGCCGTCTCGGAGGCGGGTCACTACCTTGCCGAGGTTCTCGCCGGCGATTTCGGCGCCGAGATGACGGCTGCACTGAGCCAATGGAACACGGATGCCGAGAGAACCCAAGGCCAAGTCTTCGAAGGTTTCTATTTTCGCTTCCACGAAGCGGGCAAGCGTGCCCTTCAGGCGATCGAACGAGCGGCGCAGGATCGAAAGGCTCTAGTCAAGGACTACGCAACCACACTCCTGGCCGCGGCCATCAAGCGCCAAGAGGACGCGACCTTCTTGGCCACCTTCTGGACGGGCGACGGCGCCATCGCCGCCTATGGACCACGCGGCAAGGTCCGGCTGATGGGGACCCCCGACGGCGGCGAGTTCGCCGGCCAGACACGCTTCCTGGATCACGCCACCCTCTCCGATCAGGGCTTTGCCAAACGCACCGGAATCGGCTATTACGAGGACCTCTTGGCCATCATGCTGATGACGGATGGGGTCTCGGACCCGCGCTTCGAGACCGACAATGGTCTGAGTGATCCGCTCCGTTGGGACCGCCTCTGGGAAGAGCTCGGCCCACTCCTGGAGAAGGACGAACCGGACCAAGCGCTGGTCGATTGGTTGGGCTTCTTCTCGCCGGGGAATCATGACGACCGGACGATTGCGCTCTGGTGCTGAACCCCTTGCTCCGGTGCCTAAAATGGGAAACACAGAAGCCACATCACCCCGCCAACGGCAGGGGCACCGGGTGCGAATGGCTCGCTCGAGGAGATGCTGATGACGAACGTCATCACCTGCAGGACTCTGGACGGCCAAGCCGTCGAGTTCGTGGACGAGGTCGTTGGGTCGGGCGCCATGAAGGAGGTCCATTTCGCGCCCGACCGGTCCTATGTCGTGGCCTTCTACAAGGCCCCCCAGGACAACCAGGCGAAAGAGCGCCTGCAGATGATCACCGGCAAGTACCGGGAGAGCATCTTCAACCAGGTCGGTGGCGACTATTGGCGGAACCTCTTCTGCTGGCCGACCGCCATGCTCGAGCACGAGGGCAGGCTCGGGCTGGTGGCGCCCACCTATCCACGACATTTCTTCTTCGAGCATGGGTCCAGGAACAGCGACATGCTCGGCATCAAGGGCAAGGAAAAGGAAGGCAAGTGGTTCGCGGCCGCCAATCTGCGCAACCGCTTCGTGGACCCGCGTGAGCTCGGCGACTGGCTCAACCACCTCAAGGTCTGTCTGCTGCTCGCGCGCGCCGTGCGCCGGATGCACATGGCCGGGCTCGCCCATTCCGATCTCTCGTACAAGAACGTCCTGGTCGACCCCTCCCAGGGCCTCGCCTGCGTCATCGACGTCGACGGCCTGGTCGTACCCGGCAAATATCCACCCGACGTGGTCGGGACGCCGGACTTCATCGCGCCCGAGGTGGTCATGACCAGCCATCTCGCGCGGGAGGACCCGAACCGCAGGCTACCGAGACGCGAGACGGACCTGCATGCCCTGGCGGTCCTCATCTATATGTATCTGCTCTACCGGCATCCACTGCGCGGCGGCAAGGTCCACGACCTCCAAGACGAGCAGAGGGACGAGGCACTCTCCATGGGCGAGAAGGCGCTCTTCGTGGAACACCCGACCGACCGCAGCAACCGGATCAAGGTCGCGAGCGTCAAGCCGACCGAGTTGCCCTGGGCCAACACCGAGCGCATGCCCTTCAGCATCACGGGTCCCTATCTCGCCGATCTCTTCCAGCGGTCGTTCATCGCCGGGCTGCACGATCCCTCGCAGCGTCCCTCGGCGAACGAGTGGGAGACCGCCCTGGTCAAGACGGTCGACCTGATTCAGCCCTGTCTGAACCCGGACTGCGAACAGAAGTGGTATGTGTTCGACAATACCACCACACCCTGCTGTCCCTTCTGCGCAACGCCCTTCCAGGGCAAGTTACCCGTCTTAAACCTCTATTCATCCAGAAAGCAGGGAGAGTTCAGGCCGGACAACCACCGCCTGATGGTCTGGACCGGGCAGTCGCTGTTCCTCTGGCATGCGAACAACCTGATCGCGCCGAACGAGAAGCTCACCGAGGAGCAGAAGAGACGCGTCGGCTATTTCGTCCTCCACGACGGGAGATGGTGGTTGGTCAACGAGGCCCTTCCCGACTTGATGGAGGTCGCGACCAGGACGCGGGTGCCGATCGGCGGGAAGCTCGAGCTCGAGGACGGTCAGCAGATCCTGCTGGCCAGGGGCGACGGCGGGCGGCTCGTCGTGGTGCAGATGGTCGATGCCTGAAGCGCGTCCAGCAGCGGCATGAGACACCTCGATTCAGCTCCCAACCGCTCTCACGACTGACCCCTCCCCAGCCATGCCTGGAGCCTGCGCTTGATCCCCGCTAACCTGGGGATCGGTTGGAGCCATTGCTTCCAAGCCCACTTGTCCCCAGCCACCGACTCCTGCGCGCTGCCCAGACGCGAACCGAGTGCGCCGATCAGGGCGTCGCGGTCCGCGTCCGTCGCCACGCGCCTGGGGAACCCACAGGACCCACAGATCGGATGGGTGTAACGCTTCCACAGGATCTCATCCCGGCTCAGGTCCAGATAGGACCCGATCTCGAGGAACCCATAGTTCGGATAGGCGCAGCAGATGAACACCTTGCCGCCTGCATCGACCGAGACGGTGTCCATGATCAGCGGGCAGACCTCACCCTCGCGCTCGTGTGGTCTCAGCGGGCTGAAGTTCCGCAGCCGGTCCAGAAAGGCGTCCGGATGGGCGTAATGGCTGACCGAGCGATTGGGATCTCCGGCCGCGTCGAGCACCTCGAAAGCGATTCCGAGCGAACGCGCATAGTCCTCGAGCAAGGGCTGCTCATCGGCATTGTGGGCGAACTTCAGAAAGCGCAGCACGACAGAGGTTTCGATGCGCTCGTCACCTAGCAGTCGACTGACATGCTCGAGATTGGCTCGCACGAAGGCCAGGTTGCCGCCCCGGTGGTTGATCTCGTGCACCTCCTGACGATGGCCGGAGACCGAGACGATCAGCGTGTCCAGACCTGCGCCGAGCGCTTGGTCGATCAGCCGGCGCCGATTGGCGAAGGAGAGGGTGGTGGAGACGTCGCAGGCCAGACCGAGACGCTTGACTCGGGCGATGTAGTCGGGAATACCGGGATTGAGAAAGGGCTCCGTCCAATTATAGAGGCCGATCGCGTCATAGCCCTCGGATCTGGCCTTTCGGACGATCCGCTCGAAGCGGTCTGGGTCCATCTTCTGCGCCGTATTGGGCAGAAGCCTGGCACCCCGGACGCAGGTGGGACACTTCAGATGGCAGGCATCGATCAGGTCAACGTAGCAGACTGACATCGCCCGCTACTCCAGGATCGGCGTGGTCGCGCCCTGGGTCGGCTCGTCGGGCGGACGGAACCAGCTCAGCTTCTCACGCAGCTTGACCACCTCCCCGACGATGACCAGGGTCGGCGGCTGCGGCGGGTCGGACGCGATGACATCCAAGATGGTCGCTAGGCTGCCAGTGTAGACACGCTGCAGCTGGGTCGTCCCCTGCTGGATCAGGGCAATGGGCATCTCGGGCGAGACACCCTGCGCCATCAAACGCTCCACGATGACCGGCAGCCCCACCAGACCCATGTAGAAGACGACCGTCTGACTCGGCTGCGCGAGGGCGGACCAGTTGAGGTTGATGGTGCCGTCCTTGAGATGCCCGGTGACGAAGACGACCGATTGCGCATAATCACGGTGAGTGAGTGGGATACCCGCGTAACTGGCACAGCCGGCTGCCGCCGTGATTCCCGGAATGACTTGGAAAGGAACGCACTCCGCGGCCAAGGTATCGATCTCCTCCCCGCCGCGACCGAAGATGAAGGGGTCGCCGCCCTTGAGCCGCAGCACGCGGTGCCCATCTTTGGCCAGGTCCGCGAGCAGACGGTTGATCTCCTCCTGGCGCATGGCATGGTGGTTACGCTGCTTGCCGACATAGATGCGACGGGCATCGCGCCGCGTCATTCCGAGGATGGACTCGGCCACCAAGCGATCGTAGACGACCACGTCGGCCTGCTGCATCAGACGCAGCGCGCGGAAGGTCAGCAGGTCGGGATCACCGGGACCGGCGCCGACCAGATAGACTTCGCCCATGTCGGTTTCGAGCGCGTCCGGAGCCAACTCCTGCTCGATGATGGCCTCGGCCTCTTCGAACTGACCGGCGAAGATGCGTTCGGCGACGGCGCCCTGCAGGACCCGGTCCCAGAAGCGTCGACGATCGCGCTGCTCGCTGAAACGCGCCTTGACCCGGTCGCGATAACGACCGCTGAGCTCTGCCAACCGCCCGTAGCCGGACGGGATGAGCGATTCGAGTCGGGTGCGCAGCAGACGCGCCAACACGGGCGATGCCTTGCCGGTGGACACGGCGATCGTCACGGGAGAACGGTCGATGATCGAGGGCAGCAGGAAGGTACAGGCGTCGGGATCATCCACGACATTGACTGGGATCTCCAGCTCACCCGCCAGCTCGGCGATGTGCCGGTTGACCTCGCGGTCGTCGGTCGCGGCAATGACCAGCCGGTTGCCGGGCAGGTCGGTCGGCTCGAAATCTCGGCCGAGATGGCGGAAATCGCCCGCCTCGGCCTTGCGGGCCAGTGGCTCGCACAAGTGGGGCGAGACCAGTGTCACCGCGACCCCCGCGCGCAAGAGTGCGCTCAGTTTGCGGGCCGCGGTGGTACCACCGCCGACGAGGAGGCAGGGCTTGTCCTGCATGTCCAGAAAGAGGGGGAGTAGCTCCATGGTCGTTCCAGTGGTCGAAGACCCCGCAGGATCATTGAGTTAGTCTTTAGATCTCATTAATATACTGAAATATTTGGGTTTGTGACAGGGCGATAGAGTGATCAACGAAATCGATTCCGAGACGCTGCGCAAACGGCTCGAAGAGGGAGATGATGTCTTGCTGGTGGACATCCGCACCACGGCAGAGGTCGCCCAGGGCGCGATCCCAAATGCCTTGCTGATGCCCATGCATCTGATCCCGCTGCGCATGCGCGAGCTCCCTGACGACCGGGAGCTGGTGCTCTATTGCCGAAGCGGTGCCCGTTCATATCAGGCCTGTTCCTACATGATGCAGCAGGGTTTCGACCGGGTCTGGAACCTGCGAGGTGGGATCATCGCCTGGGCCCGCCATGGTTATCCCATCAAGGTGCCGGAGGGCTGAACCGCGCCCCCGGCACTCAGACCTTGCGTGATGGGCCTGTTCTGCCTCTCGTCGCGCGGCGCAATGAATCCGGCATCGGCGAGCGGCCTACCGTCGACCCTAGTACCCCGTTTCACCTTATTTTGCGTTCTCAGCGCGGCGAGAAGCGGCCAGATGCAAGGCGCGTGGGCGCAGGAATAGCGGCCCCTATTTCAAGCG
>JANQGF010000299.1 GCA_028277465.1 Chromatiaceae bacterium
GTCGTTTGGAGGGGAGAATAAGCCAACTCAACCAAAGCGCTGCTTTGCAGCGCGGCGTTGCTGTGTCTGCCGATCTTCAGCGCTGGCCCCTCTCCCCCATCGGCCCTCGTCTCCGCGGACGGCGGGAATTGCTGGTTTAGTCGGACATCCGTTGCAATACGGGGAGAACTCCGGTGAATCCGCTGCCGTGACGGCACTGTCCGCCGGTATGGTGGACCTCCGCCGACCGCGTTAAGATTCTACGACCGCCGGTTGATACCATCGCCTCTGAGCTGCGAGCCCATCAGTGATTGTCATGGACGACTTCAAACCCTCCGATCTCAAGACCATCCTGCACTCCAAGCGGGCAAACCTCTACTACCTCGAGCACTGCCGGGTGCTAGTGAATGGCGGCCGCGTCGAGTACGTCACAGAGGCAGGCAACCGGTCGCTCTACTGGAACATCCCGATCGCGAACACGACCTGCCTCCTGCTCGGGACCGGCACTTCGATCACGCAGGCCGCGATGCGTGAGCTTGCAAAGGCCGGGGTCATGGTGGGCTTCTGCGGCGGCGGTGGAACACCCCTGTTCACCGGAACCGGGCGCGATCTGGACATCGCTTGGCTGGCGCCCCAAAGCGAGTACCGCCCCACCGAGTACCTACAGCAGTGGGTCCGCTTCTGGTTCGACGAAGGGCTTCGCCTGCAAGCCGCCAAAGCCTTCCAGCATCTGCGTTTGGAGCGGATCCGGCAGCAATGGGGCGCGGATCGGCTCTTGAAGTCGGCCGGCTTCGAGCCGGACCTACCGGCGCTCGAGAGCATGCTGACGCAGGCTGCTTCGGGCATTGAGGCCGCCTCCAATCACATGGAGCTGCTCACTGAAGAGGCTCGCTTAACCAAGCAACTCTACAAGCTGGCGTGCCAGACAACGCATTACGGCGATTTCACCCGCAGCCAACGCGGCCACGCGACGGATGCGGCCAACCAGTTCCTCGACCACGGGAACTACCTGGCCTATGGCCTGGCCGCCACGGCAACGTGGGTGCTCGGGCTGCCTCACGGATTGGCGGTGCTGCATGGCAAGACCCGCCGGGGTGGACTGGTCTTCGACGTCGCGGATCTGGCGAAGGATGCGCTGATCTTGCCCCAGGCCTTTCTTTCAGCGACACGTGGCGACGACGAGCAGGAGTTCCGCCAGGCCTGCATCGAGGCACTCACACGCAGCGAGTCCCTCGATTTGATGATCGATACCATCAAAGAGGTCGCGCTCCGCATGGGGCGCCTCGCCCAGCAGGCGGGTCGATGAACATCCTCCTGATCTCGCAGTGTGACAAGCGCGCGCTGACCGAGACCCGACGGATCCTCGACCAATTCGCCGAGCGACGCGGGGACCGGACCTGGCAGACCCCGATCACCCGCGATGGCCTCGCCACCCTGCACAGGCTTCTTCGCAAGACGGCACGCAAGAATACCGCGGTCGCCTGTCACTGGATCCGTGGGCTCGACCATTCGGAGCTGCTCTGGATCGTCGGCGATCGGCGCCGGTTCAACGACATCGGCGCCGTACCGACCAACACCACCCAACGGAACATCCTCAAGCAAGCCGACGAGAACGACTGGCACAGCGGTGAGCTGATCCGCCTCCTGGTCGACCTGGCCGGGCTGCTTCATGACCTCGGCAAGGCATCTGAAACGTTTCAGGCACGCCTGCACGGCAAGCTGACCGGGCGCAATCTGATTCGCCATGAATGGGCGTCCGTTCGGCTGCTCGAAGCCTTCGTCGGCGATGACGAGGATGCGGCTTGGCTGGCGCGACTCGCCGCACCGAGCGAGACTGACGATTCGCGCTGGCTGAAGCAGTTGCGCAAGGACGGCCTGGACGGACCGCTCGACTCGCCATTCAAGCGCCTGAGCCAAGCGCCGCTGGCTCGCGCGCTAGTCTGGCTGATACTCACACATCATCGCCTGCCGAAGCTCCCCGACGGGCGGGCCTTTCAGATGTCGGCCCTCTCCGGACTCCTGGACCAGATCCAGCCGAGCTGGAACGAAACCGCGTTTGCCAGCTCGGACGCCAAGGCCCTCCGCGCCTACTGGCGCTTCCCCCACGGCCTGCCCGTTACCACCGACGCGTGGCGACGGCGTGCCACCCGCATGGCACGCCGCCTCCTGTCGCTCCTCTCGTCGCCCAACACCACTGCAGCCTGCGCGGCTGTGCTGGACAATCCCTTCGTCATGCACCTCAGCCGGCTGAGCCTGATGCTGGCGGACCATCACTACTCCAGCCTCGAAGGCGACCAATCCGAGCGGATTACGATCACCCCAGACACCCCCTTGCTGGCCAACACCTGTCGCAAGAGCAGCGACCCCAATCAGCCGCTGGAAGAGCACCTGCTCGGCGTTGCCCAGCACGGAGCACAGGTTGCACGCTTCCTGCCACGCTGCGAGCAGCACCTGCCGCGGCTCGGCAAGCACAAGCGCCTCAAGCAGCGTGCGCAGCAGGAGCGCTTTCGCTGGCAGGACAAGTCCGCCGACATGGCGGCCGGCATGCGCGAGCGCTCGCGCGATCAAGGCGCCTTCATCGTCAACATGGCCTCCACAGGCTGCGGCAAGACGCTCGCCAACGCTCGGATCATGTATTCCCTCGCCGATCCCGCTCAGGGCATGCGTTGCGCCTTCGCGCTGGGCTTGCGCACCCTGACGCTCCAAACCGGCAAGGCGTTTCGCGATCTGCTGCGGCTGGACGACGAGGACCTCGCCATTCGCGTCGGCGGCTCCGCCAGCCGCGCCCTCTTCGAGCATCACGAGGCCCAAGCCGAGGCCAGCGGATCCGCATCGCGACAGGCATTGCTCGAGGAGGACACCCATGTCGTCTATGAAGGCCAGACCGACCAGCATCCCTTGCTGTCTCGTGCCGTCGCCAATCCTCAGGTGCGCGCGCTGCTGGTCGCACCCGTGCTCGTCTGCACCATCGACCATCTGACCCCCGCGACCGAAAGCCAGCGCGGCGGGCGGCAGATCGCGCCCATGCTGCGACTGATGAGCGGCGATCTGGTCTTGGACGAGCCCGACGACTTCGATCTGGACGACCTGCCGGCCCTGACCCGGTTGGTGCACTGGGCAGGGCTCCTCGGAGCGCGCCTGCTACTCTCGTCGGCGACCTTGCCGCCCGCCCTGGTGCAAGGCTTGTTCGAAGCCTATCGCAACGGGCGCCAGCACTTTCACCACAACCGCGGCGCACAGCCGGGCGG
>JANQGF010000395.1 GCA_028277465.1 Chromatiaceae bacterium
AAGAGCCCATCCGGGGGCAGGCTCCGCCTTGCGTGCTTCCGGGTGATCAGGGCGCCGTCGAGGCGGCGTCACGGCAGGGTGTCGGGACGGCGACGAGCATTACCTACCATCCGGACCCCTATGTCTGTGTCACCGTCGGCGGGCGTCGGACCTGTTACTCCTATTGAACCGTGCCTAGTGCGGTATGCGAAGTTTTTTGATTGGATCGGCCTTGGCGGCCATGAAAAGCATCGGAGCTTTCGCGGTTTAAGAGATAAAAAATATAAAATTTAGACCGCGTCTCCGGCGATGTCGATGAAACCCCCAAAGCCAAGCACAAAATGAAAACGACGCATCTCGCTCTGGACGCGGTTTAAAACAAACGGTTCAACCCATTGAGTGCGGCAACTCGGTAGGCCTCGGCCATGGTGGGATAGTTGAAGGTCGTCTCGGTGAAGTAGCGAATCGTGTTTGCGTCGCCTGGCTGGGACATGATGGCCTGGCCGATGTGCAGGATCTCGGCCGCTTGCTCGCCGAAGCAATGAATCCCAAGGATCTCCAGCGTCTCGCGATGGAACAAGAGCTTCAACATGCCGACCCTGTGGCCCGTGATCTGGGCGCGCGCGATGCTCTTGAAATCCGCTTGGGCGATCTCGTAGGGGATCTGTCTGGCGGTCAGCTCGGACTCCGTGCGGCCGACCGAACTGATCTCGGGGACGGTGTAGATGCCGGTCGGAAACTCCTCGACCAATGACCAGTCGCAGGCACCATCGGCGATGTGGGTACCCACGAAGCGCCCCTGGTCATAACTGGCGCTCGCGAGCGCCGGTGGTCCGGCGACGTCGCCTACGGCATAGATATGGGGTAGCTCTGTTTGATAGCTGGGGCTGACATCCAACTGGCCGCGTTCGTTCGGTCTCAATCCGATCACCTCGAGGCCCAGGTCCTGCGTGTTGCCACTTCGGCCATTAGCCCATAAGAGCACGTCCGTCTTGAACTTCTTCCCGGATTTACATCGGAGTACGACCCCATCGGTCGCGGCGTCGACTCCCGCGTAGGTCTCGTTGTGGCGGATCACGACGCCCTGCTGCCGAAGATGATAGCCGAGTGCATCCGTGATCTCGTCGTCGAGGAACGACAGCAGCCGGTCGCGGGTATTGACCAGATTCACCTTCACGTCGAGCGAGCTCATGATCGAGGCATACTCGCAGCCGATGACGCCGGCCCCGTAGATCGTGATGGATCTGGGTGTGTGCTGGAGCTGGAGCACCGAATCACTGTCGCGGATGCGCGGATGGCCGAAGTCCAGCTCGGGCGGATGGTAAGGCCTCGAGCCGGTCGCGATCACGAAGTGTTTGGCGGCGACTTGATCGCCGACCCCCTCGGGGCGCCATACCTCGATCAGATGGGGATCCAGGAAGCGTGCACGTCCGAACAAGACCTCGACCCGATTGCGCCGGTAATGGCGATAGCGGGTGCGGACCTGGTCGTCGATGACGCTATCCGCGGCTCGCAGCAGGTCCGGGAGCTCGACCTCGACCTGGTTCACCGTGTGCTGGAAGAGTGGGTTGCGGCGATAGTCGGCGAGCATCTGGATCGAGTGACGCAGTGCCTTGCTCGGGATCGTGCCCCAATGTGTGCAGCCACCGCCGACCGCATCGTGGGCTTCGATCACCGCGACGCGCTGGCCAGCCTTGGCGAGCTTCATGGCGGCACCTTCGCCACCCGGTCCGGTCCCGATCACGACGCTGTCGAACTCTCTCGTTGCCATCCGCTCAGGCTCCTAGAGATAATCGGGTAGGTGTTTGCGAATCGCGCCCGGGGTGTGGGTGGTCAGGTTCTTGTCGAGTTCGCCTGCGATCAGCTGCCTCAGGGGCGCCGACTGATGTTTGCGAAGCAACCCCAACAAGGCCGGCGCAGCCACGATGTAGAGCTTGTTGAATCGACCTTGGTTGCGCGCGATTTCCAGGTCGTCGCAGATCAAGCTCGCGAAACGGTCTGCATTGTCCTGTTTGTGCATCTCCTCGCCGTTGATACCGTGCGCACCGGCACCCGGGGCGTGGCTGCGACCACCCTTGTCGGTGGTCAGGTCTCCTTCATGGAGTCTGGCCTCGGGAAAGGTCAGGGTGCTGACCTCCTCGATGGAGCCTGCGGCCTTTTTGGCGGCGAAGATGCGTGCGCGGCTGTTGTCTGCAACCAGGATCCAAGTCGGCATAGGGTCACCTTCCTCGTGCGGTGTGTCTGACCCGGGTTAGACCAGGGCGTGACTTTGCAGGGGTTCGCCCGCGGGCGCTGGGAGCGATCTGCGTCATCCCGCTCCGGCGTTCGGGCCGATTTCCTGGGGGCCTGTCCGCGTTAGGCTGGATCGGCTGCGGAGACTCACCCGCGTCGACCTCCCTGAATTGGACAGGCTCCTAGCGCGAGTGTAACAGGCTGTTCATGGATGTGAGTCTGGGCCGATCAGCTCGACGCATTCCAGATAGCCCCTCAGGTCGAAGGGCCCCTGGTCGCGTTGAAGCCTCCAGAGCGCCTCGAAGAGACACTCCATGATGCGATGCTCGGCCTCGTGGGCGTTGCCGGTGGCCTGTACCAATCTTTGGTAAAGTCGCCGGATTCCTGCGGGTTGATCAATGCTCAGCTGCTCCAGGATCGCGAGATGTAACCCCATGTGGAGGAAGGGGTTGGACTGCCCTTGCTCCGGCGAGAAGTCCTGTTCCAAGGCCATGTCGGCACCTTCGAGGAGCGGCTGATACTCGGGATGCTGTCGCAGGATCTCGACCACCCGGGTCTCCAGTGGTTCCAGGGGCTGCGAGGTCGCGGCCTTTCTCCACGCCTTGACGAAGACCTTGCGGTAGGCATTGCGATCGGAGGAAAACATGGCGGAGCTGGTCTCGATCGAGCGATTTCTGCCTGTTCTCAGGCCGATGTCTTGTGCGGATACTCGCACAAGTCGGCGATAGGGCACTGCGGACAACCTGGCTTGCGGGCAGTGCAGACGTAGCGGCCATGAAGGATCAGCCAATGATGGGCGTCCTTCAGGAAGGGCTCGGGGACGTGCCGCATGAGTTGCTTTTCGACCTCGGCCGGCGTTCGGCCCTCGGCGATGCGGGTTCGGTTCGAAACCCGGAAGATGTGCGTATCCACTGCAATGGTGGGCTCGCCAAAGGCGGTGTTCAAGACGACGTTCGCGGTCTTGCGTCCCACTCCGGGTAGTGCCTCGAGCGCCTTCCGGTCGTTTGGGACCGCTCCGCCGTGTTCGGCAAGCAGAATCTCACAGGTCTTGAGGATGTTCCTGGCCTTGCTGTTGAACAGCCCGATGGTACGGATCTGCGTCTTCAGCTTCTCCTCGCCCAAGGCCAGGATGCTCGAAGGCGTGTTGGCGATGGGGAACAAGCCTTGCGTCACCTTGTTGACGCTCTTGTCCGTCGCCTGGGCCGATAGCATCACCGCCACCAGTAGCTCGAAGGCATTACCATAGATCAACTCGGTGGTGGGTGCCGGATCAGCGTCGCGTAGGCGTGAAAAGACCTGATGCCGTTTTTCGCGGTTCATCACTTGAATTGTTCTTCAGACTGTCGTGTGATGCGTCGGAGATCTACGCGGTCCGGGAGCAGGGCGGAGGCAGGGCATCCATCCATGGCACAAAGGTTCGTCCAACAAATGATTCAATGGCTTGCGCGCTGTTCATCGGTGCTCTCGCTGTTGCTCCTGGTTCTAACTTACTTCCCCGCCGCGGGTTGGGCCTCGTCGGCCGAGGAATCGCGGGCATCCGGATCGACCGCCACCGCCGCTGAGACGGCGCCCGCCGTTTCGGTGACGAGTCGACCCAAATTACCCAGTCCGCCGAGCGGATCACGGCCGAGCCGTGCCCAGGTCAAGGCCATGATCCCCGCCGTGGCGAAACGTTACGGCGTTGAGGTGGCACTGGTGCAAGCCGTGGTCGCCGCCGAGTCCAACTATAACGCCCATGCGGTCTCTCCGGCCGGTGCGGTTGGCCTGATGCAGCTGATGCCGGCAACCGCAGCGGATTACGGCGTGCATTCGGTCGAGGCCCTGTTCGATCCCCAGACCAACCTGCGAACGGGGACGCGGCACCTGAAGCGTCTCCTGAGGAAGTACAAACAGGATTACGGTCGGGTGATCATGGCATACAACGCCGGAGAGGGTGTCGTGGACCGCACCAATAGTCGGGTGACCTATCTGGAGACGCTCAATTACACTGAATCGGTCATCAAGAAATACCGGCGCAATGGAGGGACCGCACCCACGCAGGTCGCGCTGAATCAGGTCTATGCGCTGCGAAAGATGCGACATTCAGGTCAAGCGCGGCGTTTGATGAAGAAGTATCTGGACCCCTCCTTGCTTTCGTTGCAGGTCAAGCCAACGCTCGACCGTCGTCGACTCAATCCGGGGCTTCATGATGTGGGACCCGAAAGCAGGCCCATGTTCGAGTTGGACGCGAGCATTAGCCGTTGAGCCCGGGGCCGGTCCCAGGTCGGTCGTACGCCGCGCGACTGGTGTCATCGCCGCCCTTGGGGATTACACTATCATGATGGGACGAGCGCGGTGTGGCGATTCTGCGGGTGGCTGGCGGCTCGGCGCCGTCGTGAACAGAGTTCTGACGTCGAGCGACCTTTTCAAGGGGACTGAAACGGCATGAGTGTGGAAGTCAGCGGTATCCTGGGCTTGATCCTGTTGGTCTTGATGGTTTACGCCATTATCAAGATCGTCGGAAGCTCCGCCGGTGTTGCTGCCAAGGTGATAAGGTGATCTGGGTGGTGCTGATCCTGCTGGTGCCTGGACTCGGGCTGATTCTGTGGCTCCTGTTCGATCCCAGCCGTTGAGCCATCGGAAGTCGTCTGTTCCGACGCCGCATGCCTTTTCGGGGTGCATCGATACCCGTGGATGGCGCGACCAGGTGTGGGCGTGTCGCCAGCCTCGTTCGCGTCGGATCTGGGAGCAGCACCGAGTCGAGCGCATGGGCCATGGTAAACCCATATGAACGAGACGCTTCAGAAACTACGTGAGCTTGCGCAGGAGAGCGTCCTGACGACGCAGGACTCGGTTCTAAAGGATCAGCAGGCGCTGCTGACCCGCGCGCGCATGGCGGCTCCGCTCATTCGGGCGTTCAAGGACGTCGAGAAGGAGTTCGTTCGTATCTCGATCCTGCAACAGATCTGGCCGCAGGACTATGACCGGCGCGACGACCGCGTGTCGGGGCTACTGGTCGCCTTCTTGGGGCCGGAGCGATCACCCCATGGGATCAAGCTGGCCGTGCCCCATGGTTTTCTTCAGTTCGAGGTCGACATCAAGCCGGACGGCGCCCCGGTCTTCACCTGCGTCAGGGACACCCACGGCCAGCGACCCACATTGATGGATTTCCCCGACGGAGCCCGCTGGTTGGATTTCTTCTACAAGTCCGTCGCCGACCTGGTCGAACTCTAAGGCGATTTCTGTCAATGTTCATACCATCTGACTTGTCTTGACGCCCGCCTTCGGTGTCGCGCCACCAGTCACATCGCCCGGCTATGCTTCTGGTGGCGCTCCTTGAAGGCGAGCCTCAATCCGGCGCCATCTGGTATAAACATTTCCGGCAATCGCCTAAACCGCATGCAAAGTGACCGGATGCCCGATTTCACCATCGGTCTCGCACTCTATGATTTCCTTCCGGTCGGGCTGACCGGTGTCGCGCTTTGGTTCATTGCGCGCCTCGTGCAAGCGCAGGATGCCCCGAGTTGGGGGCTGGCCCTAGTGGGCAGCGGGCTGATCCTGGCCGGCGGACTCGCGAAGGCGAGCTGGAAGCTTATCGCTGCCGCGACCGGCACGGATATCGGCTGGTTGTCCAACGCGCTTTTCCCGCTCATGGCCCCGGGCTTCGCGCTGCTGGCAGCCGCGGTCTGGGCTGGAACGCGCGGACTGCATCGCCGCCAACCGCTGAGGGCATGGCCTCTTGCGCTCCTCATCGTTCTGCTCGCATTCGCACTGAGCGCGGCTCGGCAATGGATGCTGGAGATCCCGCGTGGCTGGTTCCTGCCCTTACTGACGCTCGCCAGTGTCGGCAATCTGGCGACGAGCCTCCTGCTGATCGGTGCTGGCGTCCATCTGAGGCGCATGGGCATCGTCCTGCTGTTCGCGGTCAATCTGGTCATGATCCTGGGGCTGCAGCCGATCGCGATGGTGGCTCCGAGAACCTTGGCGATGCATTGGATCGAGCAGACCTTGACAACCCTCGGGACCGGCTGTTTCGCCCTCGCGGCCTATCTCCTGTGGCGAGCGGCCACTTCCGCTGGCACCCGGACTCGGACGGGATGAGCATCCGGGTGGCGAATAGGACAGACAATGGAACATCTGCTCCTATCTCTGTCTGCTGCTTTCGATCCTTTTCAATCGATCTATCCCCCCTCTATTCGTCGAATCCCGGGATTCGCAGGCGCCGATCAGGCTGACGAGCCTGTTGATCACACTGTTAAGGCGATTTCTGTCAATGTTCATCCCATCTGACTTGTCTTGACGCCCGCCGTCTGCGTCGCGCCAGCCGTCACATCGCCCGACTATGCTCCTGCCGGCGCTCCTTGTTCGCCCTCGGTGGAGACGCGGTTGCGGTGACCTCCGGAGAAGATTCCACCCGTAGGTTGGGGTGAGGAACGAACCCCAACGCGGCGCCTGTTGGGCCACGCTCTCGCTCAGCCCAACCGACAACCGGTCGATCT
>JANQGF010000049.1 GCA_028277465.1 Chromatiaceae bacterium
TGTCGTAGACGCGCGCCTTGAGGATCCGCTCGACATAGGAATCGGGCATGCGGGGTCTCGGATACGACTCGGGATCCACGCATGTTACAGGAACCGGGCGCCGCCCGGACGCGGTGTTCGGGGCCACCCCGGGGCGACTGTCGAATGCGCCGGCAGCCTGCTCGTTGCGAGGAGCCCAGCCCGCTCTCTGGAACCATTGCTCCCAAGTCAAGATGGGGGGATACCCCCTTCAATCCCCCCCGCAGCCGCCACCATCGCCGTCCCCGCCACCCCAATCCGCCCAGTCCGTCCAATCCCCCCATTGACCGAAGGAGGATCCGCCGAGCCCATCCGTGGTGCCATCGAAATAGCGGCTGGACAGATCGCCACTGGAGTGGATCCTGGAACCATCCGGGTCGCGTCTCAGCCCGCTGCAATCCAGTCGATAACGAAATCCATCCTCGATCTTGAGCTGCTCGTCCAGGGCGAAGAGCAGAGGAAGGCGGTCGGGTTTCTTGGGATCGATCTTGGCTTCCAGACAGGCATACCACCAGGTGCGTCGTAAGCCGGCGTTGCTGTGGCGGTTCGCCCCCAGGACCACGGCCGGCGTGTGATGCATGAAGCGACCGAATGCCTTGGTGCAGAAGGCCTGGTAGTGACGCGTGTGGAGGATGAAGGCATGCCAGAGATCGTCCACTACCCGCGAGGGCATGGACACCGGCTTGCGCCCGCTTCCGAGATAGGCGAGGAAGAACTGGCGCAGCCCACGGGCGACCAGGTGGCGGTCCTTCGGTGAGAGCGCGGGATGGGCGGACTCGAACCGATCGAGAACGCCGGCCGGAAAGCTGTAGGTGCGAATGAAATCGGCGCGTCTGGACCTCTGGCGTAGCGACCAGATCTTGACCATGGCAACGATAAGCACCAGAGAGAAGATTGCGATAGCGACCGCACTCATCGAGCGACCTCTGTCGGTCTCGGCCTCGGGACGACGCGAAGGTCCTCCGACGCGACCTTTACCCAGTGGACGGGACGGCGAACCCAAATAACCGATCGGATGGATAAGAAATCCGAATGGACGAGCCCGGTGCCCGATGGGTATTCTAACCCGATGTTCCAGCGGAGATTCTCATCATGACAGACGAACTGCTCGAGCCGCACAAGCCGCAGTTTGCCTCGGCGCCGCGGCAAGCCCGCAAAGCGGCCACGGTCGAAGAGGCCAATGCCGCCGCCGTGGAACTGAAACCCGTGGTCGGCAGGGTCAGGCAGTTGGCCAAGAAACGCCGTGCCCACCTGGCAGCAAGAGGCAAGCGCGCCCAAGAAGCCAATTGGCGACTCGACGGGTGAATGACCGAGCGGGCCACCGAGCGCCTGACCGGGGGCATCGAGCGCGTCACCTTTCATAGCCCCGAAAGCGGGTTCTGCGTGCTGCGGGTCAAGGTGCGTGGCGAGCGCGACCTCGTCACGGTCATCGGGGCGGCGGCCAGCGTGACTCCCGGCGAATACCTCGAAGCCGAGGGCTGGTGGGTCAATGATCGTGAACACGGCCTGCAGTTCAAGGCCGTCGATTTGCGGGTGATCCCCCCACGCACGCTCGAGGGCATGGAGCGCTATCTCGGCTCCGGCATGGTCAAGGGCATCGGACCGCATTTCGCGCGCAAGCTCGTCGGCGCCTTCGGTGAGGGGGTCTTCGACGTCATCCAAGATCACCCGGAGCGCCTCTTGGAGCTGGAAGGCATCGGACCCAAGCGCCAGAAGCGGGTCACCGACGCTTGGGCCGAGCAGAAGGCGATCCGCGAGATCATGGTCTTTCTGCAGTCGCACGGGGTGGGCACGGCGCGTGCCGTGCGCATCTACAAGACCTATGGTGACGCGGCGCTCGAGCTGGTGCGCACGAACCCCTATCGGCTCGCCCTGGATATCCGGGGGATCGGGTTCAAGACCGCCGACACCATCGCCGGGCGGCTCGGCATCCCGCGCGACTCGCTGATTCGCGCCCAGGCCGGCGTGCGTCATCTGCTGCAAGAGATCGCCGGCGAGGGCCACTGTGCCGCCTGGCATGATTCACTGGCCGAGCAGGCCAGTCGGCTGCTGGAGATCCCCGCCCCTGTCATCGAGCAGGCGATCCAGGCCGAGATCGCGGAGGGAAACCTCACCGCCGAACCGATCCAGGATCGCCCAGCGCTCCTTCTCACTCCCTTGCAACGCGCCGAGCTGGGCATCGCACGCAATCTCTACCGACTCCAGCGCGATCCGCCACCCTGGGGCACCATCGACTCCGCCAAGGCACTCCCCTGGGCCGAGACCCAGACCGGGATCGCCTTCTCCGATTCACAGCGCTGCGCCATCGGCGCCGCCGTCACCGGCAAGGTCACCATCATCACGGGCGGCCCGGGCGTGGGCAAAACCACCGTGGTGAACAGCATCCTGCGCATTGTGCGGGCAAAAGGGGTGCGGGTGCTGCTCTGTGCACCGACGGGGCGCGCAGCCAAACGGCTGTCCGAGTCCACCGGCCAGGAGGCCAGTACCATCCATCGACTGCTGGAGTTCGATCCCCAGATCATGGGCTTCCGGCGCGATCAGTACAGCCCGCTGGAGACCGACCTGCTGGTGGTCGACGAGGTCTCCATGGTCGATCTGGTCCTGATGAACCAGCTTCTGCGGGCCGTGCCGACCCAGGCGGCGCTCTTATTGGTGGGCGACGTCGACCAGCTGCCCTCCGTCGGCCCGGGTGCGGTGCTGGCCGACCTGATCGCCTCGGAGCAGCTCGCGACGCTGCGTCTGACCGAGATCTTCCGCCAGGCCACCGCCTCGCGTATCGTCGTCAACGCACACCGCATCAATGCCGGGCGCCTGCCCGAGGAGCCTGTCGGAGCGCCGTCCGATAGCGACTTCTACCTCATCCGCTGCGAGACCCCCGAGGCCATCCACGAGCGCTTGCTGCGGGTGATCACCCAGCGCATCCCCCGGCGCTTCGGGCTCGACCCGGTCCGCGATGTTCAGGTCCTGACCCCCATGAACCGAGGTGGGCTGGGCTCGAGGGCGCTCAACCTCGCCCTCCAAGAGGTGCTCAATCCAGCGGCTCAACCGCGTATCGAGCGGTTCGGCTGGGCCTACGCCCCGGGTGACAAGGTGATCCAGCTGACCAACAACTATGACAAGGACGTCTTCAACGGCGACATCGGTCGTATCCGTTCGATCGATGCCGAGGAAGGGGTCCTGACGATCGATTTCGATGGCCGGCCGGTGGACTACGAGGCCGGCGAGCTCGACGAGGTCGCGCTCGCCTATGCCACCAGCGTGCACAAGGCCCAGGGGTCCGAGTATCCGGCCGTCGTCATTCCCCTGGCGGATCAGCATTACGGTCTGTTGCAGCGCAACCTGCTTTACACCGCGGTGACGCGCGGCAAGCGTCTGGTGGTGTTGATCGCCCAACCGCGCGCGCTCGCCATGGCGGTCCGGCGGACCGGATCCAGTCAGCGACTGACTAAGCTCCAGGAGCGGGTGCGCGAAGCGGTGCTCGGCTAGACGACATGTCTCGCCGGAGGAATACCGGGGGATGGCATGCGTTGCGCACCGTTCGATTAACCTCTCGTCATTCACCCCACCTACCGAGACCAACTCCAATCCGGCTGGATGATGGGGTGCCCCAGCGGAGCAGGATTGCGCAGCGCCGGGGCGATCGGTGGCCGGCGTGACGGTTCACCCATGTGGTCGAGAATCCGCGCGAGTCGCCGCCGCCCGTGGAGAGGCTCTTAAAGCTCTCTGAAAACCTGACGCTGGGGGTCTGGTCCGCACAGCGGACCCTACATTTCGTGATTTGGTAGGGTCCGCTGTGCGGACCGCATCGCTCTCATACCACCTGGCTTGTCTTGTCGCCCGCCCTCTGCGTCGCGCCGGCAGGCACATCGCGCGGCGATGCTCCTGCCGGCGCTCCTTGAAGGCAGCCGTCAATCCGGCGCCATCTGGTATGAGAGTTTCCGGCAATCGCCTTACCACACCTTCCAGTCTGGATCAGCGATTCTACGTTCGCTGCCTTGGTAGGGTCCGCTGTGCGGGCCAGATCTCCAGCGTCCGGTTTTCAGACAGCCTCTGAGACTCACTCGCTGTACGAGAATCTCAAGAGCAGATTCTCACGAGGTGCTAGTGCAAGCCCCAAGACCCCGTCGACGACCGGGAACCTCCGGCCGTCGAACACCTCTTCAGCGTGATCACATATGCCAAGCAGGTGGAGCGGCAGCTCGATGCGACTGATCTCAGGGGCTCGATTGAGCACGGCGACATAGGCCGTGCCCCCGCCGACGCGCGCAAAGGCGAGCTGCGACTCCTCGGTGAACAGGAATCGATATCCGCCCTCGCGGAGGACGGGCTCCTTGCGCTTCAGATGGGCCAGGGTTCGGTAAAGCTCGCGAAAGCCCTGATCCCAACGATCCTCGCGCCATTCCATGGGATAGCGACAGCCCTCCACGCTCTTGGCATGCCCCGCGAGACCGACCTCGTCGCCATACCAGAGATTCGGCGCTCCGGGCAGTAGGAACTGGAGCATCACGACACCCCGATAGATGTCCCAATCGAACGCCGGTCCGTGGTGCAGCCGATGGATGTCGTGGGTGTCGAGAACGTTCATCTGCAATCCAACGTGCTGACATGGGAGGCGATCGAGGTGCTGACGGATCATCGCCTCCAGCTCGTGGCCGCTGCAGGCCCGACCACTGCGAGCCGGGAAGCCGGGCGCCTCCGACTCGATGCAGACCCGCTCGCCGGCCCAACGTCGCAGCGGACTACCGCAGGCGAAATAGTTCATGGCGCCATCCCACTGGTCGCCGAGTTGATACGAGATCGCATCCTCCCAATGCTCCCCCACGATGTAGGCATCCGGGCGCTCCGCTTTCACGGCCTTGCGGACGCCTCTCCAGATCAGATGGCCGAATTGATCGGACTTCCGACGCCCGGTCATATTGCCCACATCGAATCGCCAGCCATCGATCTGCCAAGGGGGCCGCAGCCAGTGCCGCACCAGTGCCCGCTCTTGCTGCCAGACGAGATCGCGGACCTCAGGGTTACGATAGTTCAATTGGGGTAGAGTGGGCACATCGCACCAGCAGGCAAAACCGCCGCGACCGTCAGGATAATAATGAGCGGCCTCTGGAGCATCTGGATCGGCGTGTGCGGCCCGATACCAGGGATGCTCGGACCCGGTATGGTTCACGGAGACATCCAGCACCACGCGGATCCCCTTCGCGTGCGCTGCAGCCGTCAGCCGGGCAAGGGCCGCGTCCCCCCCCAAGGCCTCATCGACATGTAAATAGTCCGTGCAGTCGTAGCGATGGGTGGTCTTGGCGCAGAAGATGGGGTTGAGATAGAGCGCGGTGATACCGAGGTCGGCTAGGTAATCCAGCTTCTGCTCGATCCCGGACAGATCGCCGTTGAAGAAGTCCAGGCAGCGACCCTCGGGGTATTCCAGCGGGGTATCCCTCCAATCCATGACCCGCGGACAGCCACCGTCGTACTCGTACTCTCCACTTCTGCGGCCGATGGAGGGATCGCCATTGTGAAAGCGGTCGGGAAAAATCTGATAGAAGACGGCGTCCTTGACCCAGTCCGCACCGTCGAATTCAGGCAGCAGCGTCCAGTCGTGGTCCTCCGTTGGATTGAACCTGTGAACGCCTGAGCGGTTATAGAAGAGATGTCCTTCTTCGGCGTGGCAGACAAAATGCCAGTGGATCATCTCCCGATGCTCGATCGGCAGCTCCGCTTCCCACCAGGCAAAGCGCTCACCCTCGCGGATCCGGCGCATGGGCCGCCGACTGGAGCACCCGCTCAGAATCGCCCTCAGGTCCACACCGCGCAGCGGCGCCTCCTTCCAGACCTTCAAGCGAACCCGAACCCGATCTCCCAAGGAGGGATTCGGGTCCGAGACGTACTCCCGATTGACGTCCGAGTGAAGCGAGTCTTGCCACCTCATCGATGTGCTCCTCTATGCTAAGGAACGATTCAGAAACAAGTGGTGCAACTTGAGCCGCCCTTGTTGGGCACGCTCCGCTTTGCCCAACCTACGATGTGTAGGTTGTTTCTGAATCATTACTAAGGCGATTTCTGTCAATTCTCATCCCACCTGGCTGGTCTTGACGCCCGCCTTCTGCGTCGCGTCAGCAGTCACATAGCCTGGCTATGCTCCTGCCGGCGCTCCTTGAAGGCAGACGCCAATCCGGCGCCAGCTGGCATGAGAATTTCCGGCAATCGCCTAAGGCATCGTCCGCAATTGAGTCGAGCATTTTGGCTCGATGGAATGGTTCCATTCGCCGTGGAAGTTGTCTCGTGCGAGCTTGACGTTCGGCAACTCTTCGTCGCTCACCTTGCGACCCCTCGGGTCGTCGGAGACGATTGCCACCTTCCCGATCTGTCGGCAATCACGGGGATCAAGGGCTGATGGTACGCGGTGCGTACCCGACCGCTCGACCGGATGGGATCCAGCTCGCAGATCCGCCAAGCACCGGCTGCGGCTGGGTCTTGGGTTTGGCGCTTCCGGCCGCGCTTGTGGCAGAATAGGGGCAACGGTCGGGCGCGGCCGTCCCGGCAGCGCAGTTCCAGCCAGACGGTCAAGTCCAAGCCATGCGTCTCTTCCAGGCAAGGTCCCGAATCAGCCGTCATGCCCTCCCCTGGGTCGTGGCGTGCGCTCTCTCGTTCGCCTCTTCGCTCCCGGCCTCGCCGCTCCTGGACTCCGACAGGCCCGAGTACCCCCCAGACACGACCGAGCTGGACAGTCAGGCCCGGGACTGTCTGCGCTGCCATGCCATGGAGACGCTGGCCTACCGGGATCCCGAGACCGGCGAGATCCTGGATCTCGCGGTCGACCCGCGGCTCCTGTCCCACTCGGTCCATGGCGAGATGGCCTGCACCGAGTGCCATCGGCGCAGCTATCGACGCTACCCGCACCCCGAGCAGGCAGGTCGGGAGACCTTCAGTTGCGTCGGATGTCATGAAGACGACCCCGAAGACGCGACCTACCAGTTCCTCTCCATCGAAGAGGAATACGCCCGCAGCGTGCACGTCGCACCCGGTGCCAGCGAGGCCGAAGACTTCAGCTGTCACTCCTGTCACGATCCGCACGTCTTTCGCGTCTCCAGGGTCGGAAAGGAGATCGGCCAGGTCGTCCGGGACGACAATCGAGTCTGCATGTCCTGCCATCGAGAATTGACGGATCCGTTGGACACCACCCACGCCTGGCTGCCCAAGCGGGACGCGCACTGGGCCTCGGTCCGCTGCCTCGAGTGCCATACGCCACCGTCCGATCGGGCGGAACGCGTCTCGCATCAGATCCTCCCGGCCGAGGACAGCGCACGCGATTGTGTCGGCTGTCACTCCAGTGACGCGCGCTTGTTGAACCGGCTGTATCACTATCGGTCGCAGGAGGATCTGGCGCGCAAGGGCCTGATCGCCAAGGCGTTGTTCAACGAGGCCTACGTCGTGGGCATGAGTCGCAATCCGACACTCGACGCCCTGAGTCTCCTCGTCATCGGGCTCACCCTGCTGGGGCTCACCGCACATGGGGTGGGTCGCTACCTGACCTATCGCAGGAGAACGAATCGCCAATGAGATCACTCTATCTCTATGCGGGCTGGGTGCGTCTCTGGCATTGGCTCAACGCGCTCCTGTTTCTGATCCTCATCCTGTCCGGCGCGAGCATGCATTACGCGGGCACCCCTTGGCTGCTGGACTTCGAGACCGCCGTCACCCTGCACAACACCACCGGGATCCTGCTCACGCTCAGCTGGATCGGTTTCGTCGCCGGCAATCTGCTGACCGACAACGGCCGTCACTATCGGATCCGCTTCAGGGGCCTGCTGGACCGACTCTTCGAGCAGTCGCGCTACTATGCCTTCGGCATCTTCCAGGACGCGCCGCATCCCTTTCACGTCTCGGCCGAGATGAAGCTCAACACGCTCCAGCAGCTCAGCTATCTGGGCGTCATGTATCTCTTGATGCCACTGCTCCTCCTGAGCGGTTGGTCCTTTCTCTTCTCGGTCTATCTTCCCGAGACCCTGTTCGGTGTCGGCACGGTCTGGATCGTCGCCATGACGCACCTGACAACCAGTTATCTGCTGGTCCTCTTCCTGCTCGTCCATCTCTACATCATCACCACGGGTGAGACGGTCCTGACCAACCTGCGCGCCATGGTCACGGGCTGGCACCGCGAGCGCGGCGAACCCCAATGAAAGGCCTGCTTCGAGTTCCCTCCTGGTCCAGGATCAAACCCGTCCTGGTCGTCTCACTGATCCTGGCGTTCCTGCTGGCAATCGCTTACAAGACCCTCTACCCGCTGTTGTTCAAGGCATACGTCGGGGAGAGCACGGCGGTCTTGACCTATGCCAACAGCCATGAGCTCACCGAGACCGAGTTCGAGCAGCTCGCCCGCGATCTGACCGAGCAGGCGCGCTACCGCAAGGCCTCCGAGGTCGTCGAGCCCGATCAGCACCCCTTCGCCCGCCAGGTCAAGCTCGAGATCCTGATGAACACGCCTTCGTTCGTCCGCGAGACCGAGCCCTCCCACATCAAGTATTTCCGCGAGGCGGGCATCCGCCGCTACGAAGGCCCGAAGACCTGTCTGCAGTGTCATGCGACCATCCAGGTCGAGCACGCCGACGGCACCCGGTCGCGGGTCGATACCCTCGAAGACATCGTCAACTCGGTGCATTTCAAGTTTCAGACCGATGCGGGCGGCTTCTCGACCTACGGCTATGATGGACGCAAGGTGAACGCCATTGGTGATCGCCGGATCCCGGTCGGCAAGATCGATCGCGCCTGCGGGATCCCGGGCAGCTTCACCTGGACCGGTTGGGCCGCCTTGATCGAGGGCCGGCCCGAGTCCGAGGATGGCGAACCGGGCGAGATCGAGCTGCGCAGCGAGGGGTGCGGTCAGTGCCATATCGGCGGCAACTATTACCCGGCGACCGAGAAGATGATGCCGATCGGCGACGTGCCCGAGCAGGCGAAGGCCGGCATCGATTGCCTGATCTGTCACTCGTCCGAGTACGACATGAATCAGCGCTATGTGATCCGCGACCAGGTGGGTCTGCGCTGGAATCAGGACCGCAGCCTGCGAGCCGCACTCACCGTGGGCCCCGTATCGAACCGCAACTGTCTGAATTGCCACCAGCACAACATGGGCGGGGATGCCTATCTGCACAATGTCGCGGCCCAGTCACCCGGTGAGCGCCATCCGCGCGTCATGCACAAAGGCGCCAAGCGCGGCAATCCATTCAGCCCGGCCGACGACGTCCATGCGGCGGCCGGGATCCAATGCACCGACTGCCATGTCCCCGAGGGACACAAGATCCCGCGCGGCCGCTTCGGTGTCGATCTAGTCGCCAATGACCTGCCGGACAAGGACGTCGCCTGCGAGGGCTGCCACTCCAGGGCACCTCACAACAACTCCAAGCACAAGGCGTTGCTGAACGGCCATATCGCACGCATCGCCTGCGAGACCTGTCATATCAAGAAGCTGCAGGAGAACAATGTCGTCCTGCGCGACTGGGTCCACCCCACCTGGAACGCGAAAGAGGGTCTCTACGAGCCGACCGACGTCTATCGCTCGGGCGAACCCGGCAAGGGTTTCACCTATCTCTGGTTCAATGGCAACGGCACCTTCCTCGCCAACGCACTGGGCAACAACCCCAATGGGTCGGCGGACTACAACCCCTTGATGCAGCAGATCGCGCGGATCCAGGACCCAGAGGTCATCGCGGCCGTCCGCGCCAAGGCCATCGAGCTGAAAGAGACCTATCCGGACATCGACGTCGAGGCCTACGTTCGAGCCGCGACCGACCCCCTGTCGCAGCTCTCGCCCGAGATGCTCGAGCGACGCGAGGCCATGATCCAGGACAACCTGCGTGCCGCCATGAATGAGGGCGAGAGCCGCATCTATCCTTTCAAGCTGTTCAACGCCATGATGTACGAGGACATGTCGAATCAGGGACCCTTTGGTGCCATGATCCTGCCCTTCGATTACACCACTTACTATGAGACCGGAGACACCCGGGCCTCGCTGGTCGAGGCGCTGAAGGACCCCATCCTGATCCGCATGTATCAGACCCCCTTCAAGCTCTATATGATGGACGAGTTCATGGCCTACTTCGGGGTCAGCGGAGGCTGGACGACCGCCTACCCCCTGGCCGACGGCCGGCTCGGGAATGTCGAGCCCCATTGGATGCGGCAGATGGGTACCCTCATGGTCAATCACGGCATCCAGCGCGAGGGACGCGTCTGCCGCGACTGTCACGCGCCCGACGGTATCCTGGACTATCCGGCGCTCGGCTATGAACCGGAACGCGCCGCCGAGCTGGCGGACCTGGATCTCATCGAGTCGGTGGATTGGGAGGCGACCGAGTGAGTCGGACCCATTGGAATCCGGGGATGCGCATCGGCTTGGGTCTAGCGGCGATGGCCCTGACCGGGGCCAGTCAGGCGGACGACCGGGCTTACCCCCACCCGCGGCCCATCCAGACGACGACCTGCCTGGTCGAGGGCCAGTTCTCCTGTCAAGAACACGAGATCACTTACAGCATCAAGGGACTTTACTGCACCGAAGACTGTCTCGTGTTGAGCAAGCTGAACAACTGCCAACTCACCAACCAGTGTCATTGGGATGCTGGTAGTGGCTGCTTTCTCAAGGATGTCTGTGTGGAGCTGAGCTCGCTGCAGAATTGCCAGCGTTGGGAGCGACGGGCCATCTGCCGCTGAGCCGCGCAGGGTCGACCCAGGCCCTCCGACACCCGGTTCTTTGAGCCTCGCGCCCGGTCGGGGTGGAACGGCCGGGCGCCGCTCCACCCTTCATCCTCCTATTAGGCCTTCATCGTCAGCCGGCTCGAGACGTGGCGGACAGGTCCCAAGTCTCCGGCGAATGGAACAAGCGGGCCAACTGGAGCTCGCGCTCGATCTCCATCTCGCGTGGCAGGTGATCACCGAAGCGAGTGAAGAGCTCTTCCTGGCCGTTCGTCTCCTGGCGCGCGACCTCGCGATCGATGTTCATGATCGAATAGAAGTCCGAGCGCGGGAACTCCAGGCCCTGCCAATTGAATGCGTCATAGTCTGGGATCCAGCCCAGCGGGCTCTCGACCGCAGAGCCCCGATCGCTGCAGCGCTTCACGATCCATTCCAGGACCCGCATGTTCTCGCCGAAGCCGGGCCACATGAAACGGCAGTGGTCGTCCTTGCGGAACCAGTTGACGCGGAAGATACGCGGTGGCGTGGAGACATGGCTGCGGCCGATGCGTAGCCAGTGGCGCCAGTAGTCGGCCATGTTGTAGCCACAGAAGGGCAGCATGGCCATGGGGTCGCGGCGCATGGCGGCCTGACCGATGGCCGCGGCGGTCGCCTCCGAGCCCATGGTCGCGGCCATATAGACGCCGTGCTCCCAGTTGTAGCTCTGGAACACCAGAGGAAAGTGCTTGCTCACCCGGCCGCCGAAGAGGAAGGCACTGATGGGCACGCCCTTCGGATTCTCCCATTCGGGGTCGATGGAGGGACAGGCCGCGGCCGGGGCCGTGAACCGTGAGTTCGGGTGCGCAGCCGCCGTGCCGCAGCCGGGGGACCAGTCGTCGCCCCGCCAGTCGATCAGATGCTCCGGGGGTTCCTCGGTCAGACCCTCCCACCAGACATCCCCGTCGTCCGTCAGGGCACAGTTGGTGAAGATGCAGTTGCTCTCGAGGGCCGCCAGGGCATTGGGGTTGGACTTCTCGTTGGTGCCCGGGGCGACGCCGAAGAGACCATACTCGGGATTGATGGCATAGAAGCGGCCGTCGTCGTTGGGCTTGATCCAGGCGATGTCATCCCCGATGGTGGTGACCTTCCAGCCATCATAACCCTCGGGCGGGATCAGCATCGCGAAGTTGGTCTTGCCGCAGGCGCTCGGGAAGGCCGCAGCGACATAGAGCTTCTCATTCTGGGGGGACTCGACGCCGAGGATCAGCATGTGCTCGGCGAGCCAGCCCTCGTCCCGGGCCATGACCGAGGCGATCCGCAGGGCCAGGCACTTCTTGCCGAGCAGGGCATTGCCGCCGTAACCACTGCCGTAGGACCAGATCTCGCGGGTCTCCGGGAAGTGGGTGATGTACTTGTCCTCGATGTTCGCGGCGCAGGGCCAGGGGACGTCCTGCTCGCCCGGGCGCAGCGGCGCACCGACGGAGTGCACACAAGGCACGAACTCGCCGTCGTCACCCAGCACGTCGAGCACCGCCTGACCCATCCGGGTCATGATGCGCTGATTGATGACCACGTACGGGGAGTCCGTGATCTCCACGCCGATGTGCGCGATCGGCGAGCCGAGTGGTCCCATGCTGAATGGAATCACATAGAGGGTACGGCCCTGCATGCAGTCCTTGAACAGCCCCTTGAGGAGCGGTTTGGCCTCGCGCGGATCCATCCAATTGTTGGTTGGACCGGCATCCTCCTCGCGCTCCGAGCAGATGAAGGTCCGGTTCTCCACCCGGGCGACATCGCTCGGGTGAGAGCGGGCGAGATAACTCTTGGGTCGCTTCTCTGGATTCAGCCGAATGAAAGAACCGGCCTCGACCATCTCGTTGCAGAGCCGGTCGTACTCTTCCTGACTGCCGTCACACCAATAGACTCGGTCCGGATTGCATAGGGCGGCGATCTCATCGACCCATTTGAGCAGGGCCTGATTACCGGTGCGTTTGGCACCTTCGTGCAAACTACTCATATCAGTAGGATTCCTGGCAGAGTTTGAGGGGTGCCGTCAGAACTGGAGCCGCGCCCGCGAGGCGGCCAGCGGGAGCGGACACCGGATCGATTGGGATGGCCGGGACCGCAGCACCCAGCATCGCGACTTGTTCCCGAACGGGCGTTGACCCATGATGGGGCACCGAAGCAGCGCCGCCGCCCTCGGTAATCCGGCGGCGAGCAGTCTGACTGGTCACAACCGGTTTAAGGCGATTTCTGTCAATTCTCATACCACCTGGCTTGTCTTGACGCCCGCCTTCTGCGTCGCGCCAGCAGTCACATCGTCCGGCGATGCTCCTGCCGACGCTCCTTGAAGGCAGACGCCAATCCGGCGCCATCTGGCATGAGAATTTCCGGCAATCGCCTTATGCTGCATCCGTGTTGATCTGTGGCTATCCCTGGTGGATGTTCCTTGCTCACCGGGCCCCGACCCGCCGTGATTAATTATGATCAGGGCTATGCCAGGGATCGTTCATGAAATTTCGCGCACGCGTCGATGATGACGTTCGTTGGGCTCGTCATCAGTCGTACCGGCGGCTTTGCCAACTGCGGGTAATCGCTCAAAAAGCCTTGAATCACCTCCGGCTGGAATCGGCTCAGGACGGCATTCGCGCCGAGACCCTCCTGGCGCTCGGTCACGTCGCGCAGCAGCAGGAGCGGCTTGCCGAGGTAATGGCATTCCTCCTGATTGCTGCCGCCGTCGCTCAAGACGAATTCGGCATGCCGAATGAGGCGCATGAAGTCGAAATAGTCGTACCGCGGCCGGAGCTGGATGTTCGGATGAGCGGCGAGGCGGTCGTAATAGCCAAAGCGGCGCAGCCGGATCTCGGTCGGGTTGTGGAGCACGAACAGCAGGCTGTGCCGCTCCGCGACCATGAGCACGGCCAAGACGAGCCGCTTCATCGACTCCGACGAGCGAATGTTCTCGAATCGGTGCAGGGTGACGACGGCGAACGCATGATCCGGAATCAAGCCCGGCCGCGCTTGGTCGATGGCTTGTTGCGCGTACCCGAGCGCGTCTGCCAGGGTGTTGGCGCCCGTGTCGACCTTGACTCCACGCAGACCTTTCAGGTTTTCGGCCGCCCATTTGCCGGGGCAGAAATAGTAATGGGAGAGTCGGAAGACCGCGAGGCGGGTCAGCTCCTCCGGGAAGGGGGCGAGCAGGTTGAAGGAGCGCAGCCCGGATTCCACATGCGCGACCTTGATCCCGCACAGCCTGCCCATCAGTGCCCCGAGCAGAGTTGAGAAGGTGTCGCCGTGGACCAGGACGATTCCGTTGCGGTCGCCGCGGAAGATGACAGCCCGCTGGCGCAGTGTTTTCCAGAGGATGCGTGCGCCGAATCCGGCCATGCTCATGATCGAGGTGATATCCGGCCCGGAATAGAGTCTGATGTCCGGTCCCCGGATGCCAAAGTTGGCATGGATGTCGGACATGGTGCTCTGGTGCTGGCCGGTCGCAATGTAGCCGTACACGATGCCCCGCTCCTGCAAGCGGCGCATGATCGGGGCCATCTTGATCAATTGCGCCTTGGTACCGATGACGATGTGGATCACCTTGGAGACTCCTAACTCACCTGCGCCGCCATCATCGATTCGCCTCCCGATAGCTGGTCGCCGTGATCTGCTCCGAGACGAGGCCCATCATGAGCACGACGATCGAGGCGCTGAATAGCAGTCCGCTCATATTGGTGAAGCGATGCATGGTGATGAAGGTATTCAAGCAATGAGCGGCACCGGCGAGGAAGAAGGCGATGCTCACCGGGAACAACAGCTTCAGCGGCGAGTATAGGGTCGCGACCTTAGGCGATTTCTGTCAATGTTCATACCATCTGACTTGTCTTGACGCCCGCCTTCGGTGTCGCGCCACCAGTCACATAGCCCGGCGATGCTCCTGGTGGTG
>JANQGF010000073.1 GCA_028277465.1 Chromatiaceae bacterium
TTGGCTCCCCGGGACGGGCTCGAACCGCCGACCTAGTGATTAACAGTCACCCGCTCTACCGACTGAGCTACCGGGGAATGGTGCGAAGAGGCGAATGATCAGGGTCTTTCGCCCGCAAGTCAAGACCGGGCGAAAGGCGCAAGACCTCCGAAAACACCATGCTGCCCTCCGGCTGGTCTCTCGCGACACCATCCGCCGGGGCCTGACCGGGCCTCACGAGGATCGCGCCACTCGATGGCGGCGGCGCCTCGAGCCTAGATTCCACCCGCTGTTCAGCTCACCACCTTTGCAATCCGCTCGAGGGCCCGCTCCAGGTTGGCGCGGCTGGTCACGATCGAGATCCTGACGTGTCCGCTCAGCCCGAAGGCGGAGCCAGGCACCAGGGCCACACCTGCCTGTTCGATCAAGTACTCGGCCAACTCTAGGTCATTGTTGACCCCAGGCAAGCGGTCGATCATTCCTTGAACCCGGGGAAAGACGTAAAAGGTGCCGTCGGTTGGAAGACAGGCGATTCCCGGGATCTGATTGAGTTGCTCGACGACGAAATCGTGGCGCTCCCTGAATGCCTCCAACATGGTGTCGATGCATTCCTGCGGGCCTTCGAGTGCGGCCTGGGCCGCGACCTGGGAGATGGAGGTCGGATTGGAGGTGCTTTGCGACTGGACCTTCTTCATCGCCTTGATGATGTCAGTTGACCCGCCCGCGTAGCCGATGCGCCAACCAGTCATCGAATAGGCCTTGGAGACCCCGTTCAGGACCAGGGTCCGCGCCTTCAAGTCGGGACACGCAATCAGGATGTTGACGAAGGGCTCCGAGCTCCAACGGATGTGCTCGTACATGTCGTCGGTGGCAATCAAGGTCTGCGGGCACTCGCGCAACACCTCGCCCAGCGCCGCCAGCTCCTCGTGACTGTAGGCCATACCAGTCGGATTGGACGGGCTGTTGAAGACGACCAGTCGGGTCCTATCCGTGATGGCGTCTTTCAATTGGGCCGGGGTAATCTTGAATGCCTGGTCGGCCCCCGCATTGACCAGCACGGGAACGCCGCCCGCAAGCAGCACCATGTCGGGATAAGAGACCCAATAGGGAGCAGGAATGACGACCTCATCGCCTGGATCCAAAAGGGCCTGAGCAAGGTTGAAAAAGCTATGCTTTCCGCCGCAGGAGACGAGGATCTGATCCTGCGTGTATTCGAGGCCGTTCTCCCGCTTGAACTTGTCGATGATGGCCTGCTTGAGCTCGGTGGTACCGTCGACCGCAGTGTACTTGGTGAATCCCGCCCGCATGGCCGCGATCGCGGCCTCCTTGATGTGGTCGGGTGTGTCGAAATCCGGCTCACCGGCCCCGAGCCCGATGACATCCCGACCCTCGGCGCGCAGCGCCTTGGCACGGGCCGTGATGGCAAGGGTAGCGGATGGTTTGACGGCCTGGACGCGAGTGGCGAGCTTGATAGTCATCGGCGGTAGTCTCTGGGTACCGGGAATGGCTGGAATTGCTTGTCAGGGGCCACAATAATATCCAATCCTGCGAGTCCGGGCACCTTGATCGAGCTTGGCCCCGCGCAAGCCGGCCTCGCTACCCGCGTCGAGGTTACCGCATGTCCAGCAGACCCTTCCAACTGGTCTCCTCGTTCGCCCCTGCCGGCGATCAGCCGGAGGCCATCACCCGTCTCGTGGAGGGGCTAGGCGACGGCGAGGCGGGCATGACGCTGCTCGGCGTCACGGGGTCGGGCAAGACCTTTACCATCGCCAATGTGATCGTGCGGATGCAGCGCCCGGCGCTCGTCCTGGCGCCCAATAAGACCCTCGCCGCCCAGCTCTACGGAGAGATGCGCGACTTCTTTCCGCATAATGCGGTCGAGTATTTCGTCTCCTACTATGATTATTACCAGCCGGAGGCCTATGTCCCCTCGACCGATACCTATATCGAGAAGGACGCCTCCATCAACGAGCATATCGAGCAGATGCGACTCGCGGCCACCAAGGCCTTGCTCGAGCGCAAGGATGTCATCATCGTCGCCACCGTGTCCTCCATTTACGGGCTCGGCGATCCGGATGCCTATCTCAAGATGGTCTTGCTGTTGAAGCGCGGCGATCTGATCGACCAACGGGCCATCTTGCGCCGGCTTGCCGATCTGCAATATCGGCGCAACGAGATCGAGCTCCACCGTGGTACCTACCGGGTGCGCGGTGACGTCATCGACATCTACCCGGCGGAATCCGACGACGAGGCGGTGCGGGTGGAGCTGTTCGACGAGGAGATCGAGTCACTCGCGCTGTTCGATCCGCTAACGGGAGAGGTGCGACGCAAGGTACCCCGTTACACGGTGTTCCCCAAGACCCATTATGCGACGCCGCGCGAGACCATTCTGCGCGCCCTGGACCAGATCAAGACGGAGCTCAAGGAGCGGCTCGCTTGGCTGCGCGATCACGACAAGCTCCTCGAGGCGCAACGACTGGAGCAGCGAACCCTGTTCGATCTGGAGATGATGCTGGAGGTGGGTTACTGCGCGGGCATCGAGAATTACAGCCGTTATCTCTCCGGTCGCGGGCCGGGCGAGCCCCCGCCTACCCTCTACGACTATCTGCCGCCCGACGCCCTGCTCATCATCGACGAAAGCCACGTCACCGTGCCACAGCTCGGCGGCATGTACCGGGGCGACCGCTCGCGCAAGGAGAACCTGGTGGAGTACGGCTTCCGGCTGCCTTCTGCACTGGACAACCGGCCACTGCGCTTCGAGGAGTTCGTCGCGCGACAACCCCAGACCATCTATGTCTCGGCCACGCCGCGTCAGTACGAGATCGACCACTCGGGCGCGGTCGTCGAGCAGGTCGTGCGCCCAACCGGCCTGGTAGACCCCGAGGTGGAGGTGCGACCGGCCTTGTCTCAGGTCGACGATCTACTCTCCGAGATCGGGCTGCGGGTCGCCGCCGGCGAACGGGTGCTGGTCACCACCCTGACCAAACGCATGGCCGAAGACCTGACCGATTATCTCGAAGGGCATGGCGTCCGGGTCCGCTATCTCCATTCCGATATCGACACCGTGGAACGGGTCGAGATCATCCGCGACCTTCGGCTGGGCGAGTTCGACGTGCTCGTCGGCATCAATCTGCTGCGCGAGGGGCTGGATATGCCAGAGGTCTCGCTGGTCGCGGTGCTGGATGCGGACAAAGAGGGCTTCCTGCGCTCGACCGACTCCCTGATCCAGACCATCGGTCGCGCAGCACGAAATGTCAACGGCAAGGCGATCCTCTATGCCGACGAGGTCACCGGCTCGATGAAACGGGCGATCGACGAGAGTGAACGTCGGCGCACCAAACAACTCGCCTCCAATCGCGCCCTCGGGGTGACACCTCAGACCATCCGCAAGGCGGTTGCCGACATCATGGAGGGTGCCGCACCGGGTGCACCCATGACCCCGCGCAGCTTCGCGCGGGTGGCCGAGGAGGCGGCCGAGTACGGTCGCTTGACACCCCAGCAGATGGCCAAACACATCAAGTCACTGGAGAAGGAGATGTACCGCCATGCAAAGGAGCTGGAGTTCGAGCAGGCCGCTGCGATCCGCGACCGAATCCGCGAGCTGCAGCAGAAGGGAATCGCGGCCTAAGGCGATTTCTGTCAATGTTCATCCCATCTGACTTGTCTTGACGCCCGCCTTCGGTGTCGCGCCAACAGTCACATCGCCCGGCGATGCTCCTGGTGGCGCTCCTTGAAGGCGAGCCTCAATCCGGCGCCATCTGGTATAAACACTTCCGGCAATCGCCTTAGGGACGATTCAGAAACAAGTGGTGCAACTTGAACCGCCGATGTTGGGCACGCTTCGCTTTGCCCAACCTACGGGTGTTTTAGTCGTTTC
>JANQGF010000160.1 GCA_028277465.1 Chromatiaceae bacterium
GACCAGCCAGGTGGGATGAGAATTGACAGAAATCGCCTTAGGCGATTGCCGGAAATGTTTATACCAGATGGCGCCGGATTGAGGCTCGCCTTCAAGGAGCGCCACCAGGAGCATAGCTGGGCTATGTGACTGGTGGCGCGACACCGAAGGCGGGCGTCAAGACAAGTCAGATGGTATGAACATTGACAGAAATCGCCTTAGTACCCTGCGAACAGCCGCCCGCGATTCAGGATGCCGTGGGGGTCGAAGGCGTCTTTGAGTCCGCGATGCAGCCGCATGAGCCCGGCTGGGAGTGGGTGGAAGACCTCGCCGCTCCGATCGCCGCCGCGAAAGAGAGCCGCGTGGCCTCCGACTGACTCGACCGTTGCGCGAGTCCTCGCCCCGTCCTCATCGCTTCGCAGCCACCGCTGAGCCCCACCCCATTCGATCAGCTGCGGGCCGGAGAGCGCCAGACAAGGGGCCGCTTGCGGCACAGACAGTCGCCACAAGGGCAGGTCGCCATCGAAGAAGGCATGGCGTTGCTCGCGGATCAGATCACACCAGAAGGAAGCAGCCACGGACTCCTCGACCGTCTCGCCACCGATGCGTGCTGCCGCCTCGGCGACGCCCTGCCGGGCGCCGGACAGACGCACCCAAAGCCGTTCGCCGTCGAAACAGCTGGCCGTGACGGGCAGGGGCTGCCCGACCCAGTGGTTCATGCGATCGAGCGCCTCGCGCATCGAGCAGTCTCGCGCCAGGGTTCGGGTGCACGCCGGGATCGGCATGACCTTGACGCTGACGTCCAATAGGATGCCGAGCGTACCCAAGGCCCCCACCATGAGCCGCGAGACATCATAGCCGGCGACGTTCTTCATCACCTCACCACCGAAACGCAGCACCTCGGCCCGTCCGGTCAGGACTTGGGCGCCCAGGACGAGATCTCGGGCTGCACCGGCATAAGGCCGGGCCGGGCCAGACAGACCGCAGGCGATGGTACCGCCGAGCGTCGCGTCCAAGCCCGCAGCCCGCTGCGCGAAATGGGGTGGTTCGAACGGCAGCATCTGGCCCTGATCAGCGAGCACCGCCTCGATCTCGTCGAGGCAGGTCCCCGCACGCGCCCTCAGCACGAGCTCCTTCGGTTGGTAGTCGAGGATCCCCTGGTGCTCTGCCACGGAGAGTGACTCACCATGGATCGGGCGGCCGTAGAAGGCCTTGGTCCCGTTGCCTTTCAGCACCAGCGGCCTGTGCCGCGTCGAAGCCTCACGCACTCGGTCCTGCAATACCGCCACCAGATCTTTGCTCACCGAACCCCCTGCGATCTCGCATCGCCATCAAGCTCGAGTCATCCCGGCGCGGATATTGCGCCACGAGAGCCGGGCGAAGTGCAAGCACGCAACCGCGCGGCTATCCGCGGCAGCGCGTGCAGCGATCGCCGGCGGGAAGGCGATGCGACCGGGGTATTAGCTCACGGCGCATGGCCAGCCATGGTCGTACCCGCAGGATTCGATCGTCGGCGCGGGCTTGTGGGCAGCGGGCACATGCCCTTACGTTAATGGCTGATCAGGACGAAGTCGAACCAAGGCAACTTGCTTCCTGGGTCTGCGACAGTCACCCGGCTCGAGGGCAGGGTCGAATGACCCCAGACGACTTGCGTGCGGTTCCTTCCGCGGTCTACAAGAAGCAGGTGATTGCTGTGTAGGAGAATCAGATGAAAGCGATCGAGATCCATGAAACCGGCGGGCCGGCGGTGCTCCGGTTGGTCGAGCGTGCCTGCCCAGAGCTGACCGAGCCCGACCAGATTCTGGTCAAGCTGAGCGCCGCCGGGGTCAACCCGGTAGACACCAAGGTCCGGCGCAATGGCCCCATGGTCCCGAACGGCCTGCCCGCCGTGCTGGGCTGCGATGGGGCCGGTGTGGTGGAGGCGGCAGGCGAGGCGGTCACCCGCTTCAAACCGGGCGACGAGGTTTGGCTCTGTTACGGCGGTATCGGCGGTCCGGTGGGAAACTACGCCGAGTACATCCTGATCGACAATCAGCTGGCGCAGCCCAAGCCCAGGGAGATCGATATGATCGAGGCCGCTGCCGCCCCGCTGGTCCTCTTGACAGCCTGGGAAGCGCTGCACGATCGGGCCAGATTGAGCGAAGGACAGAGGGTGCTGATTCATGCCGGCGCGGGCGGCGTTGGACATGTGGCCATCCAGCTTGCCCGAGCGGCCGGGGCACGGGTCTGTACCACGGTCAGCAGCCCGGAGAAGGCAGATTTCGCGCACGCCCTGGGCGCCGAGTTCTGCATCAATTATCGGGAAGAGGATCTCGTCGAGGCGGTCATGGACTGGACCGAGGGTCAGGGTGTCGACATCGCGCTCGACACGGTCGGCCCCGAGGTCTTTCGTCGTACCATCCCTGCCGTGGCCCACTATGGTGACTTGGTCACCATCCTGGATCCAGGCCCCGCGCTCGAGCTGAAAGAGGCCCGTGTGCGTAATCTGCGCATCAGCCTCGAGTTGATGCTGACACCCATGCTTCGGGACTTGCCCCGAGCAAGGGTCCAGCAGGGCGAGATCCTGCGCCGCTGCGCCAAACTGATCGATCGGGGCGAGCTTCGTATCCATGTCTCGCGGACCTTCCCGCTCGAGCAGGCGGCCGAGGCCCACAGGCTCCTCGAGCAGGGCCACACCCAGGGTAAGCTGGCACTCACCATGGGCTAACTGGTTGAACCCGGACGCACCCTCCTCGAGCCTGGCAGTGGGCATGGACCTGGTTCGTGTCGCGATCCTGTCCGACACCCATGGCGCCCTGGATCCGCGTGTCCAGGAGGTGGTCGGCAGCTGCGACTTGGCCGTTCACGGTGGCGACATCGGCCGTGCCTCCATCCTGGCCGAGCTCCAACCGCGCCTGGGGCGGGTCCTGGCAGTGTTCGGCAACAATGATGTCGCACGCAAGTGGCCGGAAGAGGATCGACGCCTTCTGGTTCATTTGCCCGAATGGCTGCAACAGTGGCTGCCGGGCGGTTCTCTGGTCGTCATTCACGGTCATCAGACGCCGGCGCGCAACCGCCATCACCTGCTGCGCGGACGTTTCCCCGAGGCCCGGGCGGTTGTCTACGGCCATAGCCACCGTCTCGCACTGGATCTCGATGCCCGACCCTGGGTCCTCAATCCTGGCGCCGCCGGGCGCACTCGCACGCACGGTGGCCCCTCCTGCATGGTCCTGACCGCGACGCGCGACGAATGGCGGGTCGAGACGCATCGCTTCGCCTTGTCGCTGTTCAAGCGCGGCCGAAGGTACAATCGCCTCCATGAATCCCGGCCCCAAGTCGTTCAGACCGCCCAAGTCACTGCTGCGCCAGGTCGGTCGCGCCATCGCTGACTTTCGCATGATCGGAGATGGCGACCGCATCCTGCTCGGTGTCTCGGGCGGGAAGGACTCCTTGTCGCTCTTGCGGATACTCGAGCATCTGCGGACCTATGCACCCATCCGCTTCGAGCTCGGGGTCCTGACGGTGGATCCTCAGGTGCCCGGTTTCGATCCCGAGCCGCTCCGGGACTATTACGACGCCTTGGCCGTGCCCTGGCACTATGAGCGCCAACCACTGATGGAGCAGGCCAGGGCGCACATGGACGGAGACTCCTTCTGTGCCTATTGCTCACGTATGAAACGCGGGATCATGTACCGTATCTGCCGCGAAGAGGGCTACAACGTCCTCGCCCTGGCGCAGCACTTGGACGACTTGGCCGAGAGCCTGCTGATGTCGCTCTTCCACGGCGGGCAATTGCGCACCATGAAGGCCCATTATGTGAACCGGGACGGGGACCTTCGCATCATCCGCCCACTGGTCTATTGCCGCGAGCGCCAGACCGCGGACTATGCCGCGCGAGCCGGCCTGCCGGTGGTTCCGGACTCCTGTCCCGCCTGTTTCCCCGCGCCCAGTCGTCGCGCACACATGAAGGCACTCCTGGCCCGCGAAGAGGCCGAGCACCGCCATCTCTTCTCCAATATCCTCCATGCCATCCGCCCCATCATGACCGAGGGCGGACTCCCGCGGCCCGGGCTGAGCCCCCACGAGACCGATCAGGTGCGATCCGCTCGGCTGGGACCGGCCTGACGGGGGGCAGTCCAGCCATGAGGCCGCGTGGAACCCTGGTCCTGGCGCTGGTCGGTTTGACCGCTCTGGGTCTGTCCGCGGTCTGGCTGCCCTCCCTGGTCCCCGCCTGGCAAGGGGCGGGCATCCTGCTCTTGGGTCTCGCCGCGGCAGACCTGCTGTGGCTTTGGCGACTGCCATCCCCGACGCTCTCGCGCCAGCTGGGGCGGACTCTCCCGCTGGGCATCTGGAGCCCGGTGCGACTCGACCTGGTCAACCCTTCGCGCGAGAGACTCCGGCTACAGGTCCACGACTTGCACCCGCCCAGTTTCGCGACACGAGACCTGCCGCAGCCCGTGCGTCTCGGTCCAATGGCGCGAGTCGCCCTCGAATACCAGCTGTGTCCTGATCAACGGGGCGATTTCCCCATGACGGGCTGTGACCTCGCCTTGCAGTCGAGGCTCGGGCTTTGGGTGCAACGCCGCACCCTGCCGTTACCGGAGACCCTCAGGGTCTTCCCGAACTTCGCGGAGATCAGTCACTATACGCTGATGGCGGCCAACGACCAGCTCTCGCAGTTGGGCGTGCGCCGTCTGCAACGGCGCGGGATCGGTGCCGAGTTCCACCAGCTGCGTGAGTATCGGCGCGGGGACAGCCTGCGTCAGATCGATTGGAAGGCGACCTCCAGGATGCGCAAGCTCATCTCGCGCGAGTATGAGGACGAACGCGACCAGCGGCTCTTCTTCCTCCTCGACTGTGGTCGCCGCATGCGTCATCGCGATGCCGGTCGTGCCCACTTGGACGACGCACTGAACGCCCTGTTACTGTTGGCCTATGTGGCGGTTCGTCAAGGCGATGCGGTCGGGCTCATGACCTATGGTGGTCCGAGACGTTGGTTGGCGCCGCGCAAAGAGCCCGAGAACCTCAATCGCCTCTTGGAAGCCGTGTATGATATTCAGCCGAGCCTCGAGTCGGCGGATCCGCTCTCGGCGGCCCGGGGACTGCTGCAGGCGATGCCGCGGCGGGCACTCGTGGTCTTGATCACCAATAGCCGAGACGAGGATCAGGAAGGTCTGGAACAGGCAGCGAGACTGCTGCGCCGGCGCCATCTCCTGGTGATCGCCGATCTGCGGGAGGCGGCAGTGGACGCCAGTCTGGAGGTACCCATCCGCGACTTGCAGGACGCCCTCCGCTTCCATGCCGTGCATCAGTGGCTCGACGAGCGGCGTCACCACCAGGAGCGACTCCAGCATCTGGGGGTGCAGGTGCTCGACCTCTTGCCGGCCCAGTTGCCGATTGCACTGGTGAACCGCTATTTCGCGATCAAGCGTGCGGGCCTGCTCTGAGCCGGCCGAGACCGACCGGTTGTTGCAACCTCAGTCAACCAGGAGACCCACCATGCGCTACATCTTGGGCGCCTGTGCGCTGCTCGTCACCGTCAATCTGCAGGCCGCCATCCCGGCGACCCAGGTGATGACGGTCTATCGCTTCAACGGCCCCATGGAGGTGCCCTATTACAGCGCGGACGGTTTCGCCCGTTCCGGGGCGGCGTCGCGTGCTGGCACGCTCACTCAAGGGACATCCCTGATTCCCTGTCTCGTGATCCACCGGGGAGCTCCGCTGACCGATGCGCGAGGCACCCCCTTCGTCGGGTTCGAGATCCTGGTGGATCCGCGCACGGCGACTGCCTCCTCGACCCAGACCTTCAAGCGTGCTGTGGCCGCCCGCCGGGGGTTGACGGTGGGGAATCATCATTGTCGACCTGATGTCCGCCATGTCATGAGCGTCCGCAATCTCTATGCCTTGGAGAAGGCCCCCTTCTTCGATCCCCCGTCTTCGGGTAAAGGAGGGCGTGATATGGCGGGCGCGAGTCGATTGGACGGCATCGTGCGCGCCTTCCACGCCTCGCCCGAATGCGCCAAGGCCAATCGCCGCTTGACGGGTCGGCGGGCCGCGCTGGCGCGCGCCTGGGACGCCTTCATCGGCAAGCGCCCCGATCTGGGGCCAGAGCGCAGGCTCGCCCAAGCCAAGCATCTGGACTATGCCATGCGCACGGCACTCTACGAGGGTCATCTGGACCGGGGCTGCAATGCCTACGGTGCCTGCGAACGCAACATCGTCGTCCTCTCGATCCGCAATCGTGCCGTCGGTCAGTGCAAGCGGGGTCAAGGCTGTCGTTTCCCGGGTGACTTCCAGGGCGTCTCCTCGACGGTCTCTCAGTACAACATCTGGGACGAGTATCTGACCCAGATCTCGGGCCTGACCTCCTGCTACCTGCGGCCCGATCTCTCGGCCAATGACTATTACGCCAGGATCCAGGCGATGTATGCCCAGACACTGCCCGATGCCGAGCGCATCCTCTATGGCAATGAGGCCGACTTGCGGGCCGTCTTCCCGGGCAACGCCCTGGCCGATCTCAAGTCTATGCGCCACTATTATCATGCACCGGCGATGGGAAAGTGTTTCCCACACCACGACCGGGTGGAGTACATGTCCGGTGCGGTGGCCCGCAAGGGTGACGACTTCGCGCTGATCGCCAATACCCGCATTCAGGTCGGCTCGAAACGGGGGAATGGATACGCTTTCAAGGAGTTTCGCTTCGAGGAGGCGCCCGACCGGGACATCATCCGCATCGAGGACAACTACCCGGGCTTCGTCGTGGAGGCGCGCAAGGTCTCGCTGCGCAAGCCGGGTTACTGTCCGGCCTACGGGATCCCCAGCGGGTGCGGTGGGGGCAAGGCTGGGCGCTACCGCAAGGTCCCGAGCTGGCTGAGTGCAGGCAGGCCGCTCGAGATCAGTTGCCGTTTGTCCGATCGCGGCGAGTCTTGTCTCGGCGGCGGCTCGATGCGCACCGTGAAGGTCGGTGGCGTCTGCGACAAGGAGATGCGGCCGGTTGCCCGGGTGCCCTGATCAAGTCGTCCCGGGAGGGGGCTTGCGACCCGGGTCGCCCTCGCGGCCCGCGCCGAGCAGGCTGAGATTGAAGACGCGCCCGAGGGTCTCGACCAGGGCGCTTCCTGCCTCGGCCACCGAGACACCTGTCACCAAGTCCGAGATCTGGGTAATCGCAAGCCCCGCGTAACCGCAGGGGTTGATGCGCCTGAATGGCTCCAGGTCCATGGCGACGTTCAAGGCCAAACCGTGATAGCTGCAACCGTTCCGGATCCGCAGACCCAGCGAGGCGATCTTGGCGTCGGCGACATAGACGCCCGGGGCATCCTGACGTCGAGCCGCATCGATCCCATAGGTCCCCAGGAGGTCGATGACGGACTGCTCCAGCAGGTTGACGAGCCGTTTGACGCCCAGGCCGACCCGCCGCAGATCGAGCATCAGGTAGGCGATCAACTGGCCGGGCCCGTGGTAGGTGATCTGCCCACCGCGATCGACCTGGATGACCGGGATGTCGCCCGGGTCGAGGAGGTGCTCCAGGCGTCCGGCCTGGCCCAGGGTGAAGACGGGCGGGTGTTGAAGCAACCAGAGCTCGTCGAGTGTCTCATCGCCTCGGGCGTCGGTGAAGACCCGCATCGCGTTCAAGGTCGCGAGGTAGTCTTGCAGGCCGGGCAGGCGCCGCAGCAGGAAGGGACGCAGGTCGGCCAAGCGATTGTCGCTCACAGCGCCCAGACCACGAGATCCTCGGCACTGAGGTCACGATAGATGGCATCGAGCTGTCCCTTGCTTTGCGCCTCGATCCTGATGGTTACGGAGATCCATTTGCCGCCTCGGCTTGGGCGGACGGTGACATCCGTCTCCTCGGTGCCGGGTGCGTGGCGGGCGACGATCTCGAGCGCCAGGGCCTCGAGACCGCGATTCGCGGGGCCTATTGCCTTGACCGGAAAGCGGCAGGGAAAGTCGAACGGAGTGGTTTCGGATTCAGACATGGCCTGGTCGAGCCTGTGCCAGGCTGCCCTGTGGGGGCCGGTGGCAAGCTCGCTCTTGAACGATACCTTGCATGAAGCAAGAAGCGGTCAACTGCCGTTTCTAGGTTAAATATCTAGCGTCTGATCAGAAAAGCTGCAAGAGGCCGTCTTTGACCCGGCGCCAAAGCCCGCCCTCGGCCACCTCCTGCAGCGCCACCAGTGTGACCCGGGTCAACTCTTCATCACCCTTTGAGATCACGATATCGCCCAACCGTGCCCCCATCGCAATCGGGGCATGGAGGTCGGAGGTTCGCTCCAGCCGGGCGCTCAGCTGGCCATAGGTGCCACGCGGGATGGTCGCGAAGACATCCGCTTGCGGTCCCACCGGAAGGGCCTCCTGATCTCCATACCAGACACGTAATGTTTCGACCGGCTGGCCGGCTGGATAGAGGCGGTGGCTCTCGTAGAAACGAAAGCCGTAGTTCAGCAGGGCGAGACTGGCCTCGGCCCGCGCACTCGGTGAGGCAGAACCCATCACGACCGACACCAGACGCATCTCGCCACGCTTGGCCGAGCCCACCAGGCAGTAACCGGCCGCCTTCGTGTAGCCCGTCTTGACCCCGTCGGCCGATGCATCGCTCCTGAGCAGCGGATTGCGGTTGCGCTGGGTGATGTCGTTGTAGGTGAACTCCGGGGTACGGTACCAGGCGTAATAATTCGGAAACTCGCGAATCAAGGCCATGGCGACCCGGGCAATGTCGCGGGCCGTGGTATAGAGCCCCGGGTCGGGTAGCCCATTGGCATTGGTGAAGTGACTGTTGGTCATACCAAGCCGCTCGGCGTGGGCATTCATCAGCTTCGCAAAGGACTCCACACTGCCGGCTACGTGCTCGGCCAGGGCGACGCTGGCATCGTTGCCCGACTGGATGATCATCCCCTTCAGCAGATCCTCCAGGTCCACCTGCTTGCCGACCTCGATGAACATCTTGGAGCCGCCGGTGCGCCAGGCCTTCTCACTGACCAGAACCCGATCGGTGAGTCGGATGTTGCCCGCCTCGAGCTCGCGGAAGACCACGTAGGCGGTCATGATCTTGGTCAGGCTGGCCGGCTCCAGTCGCTCGTCGGCATTGAGCTCGGCCAGGGTCTTCCCAGTGTTGAAGTCGAGCAGCACATAGCCCTTCGCCGGCAGCTTCGAGGGGGGGGCCGGTATCGGCGGCTGTGCAGCCGTGGCCATGAAGGGGAGCGCGCAGAGGAGGAACAAGAGGAGCGTCGATGCTGACTTCATGAGGGTGTCCGAGGCTTTGGGAAGCACTGATCTAAATCCAGAGGTCCGGCGGAATAGTGATGGATAAGTTACTGATTCAAGGTCGAGCTCTCCGGCTCGCAGCGAGTCGATCAATGCTTCCTTTGGAATGGCGGAGGGTGACGCGGAACCTATTTTAAGGCGATTTCTGTCAACTCTCATCCCACCTGGCCGGTCTTGACGCCCGCCTTCGGTGTCGCGCCAGCAGTCACATCGCCCGGCGATGCGCCTACCGCCGCTCCTTGAAGGCAGACCTCAATCCGGCGCCATCCGGTATCAGAGTACGGTCCGCACAGCGGACCCTACGAGATACCGCGTCGCTGTAGCCCCCGGTTGCCGAGCGGGCATGGCCGGAACGATGATCAGCGCCAACGAGTGCCCCTGGATTCGAAGCCCGGCGTCAGTTCCCGACGCGGCGCGGAGGCTCCACGCCGAGCGCTGCGAGTTGGCGTGAGAGCCTCTCGGCGTCTTGCTCGGAGTCGAGGGGTCCGATTCTCACCTTGTAGAGCGAGGAGCCGTCCGCTGTCGACGTGAGGATCCGAATCCTGTCCTTTACCCCGGTGGTCGCCAGACGGGCACGCAGTCGCTCGGCGTTCTGCGGGTCACCGAAGGCGCCGATCTGCAGATAGAGCGGCTGCCCCGAGACCGACTCGGGTCGGCCGGTCGCTGACCTCGATCCAGACAGGGAGTCAGAGGGGGTCGGGGCCTGGCTCGCGACGGTCGTCTCGAGCGGCGGGCCCTTTGCTTCGGGCTTGGCAAGCGGTGCGGATGCTGGGACCAGGTCAAGGGGCCGCGTGCGGGTCTCCTCGCGCCGCGCAGCCGCTGGATCGGTGCGAGCGGCGGCCTCGGTCCTGGGGCGGGTCTCGGGCTTGGTGCGAGCGGCGAGGAATGGACCGGCATCGGCGCGCCGTCGGGCTGGATCGATGGCGCGTACCTCGACCATCGCCGTACCCTTCTTGGTCACTCCCAGCTTGACCGCCGCCGTATAGGATAGATCGATGATCCTTCCCCCGTGAAAGGGGCCGCGGTCATTGATCCGGACGATGACGCGCCGGCCGTTCTCCAAGTTGGTGACCCGTGCATAGGTCGGCAGTGGCAAGGTCTTATGCGCTGCCGTCATGGCATGCATATCGTAGATCTCACCCGAGCTCGTCTTGCGGCCGTGAAAGGGTCTTCCATACCAGGAGGCGAGCCCGCGCTCGACGTGACCCCGACGGTCGCGCTTGGTGTGATAGCGTTTGCCGAAGACCACATAGGACTTGGGATTGCCGGATCTGGATAGTGGCTCGACCTTGGGGACCGCATCCGGGATGCGGGCGATGTGCGGCGGGACCTCTTCGGGCGTCGCATCGACCTGGCCACCCCGGCTCGCGCAGCCGGTGAGCAGGACCGGCGTCAACCAGACCAAAAGGCAAGAGGCTGTTGCCAGTGACGCGAGGTGCGGCCGCGGGCCGGCCGCCGGATCCGGTCCCATCTGGCTCAGTCTCCCACCGGACATTCGCGATCAGGTCTCGCCCGCATAGCGCCTCCGGATCTCTTGGCTCAATTGGTGTACTGCCATGGCGTAGAGATTGCTGTGGTTGTAGCGCGTGATGACATAGAAGTTTTCGAGACCGACCCAGTATTCTTCGCCACGGCCCTCCAGCCGGATCAGGGTGACAGGTGTGGAGGACGCCAAGGGGGCACGCCAATCGATACCCGCGACTCGCAGTTCGCCCGCCGTGACATTGGGCTCGAGCGGCCTCTTCTCGGCGATCGGGATGCCGGCGGCGAGTCTCGTCCCGAGCTCGGCCCGCACGGCGACCGGCTCGCCCCTCTGCCAGCCGTGGTCCCGGAAGTAGTTGGCGACACTGGCGATGACATCGGGGTTGCTGTTCCAGAGGTCACGCCGTCCATCGCCGTCGAAGTCGACCGCATAGGCACGGTAACTCGAGGCAATGAACTGGGGCTTGCCCATTGCGCCCGCGTAGGAGCCCAGCACCTTGGCGGCGTCGATCCGCTCCTCTCGGCTCAGCAGCAGGAACTCTTCGAGCTCATGGCGAAAGAAGTCCGCCCGTCTGGGATAGGAGAAGCCCAGGGTGGTCAGGGCGTCGAGGACCCGATGACCACCCAGGTTGCCGCCGTAGCTGGTCTCGACCCCGATGACGGCAACGATGATCTCCGGCTCAACGCCGTAGGCGAGCTCGGCGCGGGCCAGGGTCTCGGCGTTCTCGCGCCAGAAGCGGACGCCCCCCTCGATGCGGCTCGGGGTCAAGAAGAGCTTGCGGTACTCGCGCCAGGGCCTTTCCTCGTAGGGACGCTCCATGGCGTCGATGATGTCCTGTCGGAATCTGGCCCGATCCAACAGGGCCTGGACCGCCGCGGGGTCGAGGCCATGCCTGCTCGCCATGTCGCCGACGAATCCTCGGGTCGCGGCACGATCGTCGACCGGTTCCGCCATCGCGGGGTCGAGCACGAGCGCGAGGACCAGGACGAGGAAGCGATGCAGTTCGGGCATGGGGGCTTCGCGGAGGATTCAGATCCTATATTTCACCTGCAGTATATGCGCAAAGCATCTAAGCAAAAAAGTTATTTTTTATGCGTCGCGACTCCCATCACGAGGCCGAAGCCGGCCAGGAGCGTCACCATCGAGGTGCCTCCGTAGCTGACCAGCGGCAGCGGGATGCCCACCACCGGGAGGAGACCCGTCACCATCCCGGTATTGACGAAGACATAGACGAAGAACACCAGCGTCAGCCCGCCCGCCAGCAGCCGACCGTAGTTGTCCGGGGCGCGCACGGCGATGAGCAGTCCCCGCAGGATGACGACGAGATAGAGCGCGAGCAGGGCGAGGATACCGCTGAAACCCAGCTCCTCGCCGACCACGGCAAAGATGAAATCGGTATGGCGCTCGGGCAGAAACTCCAGATGGGACTGGGTCCCATTGAGCCATCCCTTCCCGTAGATGCCACCTGACCCGATCGCGATCTGGGATTGGATGATGTGATAGCCCGTGCCCAGTGGGTCCGACTCCGGGTTGAGGAAGGTCAGGACCCGCGCGCGCTGGTAGTCGTGCATGACCAGCCAGAGCAGCGGGGCGATGGCGGCCGCGAGACTCGCCAGGCCCAGGATCATGGACCAGCTCAAGCCTGCGATGAAGAGCACCATGACCCCGGCGCTGGCCACCAGGAGCGAGGTGCCCAGATCCGGCTGCTCGGCGATCAGGAGAACCGGGATTAGGGTCAGCATGACCACCAGCAGAATCTCCAGCAGCCGTGGCGGCAGGGGGCGCAGCGACAGCAGCCAGGCAGCGGCCATGGGCAGGGCGATCTTCAACAGCTCGGAGGGCTGGAAGCGCAGTCCCCCCACCTCGAGCCAGCGCTGGGCACCCTTGCCCGTCTCACCGAACAGCAGGACCGCCACCAGCATGCCGACACCGGCGGCATAGATGCCCAATGACCAGCGCCGCAGGCTGGTCGGCGGCACCTGGGCCAGCACGAGCATGACCCCGAAGGCGACGCCTAGACGGATCAGCTGGCGCCTGACGGTCAGTGGATCCTGACCGCTGGCGCTATAGAGCACCAGCAGACCGAAGCCGCAAAGGGCCAGCAGGCCAAGCAGAAGGGGCGCATCGATGTGGATCCGACGCAGGAGTCCGGGCTCGCCCGGTTCCATGTCGCGGTCGGGGAGCGAGGGCGTGAACCTAACCGCCATTCTCGGTCTCGTGCGTAGGGATCAATCCCAGGCCTTCCAAGTAAGCATCCATCACTTGGCGCGCCACGGGCGCTGCAGTCGCGCCGCCGTGGCCCCCATTCTCGACCAGCACCGCGATGACGATCCGCGGATCCTCGACCGGTGCGAAGGCGGTGAAGAGCGCGTGATCGCGCATGCGCTCAGGGACCTTTGCCGCGTCGTAGGACTCCTTCTGCCCAACGGTGAAGACCTGCGCGGTGCCTGTCTTGCCCGCGATGCGATAATGCGGCGAGCGGATCCGTCGGGCGGTGCCCCGCCGTCCCTCGACCACCTGGGTCATGTCCGCGATCATCCGATCCCAGTTGCGCGGGTCGCCCGCGTCGACCCGCCGCGAGGCGAGCGGCAACGGCTGCGCCGCCGCCGTGCCGGGCAGACGGCTGGCGCGTGCGAGTCGCGGCTGGATGAAGCGGCCGCGATTGGCCAGCGCCGCCGTCGCCGCGGCCAGCTGCAGCGGGGTGGCAAGGAAGGAGCCCTGGCCGATGCCGAGGATGAGTGTCTCGCCCGGATACCAGAGTCGCTTGCGAACGCGCTGTTTCCACTCCGGCGAGGGCAGCAGTCCAGGGAGCTCGCCCGAGACATCGATGCCGGTGCGCGTGCCGAAGCCGAACCGGCTCAAGAACTCGTGCAGCTGACCGATCCCCATCTGGTGGGCGAGTGAATAGAAATAGACGTCGCAGGACTGCACCATCGCCTGCTCGAGCGTGACTGCGCCGTGTCCACCCCGTCGCCAGCAGCGAAAGCGGTGGCGTTGCCCGGGCAGCGAGAAATACCCTGGGCAATAAGTGGTCTTCTCCGGGCCGACGACACCCAGCGCCAGCCCCCCTAGACCGATGAAAGGCTTGACCGTGGAGCCGGGCGGATACTGGCCGCGCACCGCGCGATTGAAGAGCGGCTTGTCGGGGGAGTAGAGCAATTCGCGATAGTCCGCATGGCTGATCCCTTCGACGAAGAGGTTCGGGTCGAAGCTCGGCTCGCTCACCAGTGCCAGCACGCCACCATCACGCGGGTCCATGGCCACGACGACGCCGCGCCGGCCCCCCAAGGCGTCGGTCGCGGCCTGTTGCAGGCTCACGTCGAGATAAAGGAGGAGATCCTGGCCGGGCTGGGGCGGGGTGCTCTCCAAGGTGCGAAGGATGCGTCCACGGGCATTCACTTCGACCTGTTGATAGCCGACCCGGCCGTGAAGCAGGGTCTCGTGGGTCTTCTCCGTACCGACCTTGCCAATGAAGTTGGTTCCAGCGTATTGGCTCGTATCGATGCTCGCCAGTTCCTGTTCGTTGATCCGCCCCACATAACCGAGCGCATGGGCGGTGAGCGCGCCGTACGGATAGGTTCGGATCAGCTCTGCACGCACATCGACGCCCGCGAAGCGGTGCCCGTTCACCGCGAAGCGTGCCACCTCGGCCTCGGTCAGGTTGAGACGAATGGGGACACCCTGGAACCGCATCCTTTGCCGTCTCAGACGCGCGAAACGGGCACGATCCTTCTCCTCGATGCGGATCAGTTCCGATAGCGCGTCGATGGTTTGCGCCAGATCCTCGACCTTCTCGAGCGTGATCTCCAACGCGAAGGAGGGGTGATTGTCGGCCAGGAGTCGCCCCTTGGTGTCGTAGATCAGACCCCGTGTCGGCGGAACAGGCTGGACCTTGACCCGGTTGTCCTGGGACAGGACCGAGAAATACTCGTGGCGATTGACCTGCAAATGCAGCAGGCGGAGCAGGATCAAGGCGAAGCCGAGGATCACCAGCGCCCCGGCGACCAGGGCTCGGGTGGTGACGAGCCGCCGCTCGCGTTGGCGCACCTCGAACCCGGTTTCAAGCATGAATCAGACCGCACCCATGCGACGCTCCACCCGATTGCGCATGATGGAAAGCCAGGGCCATAAGAGGAGACCGACGAAGGTGGGCAACCAATAGGCCAGGGTCGGCATCGGCTGGCCGCTCGCGCCCACGACCCAGAGCGCCAAGAGGCGCTCGACCAAGAGAAGCACCCACACGAACAGACTCTGCTGCGGGAGCGGAAAGAGGCGGGCACGCGGACGCAGGATGACGGTGAGATAGGCCACGACGGATAGACTCAGCGCATTCTGGCCCAGCAGTGACCCAGACACGACATCGAGGATCAAACCCGACCAGAAGGCCCAGAATACGCCGATTCGCTCGGGCAGCGTCAGACACCAGAAGATGATCGTGAGTGCCAACCACTGGGGCCGGAAATCCTCGAAACCGGCTGGCATTGGCAGAATGGCGAGAAACATGGCCAGCATCAGGGTCAGCGCTGCCCAGGCTGGACCTCCCCGTCCCCTGGCAGGCATCAAGGCTTGCCCTGCATCCGCGATCTGCCCGCGGTCAGCGCCCGCTGATGCGGATCCGGACTCAGCGACCAGACCAAGAGCACCTCGCGGCTGCGATCCAGACGGGCATTGGGCTCGGCGATGACCGCGGCGAAGGGATTGGCCGGGTCCTGTCGCACCTGTTTCACCCGTGCCACGGGATAGCCGGGCGGAAAGCGCTCGTCCATTCCGGAGGTGACCAAGAGGTCGCCGACGCGGATATCCGCGTTCTTGGGGAGGTAGAGCAATTGCAGCTCCTGGCTCGGGCCGGTGCCGGCGGCGATGCTTCTCAGACCATTGCGGTTGACCTCCACCGGGATGGCATGATCGGCGTCGGTGATGAGGAGCACGGTGGCCGAGAAGGGATTGGCATGGATGATCTGGCCCATGACGGCGTTGGCGTCCAGGACCGGTTGACCGATGAAGACACCGACGTTCGTCCCCTTGTTGATCATCACCTGCTGGCGATAGGGCGCCAGATCGACGGCCAAGATCTCGGCGATCAAGACCCGCTCGCCGACGTCGAGCGAGGAGCCGAGGAGCTCGCGCAGTCGCGCGTTCTCGGCCTCCAGCGCCTCGAACTGCTGCAGGCGTGCCTTCAGCAAGAGATTCTCACGATAGAGTGCGTCCTTGGCGAGCTGCAGCTCTGCCTTGCTGGCGAGGCTTTCCTGGGCCTCGCGGGCGAGATGAGAGGGCTGGTTGGCCGCAAACTGCAGGGGGTAGACGACGACCGAGAACAGCGCATGGACCCCATCCAAGTGCTGGTAGCGATGATCGGCGACGATCAGCCCGAGCGCCAGCGCCACCGCCAGGATTACCCGGGCGGTGGGAGACGGGCCGCGGACGAAGAGGGGTTTGATGGCGGCGCTCCTCGGCTAGGTCTTGGGAAGCACTGATCTAAACCGCGTCCAGAGCGAGAAACCGATTCTCTATGGACTGTCCACGGCGTTGAGCAAGCCACTGGATCCGCATCGGACGCGGTTTAAGGCGATTTCTGTCAATGTTCATACCATCTGACTTGTCTTGACGCCCGCCTTCGGTGTCGCGCCACCAGTCACATAGCCCGGCGATGCTCCTGGTGGTG
>JANQGF010000186.1 GCA_028277465.1 Chromatiaceae bacterium
CAGCAGTCACATAGCCCCGCTATGCTCCTGCCGGCGCTCCTTGAAGGCAGACGCCAATCCGGCGCCATCTGGCATGAGAATTTCCGGCAATCGCCTAAATCTCACGCGCGAGCCGGGGTGCCGCGCCTAGATAGCTGGCCGGGCTCATCGCCTTGAGCTCCGACTTGGCCGCTTCTGGTATGGAGAGACCCTCGATGAAGCGTTCGAGCTCATCTGGGCCGATACGGTGCCCTCGGGTCAGTGTCTTGAGCTGCTCATAGGGTGCCTCGACACCAAAACGGCGCATGAGAGTCTGGATCGGCTCGGCCAGCACCTCCCAGTTGGCGTCCAGGTCCGCGGCCAGGCGTTCGGGGTCGGCCTCCAGCTTTCCGATGCCCTTTAGGACCGATTGCAGCGCGATGCTGGTGTGAGCGAAACCGACACCCAGATTACGGAGCACGGTGGAGTCGGTCAGGTCGCGCTGCCAGCGCGAGAGAGGCAATTTACCGCCGAGATGCCCCAAGATGGCGTTGGCCAAACCCAGATTTCCTTCGGCGTTCTCGAAGTCGATCGGGTTGACCTTGTGGGGCATGGTGGAGGAGCCGACCTCGCCGGCGATGGTCCGCTGCTTGAAGTAGCCGATCGCGATATAGCCCCACACATCCCGACAGAAATCCATCAAGACGGTATTGAAGCGGCCGATGGCGCCGAAGAGCTCCGCCATGCAGTCGTGGGGTTCGATCTGGGTCGTGTAGGGGCTCCAGCCCAGCCCGAGCGACTCGACGAGGTCGCGGGCCAGGCGCGGCCAGTCGACATCGGGGTAAGCGGCGAGGTGGGCATTGTAGTTGCCGACAGCGCCGTTGATCTTTCCCAAGAGATCGACCTGAGCGACGCCATCGCGCTGCAGGCGCAGCCGGTGCACCAGGTTCGCCATTTCCTTGCCCAGCGTCGTCGGGCTGGCGGGCTGGCCGTGCGTTCGGGAGAGCATCGGCTGTTCGGCGTAACGGTGGGCCAGGTCGCGGATCGCCCGGATCGTTTGATCCATCAGCGGCAGCAGGTGCTGGTCGCGCCCGGCCTTCATCATCAGGCCGTGGGCGAGGTTGTTGATATCCTCGGAGGTACAGGCGAAGTGAATGAACTCACCGACGGCTCGCAACTCGGCGTTGCTCGCGATGCGCTCCTTGAGGAAATACTCGACTGCCTTGACGTCATGGTTGGTCGTGCGCTCGATCTCTTTGACCCTTCTGGCCTCCAGAGGGCCAAAACCGGTCACGAGGTCGTCGAGCAGGCGGTTTGCCTCGGCGGAGAAGGTGGGTACTTCGGCGATCAGCGGATGGCGAGCCAGGACCTGAAGCCAGCCGATCTCCACTTGGACGCGGCGCCGAATGAGTCCGAACTCGCTGAAGATCGTCCGCAGCTCGGCGGTCTTGTCAGCATAGCGGCCGTCCACGGGGGATACCGCGGTGAGACTGGATAGCTCCATTTTCGATCGTGACTCCGGACAGCAGATTGGATCAGTGAGAAGATTGTCGGGCTTGGGCACTTAGGCGATTTTTGTCAATTCTCATACCACCTGGCTTGTCTTGACGCCTGCCTTCTGCGTCGCGCCAGCAGTCACATAGCGCGGCTATGCTCCTGCCGACGCTCCTTGAAGGCAGACGCCAATCCGGCGCCATCTGACATGAGAATTTCCGGCAATCGCCTTAGACGCGGTGTCTGCATGCCCTGTTGATCTCATCGAGCAGCGCCCGGTAGCCGCGCCAGAGTTTGCCTCGTCTCTTCTTGAGTCTCATGTTGAGCCGCTGGAAACGATCCTCGAATCGCTTTGCCTGTCTCTTCGCCCCGAAACTGCTGCATCTCGCCAGCTCCGCTAGCCGCTTCTTACGCAGTGCATCAATGAGTTCGAGGTCGCGGCGGGCGAAATAGCGGTCCTCTTCCGCCATCTCCTTCAGTCGGAGCTTCTCGATGAAATCCGTCATGAGGGGAAATCCGTCATGGGGGGCAATGATGGGCTGGTTGGTCAGGGAAGGAGAAAAGCACGCTTCACCCTTGACAGCATGCTCGGGCTTCAACTAGCTTAATTCTCGCGCCAAAAATAAGCCTCGCGCAGATTCTAACATTGATTCGATTCTTAGTAAATAAGCAATTCATCAATTTCAACCACTAAGCGTAAGCCAACAGCCCACAGGAACGAAAGGAGGGGTCCGGATGCAAGCCGACAACGAGGCAACTTATCTCCCAAGACGGCTCAAGGTAGGGTTGCGAGCGCCCGAGCTCGGAATTGCAGCCGACTGCCATACCTACGAGGTCGGCGCCGATGGCCTCTTCGTGGAAGGTGCGCCGATCCTGCGACGTGGGGGGAAGGTGGAGCTGACCTTCACCGACAGTAACGGCGATTCACTGACTGTCGATTGCGTCGTCGATGCTCATGCTGGTAGCAATCTGTTTCTGCGTTACCGTGACCTGGATCAAGTCCGGCGCCAGCGCCTCGAGCAGATCATTTGGCCGCCGTGGGATGGTGCCGACCTTCTGGACGGCCTGATGCTGATGGCCGGCCGTTACAATGCTCGGACGCTGAGAGACTTGATGTGCCTGACGACCCTGCTGGAGGTGATACGGCCACGCCTGAGTTCTGCCGGACGTCACCAGCATTCTTGGTCCTGAGGACGAGGATCAAGCTAAGGGGACAGACGGGTGCATTCTCCCGTCGCCTCTCGAAAGATCGCCAGGATGGCGATCTTTCCAACTCGGTTGAATTGAACAGAGGGGGAGACCCCGCCCTTCGCAGCGGCCTCTATTTCATCTTTCGGGGTGGCGTCGACCGCCATGACCGCTAGGCTCGAGGCCCCGCCTTACGCTGCAAGCCTCCTCAAAACGTATGGCAGGATACCGCCATTGCGGTAATACTCCAGCTCATTCGGGGTGTCGATCCGCACCCGGGCGGAAAAGGTCGTGACCCTGCCCCCCGTGGAGCTCGCACGGATCTCGACCTGCGTCGTCGGGCCGCTGCTCAATCCGAGGATATCGAAGGTCTCGGTTCCCTCGAGTCCAAGCGAGCGAGCGCTGTCGCCTTGGATGAACTCGAGCGGCAAGACACCCATTCCGACCAGATTGGAACGGTGGATGCGTTCGTAGCTCTCAGCGATCACGGCTCGTACGCCGAGCAGGCCTGGGCCCTTCGCGGCCCAATCCCGTGAGGAACCTGAGCCGTATTCCTTGCCGGCGAGCACGATCAGTGGTGTACCCTCGGCCCGGTATCTCATGGCGGCATCGTAGATGGACATCCGCTCGTTGCTCGGCTGGTGCAGCGTCACCCCGCCTTCGGTGCCGGGTGCCATCAGGTTGCGCAGCCGGATGTTGGCAAAGGTGCCGCGCATCATGATCTCGTGATTGCCGCGGCGCGATCCCAAACTGTTGAAGTCTCTTGGATCCACACCCTCCTCGATCAGGTAGCGACCGGCTGGGGATTCGGGCTTGATGGCGCCAGCGGGGGAGATGTGATCGGTGGTGATGGAGTCACCGAGCAGCGCGAGACAGCGTGCGCCCCGGATGTCGGTCACGGCCGGGACATCCAGTGTCATGCCGTCGAAATAGGGCGGTCTGCGGATGTAGGTGGACTCCGGCCAGTCATAGGTCTGAGTGTCGGCGGCACCCAGTGACCGCCAGCCGCGATCGCCCGCGTAGACATCGGCGTAGGCGCCCTTGAACTCATCGACCGTGACGTTTTCGGCGATGACGCGGTCGACCTCGTTCTGGGTCGGCCAGATGTCTTTCAGGTAGACCGGATTGCCTTCGCTATCCCGCGTCAGCGGATCTGTATAGGGGTCGATGTCGATCCGCCCGGCGATGGCATAGGCCACGACCAGGGCCGGGCTTGCCAGGTAGTTCATGCGTACCTCGGCGTGGACGCGACCCTCGAAGTTACGATTTCCAGAGAGGATGGAGACCGCGCACAGATCATGTTCAGCGATGGCCTTGGAGACGGGTGCCGGCAGTGGACCCGTGTTGCCGATGCAGACGGTGCATCCATAGCCCACATTGTGGAAACCGAGTCGCTTCAGCGGTCCGCTCAGTCCGGCACGGTCGAGATATCGGGTGACCGCCATGGAGCCTGGACCCAGTGCGGTCTTGACCCAGGGTGCGGACTCGAGTCCGAGCTCGGCTGCCTTCTTGGCAACCAGTCCGGCAGCGACCATGACGCTCGGGTTGGACGTGTTGGTACAGGAGGTGATGGCGGCGACCACGATGGATCCGTCCGACAGCTCGACCTCGCGGTCGTCGAGGACGGCCGTGACCGGACCCTTGTCGGGGATGCCGCGCTCCTGCTTGAGCGCCGCCAGTGCCGCTGGGAAGTGGCGCGCCATCCCGGTGAGTGGAACCCGATCTTGCGGGCGCTTGGGACCGGCGAGCGAGGGGACCACTGCGCTTAGATCGAGCTCCAGCGTCTCCGAATAATCCGCCTCGGGCGCGTCCGCGCTGTGCCAGACCCCTTGAGTCTTGCAGTAAGACTCGACCAGGGCGATCTGGGCCTCGTCCCGTCCGGTCAGGCGCAGATAATCCAACGTTACCTGATCGATCGGGAAGAGACCGCAGGTGGCGCCGTACTCGGGCGCCATGTTGGCGATGGTGGTCCGCTCGCCCATCGGTAGGGCACCGATCGCCGGGCCAAAGAATTCGACGAATGCCCCCACGACACCCTGTCTGCGCAACCGTTCGACGATGGTGAGCACCAGATCGGTCGCCGTCACTCCCTCTCTGAGCGTCCCGCTGAGCCTGAAGCCGACGACCCGCGGGACCAGCATGGAAATGGGCTGGCCGAGCATGGAGGCCTCGGCCTCGATCCCGCCGACACCCCAACCGAGCACACCGAGTCCGTTGACCATGGTGGTGTGGGAATCGGTCCCGACACAGGTGTCGAAATAGGCCTGGGTGATGTCCTGGTTGGCGTTGGGAAAGACCACGCGGGACAAGTACTCGATGTTGACCTGGTGCACGATGCCGGTGTCGGGCGGGACCACCTTCAAGCCATCGAATGCGTTTTGGCCCCATTTCAGGAACTTGTAGCGCTCTTGGTTGCGCCGGAGCTCCAGTTCGGCGTTGAGTGCGAAGGCCTCGTCGGAACCGAAGTGATCCACTTGCACCGAGTGGTCGATGACCAGCTCGACCGGCTGCAGTGGGTTGATCCTGCGCGGGTCGCCCCCGAGTGCCGCCATCGCGTCGCGCATGGCGGCCAGATCGACCACTGCTGGGACTCCGGTGAAGTCCTGCATTAGCACGCGTGCCGGGCGGTATTGGATCTCCTTTGAAGGCTTCGCGCGCGGATCCCATTGGCTCAGATCGGCGATGTCCTGGTGTGTAACGGTCACACCGTCCTCGTTTCGGAGCAGGTTCTCGAGCAGGATCTTCAGCGAGTAAGGCAGGCGCACGCCGGTCGGCACGGCGTCGAGCCGGTAGATCTCGTACTCCTGCCCGGCGACCTGTAGGCTGGACTTGGCGTTGAAGCGATTGGGCATCGAGGGCTCCGGGGCTATCTCTCTATCATGACGGGCCAGTCTCCGATTCTAGCCCTCGGATTTGGGCCCGCCAAGTGCTGCACTGCAGCAGAGGGTTGGGCTCGGCCGCCCGGTGTAAGGGCTTGGGCGAACGGCCCGGTTCAGTGGGAGTGTGCGCTGATGTAATGCCTGGCGTCGGCAAGAATCTGTTTGTTCTTGAAGAGGATCTGCCAGCGGCTGCCACCGATCTGGCGCCACAGCATGGCGGCACGGACGCCGGCCAGGAGCAAGGCGCGGATCCGATTCTGATTGTCCGGGTTGCTGAGGTGCATGGACTCGCCACGCACCACGATTCGCGGCTCGAGCTGACTGAGGTTCTCGCTGTAGATGTCGGCGAAGTGGGCCAGCAGATTGGGGTGCAGCAGGGCGAAATGCTCCCGTTTGGATTCGGCGGCCGCGATGCCTTGGCTGATGCGCGACAAGAGATCCGGCCGTCTGGAGAGATTGCGCTCCAGCCGCATCAAGAGGACGACGTAGCGCGTCATCTCCAGGCTGCGCTCGGGTTGACCCGTCAATTGGGCGATGATTTGACGGGCGCCATTCGCGACTGCACCAGGATCGCCGAACACGGCTTCTACCCGCTCCGCATCGACCTGAAGCAAGCTGTAAATGCAGGGTTCCATGGCATCGGCATCGGCCGCTCCATGGCGGGCGATTCGAATCACCGCGTTGACCGCTTGGTAAATGCCGGCGAGGGCGACGATACGCTCTTGGTTGTCATGAGGCATACAGCTTGGAACTCCGAGCGAACAGAAAGCGTCATTTGAACCCGAAGGCGGGGTGAGCGCAAAGCCCGACCGGTCGTCCGGTGTCAGCTGATGCACGCGTTGTTCCATCCGCGGTCGATGACGGCGCCTCCGAGGCACTCGCCGTCACGGTAGAAGACGATCGACTGTCCAGGTGTGACGGCCCTCTGCGGTACCTCGAAACGGACCCGGCAGCCGTCCCCATCCGTGGAAACGACCTCACAGGGTTGCAGCGGCTGGCGGTGGCGCAACCGGGCCAGGCAGGAGAAGGGGGTTGGGGAGGGCGCGCTCCCGGCGATCCAGTGAGGAGGCAAGGCGTCCAGTCCCGGAGACATGAGCATCGGGTGATGCCTGTCTTGCACGACGATCAAGGCATGGCGCTCCGGGTCTTTCGCGGCCACGTACCATGGTGCCTCCTGGCCGCCGGCGATCCCGCCGACCCCGAGCCCTTGACGCTGACCGATGGTGTAGTAGGCAAGGCCCGAGTGTTCTCCGAGCGTCACGCCTTCGGGCGTCTCGATTGGTCCAGGTTCGCGGGGCAGGTAGCGGGCCAGGAAATCTCGGAAGCGCCTTTCGCCAATGAAGCAGATGCCGGTACTGTCCTTCTTCTCGGCGTTGTTGAGACCGAGGTCCCGGGCGATGGCCCGAACCTCGGTCTTGGTCAGGGCCTGAAGCGGGAAGACCGTGTGAGCCAATTGCGTCTGGTCGAGTCGGTGCAGGAAATAGGTTTGGTCCTTCTCCTGGTCGGCGCTGAGATGCAGGTGACTGCCAGCTGCATCTCGCGTGACCCGGGCATAGTGGCCGGTGGCGATGGCCTCGGCCCCGAGGTCGAGAGCGTGATTCAGGAAGGCCGCGAACTTGATCTCGCGGTTGCAGAGTACGTCCGGATTCGGGGTGCGCAGTGCGCGATACTCGCGGAGGAACTCGGTGAATACCCGATCCCAGTACTCGGTGGCGAAGTTGACCGTATGGAGCCGGATGCCCAATCGTTCGGCAACGGACCTGGCATCCTTCAGGTCTTGGGCCGCGGCACAATAGCCCGCGCGATCGTCTTCCTCCCAGTTCTTCATGAAGAGTGCCTCGATCTGGTGGCCCTTCTGCAACAACAAGTGTGCAGCCACCGCCGAGTCCACACCGCCGGACAGGCCGATGACGATGCGCCTTGACGCTGTGTTCACTGGGTCAACTTGCATGAGACGGGTCGAGAGAGTGTGAGGTTCGTCACACTTTGCGGAATCAGGCGAGGTTTGAGGTTGAAAATAAAATAATTATACTCTAATAAATTAAAGTACGGCTGAACCCGCAGCCTAGGATTCGGAGTCTCTTTGCGGTCCCCGCCGGCTTGCATGTGGCTCCGCGTGCATTTGGCGTGTTGTTTGGAGCGTTGTCATCATGAAGTTGATTGCAGTCCTCAAGGAGTTGACGTTGAGCGAGATCCTGTCGATTACGGCAGTCGTGGTCATTCCAGTCGCGATGGCCTACAGCCTGTTGGTTTGAAGCAGCTTGGGTGATCTCCGGAAGAGATCCTACCCCGTAGGTTGGGGTGAGGAACGAACCCCAACGCAGCGCCTGTTGGGCTTCGCTCTCGCTCAGCCCAACCTACGATCGGTCGATCTCTTGGGTACATTCTTTCCAGGAAATCGCCGTGAACCTTTGTCATCTCGCCACGGTGCCCATTGCGGCGTCCGATTCCTCCAGCCCTCTCTGGTGCCGTGGTTCTAGGAGCCTGTCCAACTTAGGCTGAATCGGCTGCGGAAGCGGGAGAACGGCCCCTTTCGCCCCGGTTTCTCGTGACATAGAACCCACTATGCGCCTCGAAACCGGAACGAAATGGCCTCGCTCTCCCACTCCCTCGCGTCGATCCCCCTA
>JANQGF010000188.1 GCA_028277465.1 Chromatiaceae bacterium
GGGCTAACGGTCATGCCATGTCTCTGGCACCCCGGAGCATGGAACAAGAGCCGCAGCAGTTTGCAGGCTCGTCGCGGCGAGGCGCCGCTCCCACCAAGGCGCCGCTCCCACCAAATCGAGCGGCTGGGGTGCTGTTCCACGGTAAACAGAACTTACAGGAGCTCATCATCGTGGATTCCCCGCCGACGATCGGGAAACTGGAACTAGCGCGATGAATGCCGATAAGCACAAGGAAGGTCTGAGCGGCATATCCGCTCGGCCTTTTATATTCCTGTGCTCTCTTCAGTCTACTTCCTGTTGTTCTGAAATCCGAAACTTGCCGTGAAAGCCCTGGTCATCGATGACGCCCCCGAAATTCGGATCTATGTCCGAGCGCTGCTCGAACGGTGGGGATATGACACCCTTGACGCGATTGACGGGTTCGATGGACTCAGTCAGATCGAGAAGTCGAGCGTCCGCATCGTTGTCTGCGACTGGATGATGCCGGGCATGTCCGGCCCAGAACTCTGTCGCGCCGTTCGTAGCGCGACCCTGGGGCGATACGTTTACATCATTTTACTAACCAGCCGATCCGATAGGGCGGACCTCGTGGACGGGCTCAGCGCCGGCGCGGACGATTTCCTGAGCAAGCCCTTAGATGCCAAGGTCCTTAGGGCTCGGCTTCAGGTTGCTGAGCGCATCCTTGACCTCGAGGAACGGCTCGCCGAGCAAAACCGCGAGCTTCGTGTATCTCGAAACCGGTTGGAGCGGGCCTATGATCAGATTCAAACAGATTTGGCCGCCGCCGCCCGCATTCAGCGTCAGATGCTGCCAACCTCGGACTGCGCGGTGTATCCGTTTCGGGCCGAGTGGTTGTTCCTGCCCGCCGCCCAGGTCTCCGGTGACGGCTTCAACTTTTTTGACCTCGGCGATGGCTTGGTCGGCTTCTACCACATGGACGTATCGGGGCATGGAATTCCTTCCGCCCTGCTCTCCACGAGCCTGAGCCGGTCTCTGGTTCCGGGAGCCGGGCCCGGGGTCGCCGTACAATCGGAGTTCCTGGAGCCGGCGCGATTTCTCGCGGATCTGAACAGGCAGCTCGGCAGTCCGGACGGTGAAGTAGAAAACTACGCCACGGTCGCCTACGGAACCCTCGACAAGCGCTCCGGCGATACGGAAATCGCTCTGGCGGGACACCCGCAACCGATCGTTTTGCGCGGCAGCGGGGAAATCGCATACTTGAACCCGGGGGGGCTGCCCGTCGGCATGTTCCCGGAGGTCGCCTACGAGTCGCAGCAGCTGCGCCTGGAACCTGGCGATAAGTTGATCCTCTATTCCGACGGCATCACCGAGTGCCAGAACCCTGCAGGAGACCTCTTCGGAGACGCACGCCTCCGATCGGTCATCGGCGACGCCGTCCGGCGCGACGATTGCTGTTTGTCGGACGCCCTCGGGGCGAGCCTGAGAGAGTGGCGTGGTGGGTGCGATTTCGAGGACGACATTTCGGTCCTGATTCTGGAGCGCCGCAAGACAGGCGTCCAAGAGCCGGGCACAGACGGAAAACCGGGAGACGAAACATGAAGGCCATGGTCCTTGCCGCCGGCAAAGGTACGCGGGTTCGACCTCTCACCTTCGACATACCCAAGCCCGTGATCCCTCTGGTGCGCAAACCCGTGCTCGAGTCGAGCATCGAACTGCTGCGTCAGCACGGATTCGATCAGATCGTCATCAATCGGAGGCAGTGCAGGTAACCGATTCATGAGCAATGTCGTCGCGAATCTCATGCTGCACAGCGACCCCAACGACGTACCTGGGCTTCAGTCCAGGCTCCTGACCCTGTGCGAAGAGGCCGGCCTGGACAATCTAGGTGCATTTCAGCTGACGAGCGCGATCGTGGAGGCGGTCAACAATTGCATCGAGCATGCCTACGGCGGTGAACCCGGACATCGAATTTCGTTGCGCTGGCTCGCCGGCCCGGAAGAGATTGTCGTCGAGATCCGAGACAACGGGCGAGCGATGCCGACGGAGGCGACGCGAGGGCGCGCGACAGCGGACGTGGATGCGGTCTGCGGGCGCGGGTGGCATATCATCCGGCAATGGACCGACACCGCGGTCTACGAGAGAGATCAGAACAGCAACCTGTTGACATTGACGCGGCGGCGTTAGCCGAGGAAGAGCGGCCTGGGAGGACGCCGCCATCCGGACGAGCCTCCGTCGGGATGGCCGCTCCCCGAGGCAAGACGCGCGGACATGACGACCACGAGGGGATTACGACCACGAGGGGAAATCACCATGAATCTCGAACACCGAACGGAAAATGGTATCGACATCGTCAAGCTGCCGGAACGCCTAATGATGGCAGATGCGGCGGATGCGCGTGCAGCGCTCAAGGAAATCATCGGCAAGGGGGCGGGAAAGCTGATCCTCGACCTCGCGGACACGACCTTCATGGATTCCAGCGGACTCGCCGTGCTCGTGAGCAGCCTCCAGGCCGCCCGGAAGAAGGCCGGGGACGTCTATCTCGTCGGCATGGGCGACACGGTACGCGCGCTCTTCGAGCTCACGAGGCTGCACACCGTCTTCCAGATCTTCGACGACGAGGCCGGCGCCATACGCGCCTTCTCATGAGGAACCGGCGACGCGCTTGACGTCCGCCCGCAACCGCAGCCGAAGGGAAGCCCGATGAAAGAGCAAAAGTCTCCCAAGATCTCGATCCTCGTATTCATCGACGCCCTCGGCTGGGAGGTGCTGAAGGGTCGCCGCTTCATGGAGGAACGATTGCCGCTCCGGCGCAAGCTGCGCTCGGTATTCGGATTCTCCTCCGCCTGTATCCCGTCGATCCTCACCGGGCTGATGCCCCGCGATCACCGTCACTGGTCATTCTTCTACTACTCGCCCGAGACCTCGCCCTTCAAGCCCCTGCGCCTGCTGGGACTGCTGCCGAGATCCCTGGTGGACCGCGGCCGGGTCAGGAACATGGTCAGCAAGCTGATCAAGCGGCTGTACGGCTACACCGGATACTTCCAGCTCTACAATATCCCCTTCGAGCACGTCGACAAGTTCGACTACTGCGAGAAGAGCGATCTCTTCGTGCCCGGGGGCATGAACCGTGGCGAGAACATCTTCGATCACCTGAGCCGCGCCAGCGTGCCCTACCACGTCTCGGACTGGCGCGACTCGGAGGAGAACAACCTGGATGCGCTCACGGCCGACCTGGTAAAGGGAGAAGTGGGTTTCGCGCTCCTTTACATGGCGTCGATGGACGCGCTGCTCCACGAGGTCGGCAAGGAGAGTCCGCAGGTGGACCAGAAGCTCGCGTGGTACGAGGACCGTCTCGAGGCTATCCTCCGGACGGCCTCCGAGCACTACGAGGAGGTGCGGCTGTTCATCTGCTCCGATCACGGCATGGCCACCGTCCACACCCACCTGGACTTGATGAGCAAGGTCGAGGGCCTCGGGCTCGAGTTCGGCCGCGACTACACCGCGACCTACGACTCCACCATGGGACGCTTCTGGTTTCACGACGAGGCGGCGCGCGAGCGCATCACCGCCCTGCTGGAGCAGGTGCCCGAGGGACGCATCCTCCCGCTGGACGAACTCGAGCAGCTGGGCTGCGACTTCGAGGGCGATCAATACGGGGAGCTGATCTTCCTGATGAACGCCGGGGTGCTGATCGTACCCAGCCACATGGGGCTCACACCCATCACCGGTATGCACGGCTACCACCCGGACGACCCCGACTCCGATGCATCCCTGTTATCGAATGTCGAGCCGCCCTATCCCGCCGAGGCCATCACCGACGTCTTCCACCTGATGCGCGCCGAGTCCGGCGTCTAGCGTCCCGACGTCATGCGGTGGGTGATCAACATCGCCACCAACTACCTGCGATTTCTCGTGGGCATGCTGGTCGTCTTCTTCCTGACACCCTACATCGTCTCGCGCATCGGGGTCGACCTCTTCGGCCTCTGGTCCCTGATCTTCTCGGTGGTGGGTATCTTCGGTCTGCTGGACCTGGGCTTCGCCACGGCCGCGGTCAAGTACGTGGCGGAGCTCACCGCGAAAAAGGATCATGCCGCGCGCAACCAGATCCTGGCGACCCTGGTGGTCGTCTACTCGGCGCTCGGCCTCGTCTGCCTGCTGCTGGTTGCGGCGCTCGCGGGCACCGCACCCTCCTGGTTCGACCTGACCCAGGACCAGCGTGAGGCCTTCACCATCGCCCTCTGGCTGCTGGGCACCGCGGTCGCCTTGGGCTTCCCACTGAGCCTCTTCAAGGCGATCCTCGTGGGGAGCGGGCGCATGTCCCTCGTCAACCTGGTGGAGCTCGGCACCACACTCGGCAATGCGGCACTCATCGTCACCCTGCTCGAGGCGGGGCACGGGCTGCTCGGCCTCGCCGTCTCCACCGCGGCCACCATGCTGCTCGCCACGCTGCTGCTGATCCCCTTCGCCTATCGGCTCACGCCGGACCTGTCGCTGTCTCCCGCCAACTTCGAGCGCAGGCGGGTGCGGGAACTCGGGAACTACTCCTTCTACTTCTTCATCGCCAACGTGGCCGTGCTGATCATCCTTCGGATCGACCCGGTGGTGATCAAGGCCTTCCTGCCCCTGTCGGCGGTGGCGATCTACGCAGTGGCCGCCAAGGTCGCAGAATACACCTACCTGCTCAACAAGCAGTTCTCCAACGCCTTGATGCCGCTGGTGTCCCAGTCGAAGGGCGCAGACGACCCCGACACGGTGCGGCGTGTCCTGATCGACGGGACCCGCTTTCTCATGGCGATCGCCGTCCCCTTCATCACCCTCCTGTTCTTCTACGCCGAAGACATCATCCAGCTCTGGATGGGAGAGGAGTTCGCCGGCTCCGCGTCCCTGCTCCAGATCCTTCTGGTCGCGGTGCTCTTCACCAGCATCCAGCTCAACGCGGCGAACGTGCTCGGCATGACCGGTCATCACCGGTTCGTGGCCTTCTCCATGGGGGCCTCGGCCCTGGTGAATCTGATCCTCTCCATCCTGCTCATTCAGCAGTGGGGCCTCACGGGCGTCGCGCTGGCCACGCTCGTCGCCGCCTTCGCCGTGGAGACCCTGCTCATCGTTCCGAGGGCCTGCGCCGAGAACGGCCTGTCACTCGCACGGTTCGTCTCGGGCGCGCTGCTCCCCGCGGTGCCCGCACTGATCCCCGCGCTCGGGTCGGCCTATCTCCTCGACCAGCTCTGGCCGAGCGACAGCTTCCTGAGGATCTTCGGCCAGGGGGCCGCCAGCGCCTTGATTTTCTTCGCAGCCTTCTTCTGGACGGGCACCAAGCCTGAGGAGCGTCGTCTGCTACAGGTCGGTCTGGGCAGGCTGCGCCGCGCCCGTACCGGCGAAACCGCTGCCGACTAGGAGCCGCCATGAGAACCGTACGTCGCTTGATCAGACGAACACTGGGACGTTCCCGGTTCCTGCTACACCGTTTGAGACTCGAGGCCCTTGGCGCCGGCAGCGAGATCGAGGTCGGCGTCAGCCTGCAATACCCGGATCGCATCCGGATCGGGTCCGGCGCCCGAATCGGCCGCAACGCCACCCTGCGGGCCAACACGGAGCAGCGCCCCGGCATCACCCTCGGGGACCGCGTCTGGGTGCAGGACTCGGTGATCATCAACGCCAACCGGGGCCAGGTCACCCTCGGTGCCCGCTCCTGGCTCGGCCCCTTCTGCCTGGTCTATGGCAACGGGGGGGTCAGCATCGGGGCCGACGTGCTGGTGGCGGCCCACACCAGTATCAATACGGTCTCCCACGAGAGCGCCCGCTGCGACATCCCCATCAACGATCAGCCGGTGCTCACCGCTCCGGTGGTCATCGAGGATGACGTCTGGATCGGGCTCAACGCCGTCATCCTGCAGGGAGTCACCATCGGCCGCGGTGCCCTCATCGGCGCCGGAGCGGTGGTCACCAAGTCGGTTCCCGCCTGGTCCATCGCCGTGGGCGTGCCGGCGAAGGTCGTGGGACGCCGGAACGGCGCGCCGAACGACGAACCGGGAGCAGAGGCGCGATGAAGATCATCCAGGTGCCACGCCGGTTCGTCGCCACGGAATGGGGCGGTACCGAGACCACCATCCTGCAGACCAGCCGTGCACTGCGCGCCCAAGGACACGAGGTCGAGATCTTCACCAGCCTGGCCCTGTCCGACCGACGGCGGGAGGACATCCAGGGCGTGCCCGTGCGGCGATTCACCTACACCTACCCTTTTCTGGGACTGAGCGCCCAGGACAGGGAGGACATGGACAAGAAGGGGGGGAACCTGCTGTCGCTCTCCCTGCTCCGCGCCCTTGCTTTGGAGTCGGGCGTCGAGGTCCTGCACGCCCATACGGGCAAGCGGGTCGGAGGCGTCGTGCGCACCGCCGCCCGCCTGCGCGGCATCCCCTATCTGGTGACGCTCCACGGGGGCTTCTTCGAGGTCCCCAAGGGGGAGATGGACCAGATGCTCGCCCCGATCGAGAACCGGTTCGAGTGGGGTCGGGCGTTCGGCGCCCTCTTGGGGTCGCGGCGGGTGCTGGAGGACGCGGCGGTCCTGCTCTGTGTCGGCGGCGACGAGTACGAGGCCGCGCGACAACGGCTCCCGAACCAGCGGGTGGAGCTGTTGCCGAATGGCGTCGACAGCGCGTTCTTCGCGCAGGGGGACGGGGCGGCATTCCGCGCCGCGCACGAGATCCCTGACGATCGCCGTATCCTGCTCTGCGTCAGCCGTATCGATTACCAGAAGAATCAGATCGGCCTGATCGAGGCCATGGCCGAGGTCTCGTCCCGTGTCCCGGCGGCCCACCTCGTACTCCTCGGCCCCGTGACCGTCGCGGCCTATCACCAGCGGCTCCTGGACAAGCTGGTGGAGCTCGGGCTCCAGCAGCAGGTGACCCTAATCCCGGGGATGAGCGCCGACGATCCGCTCCTGCGGGGGGCCTTCCATGCGGCGGAGGTCTTCTGCCTGCCCTCGCTGCACGAGCCCTTCGGCATCGTGGTCCTGGAGGCCTGGGCGGCGGGGCTGCCGGTGGTCGTCTCACGCGTCGGCGGCATTCCTTCTTTTACCAGCGACAGTGTCGACGTGCTCCACGCCGAGCCAGAGGATCCGCAGCACCTGGCCACCCGGCTTCTGGAGCTACTCGAGCACCCGAACCTCGCGGCACGACTCGCCGCCGCTGGGCGGATAAAGGCGCACCGGGACTACGACTGGTCGATCATCAGCGAGCGTCTCTTGAATCTCTATGAAGACGTGGCCCAAGGGAGCGGGCGGTGAGGGTCCTGCACGTCCACGAGCGTGCCGGTTTCCACGGCGGCGTCGAGCAGATCCTGTACGACACGGCCCACGGTCTCGCCGGCCTGGGATGGCCGCAGGGTTTGCTGCACAGTGATTCGGAGCCGCAACCGGATTTCCTGGCGGCCTTCGAGCAGACGTTCGACAGCGAATCAGTGCTGCAGGATTTCGCGCCCGATGTGCTCTTTCTGCATAAGACCGAGAATGCGGGCCAGGTCCAGCGTCTCGCCGAGCGCCTGCCCACCGTGCGAATGGTCCACGACCACGATCTGGTCTGCATGCGGCGCCACAAGTACTTTCCCATCGGCACCCGCGTCTGTGACCGGCCCGCCGGGATCGATTGCTACCTCCACCTTTGTTTCGTGCAGCGGCCGGGAACCGGCAGCCTGCTACCGATCAGGCTCGTCGGCGTCGGCGAGCGCAAACGGGCCATCCGCGCCCACGGCAAGGTCCGCCGCTTCCTGGTGGGGAGCGAGTGGATGCGCCGGGAGCTGGTCGTCAACGGCATCCCGGCCGAGCGCGTGGAGATCGTCCCGCCGATTCCGGCGGCCCTGGGCGAGATTCGGTCCGTGCCGCCCTCCGATGCGCCGGAGGTCCTGTTCGTCGGTCAAGTGATCCGCGGCAAGGGGGTCGACCTGCTCCTTCGAGCACTGGCGCAAGTGTCGCCGCCCTGGCATGCCACGGTCGTCGGCACGGGTAACCACCTCGATACCTGCAAGGACCTGGCAAAGGACCTCGAAATCGAGGAGCGGGTGCACTTCGCCGGCTGGGTCCCCCACGACGAGCTGACCCCTTTCTATGTCGACGCGGCGCTCACCGTGGTCCCCTCCCGCTGGCCCGAACCCTTCGGCATGGTCGGTATCGAGGCCATGGCCCGCGGTCGGCCGGTGGTCGGATTCGCGGTCGGGGGGATTGCGGACTGGCTGGAGGACGAGGTCACGGGTCTCCTGGTCCAGGAAGCGGATACGGTTGCCATGGCCGCAGCCATCGGCCGACTCCTGGGCGACGCGGCCCTGCGCCTGAGGCTCGGTGAAGCCGCCGTGCAGCGGGTCCGCGAACGCTACCAGCCCTCCGGCTATCTCAAGCGGCTCATGCAGATCCTGGAGAACACAACATGAAGATCGGGATATCCGCCTACGCCACGGACAGCGGCAAGTCGGGCATCAGCCAATACGTGGCGAACATCGTCGCCCGGCTGCCGGAGATCGCCCCCAACCAGGGGTACCTCGTCTTCGTCAATGCGGCGGATGCCGAGTGGGTGCGGTCCTGGCACCCCGCGCTGGAGGTGGTGACCTTCCCCGATTGGACCGCGCACCCGGTTGCGAGCATCTTCTGGCACCTCACGGCCCTCCCGCGGGAGCTCGAGCGTTACGGCTGTGATCTGGTCTTCATGCCCGCCGGGAACCGACGCCTCGGTTGGCGCTACGGCGTGCCCAGCGTAGGCACGGTCCATGACCTCTCTCAGCTCCACGTTCCCCAGAAGTACGACGCCCTGCGCATGTTCTACATCATGCGGGTGCTCCCGCGCATGATGCGCCGCCTCACTCGTGTAATCTCCGCGAGTGCGTCCACCAGACGGGACCTGGAGTCCTTCGCACGAGTGGATCCCCACCGCATCCGGGTCATCCACAATGGCGCGGATCTGGAACGCTTCTCGCCGCGGGACCGGGACGCGGCCAAGTCCGCCGTTGCCGCCGAGCTGGGCCTGCCGCACGACTTCCTGCTCTACATCGCCCGGCTGGAGCATCCCGGCAAGAATCATGTGCGGCTGCTCGAGGCCTACGCGTCCCTCAAGCAGGACACCGGGCTGCCGCACAAGCTGGTCCTGGCGGGCAGCCGTTGGAACGGCGCGGAGCTGATCGAGACCAGGGTCGCGGAGCTGGGCCTGGAGAGCGACGTCATCTTCCCCGGTTTCGTCGCCAACGAGACCTTGCCCGATCTCTACGCGGCTGCGGACCTGTTCGTGTTCCCCTCGCTGTTCGAGGGATTCGGGATTCCCGTGCTGGAGGCGATGGCCTGCGGCACCCCGGTTTGCGCTTCGGACGTCTCCAGTATTCCGGAGGTCGTCGGCGAGGCGGGTCTCCTGTTCGATCCGCACGAACCGAAAGCGATCGCCGACGCCATGCGCCGTCTGCTGACCAACCCTTCGTTGCGCGCCGAGCTCGTGCAACGCGGTCTCGACCAGGCAAAACGCTTCACCTGGGACGACGCGGCCGCCATGGTCCTCGAGGAGCTGGAAAAAGCGCAAGGATGAGGCCGCGACAAGTCTTCGTTCTCTCGCTCGTTGCGGCGACCCTGGTCGGATGCGCCGGCCAGGCGTCACTCGAGTGCTCCGGCCGGCGCAACGCCTGCGCGGGCGCATTCACGGAATGCGACCCACTCCCGGAGGCCTGCCGCGACCTGCCTCCGGGTGTGAGCTACGGTCTGGTGGAGATTGCCACCTCGCCGACACCGGCATCCATCTATGTCGACGGTCAGCCGGTCGGGCAGACCCCCCTGAGGTACCTGCTGTATTTCACCAACCAGACCCGTTACGTCATGGTCGTCGCCGAGCCGCTCTACCCGAATCAGACGCGCCAAGAGCGCCGAATCCGGGTCCCGCCGCTGCCCAACCGGATCCAGTTCTTCATGAACAATCCGGCCGTCGACGAGTCGTCCGATGACGCCGGCAGGTAAGGGGTCTACGGGAGCCAAGTGTCTTATACTCTGTTGGGCTGCCGAAACCTAGGTATCAGCAACGAATTCATGGGGATTCAAGGGTTGAACAGCAGTTCTGCGACCGGCTTGAGCGCGAACAATCCGCCGTCGCCGCCGTTCGACAATACACGTGACACCCGGTACTTCTTTCCTTCCGCGGGCCATGGCGAGGCACTCTCCAGGCTGTTGTTCCTGGCCGAAGACCGCAACATGGGCATGGGCCTGCTCACGGGGGAGATCGGCTCCGGCAAGACCCTGCTGCGCACCGTTCTCCATGCGCGGATCAATACCGAGACCCATGTTCGGGTCAGCATCGAGAACAGTCTCCTTGGATTCGACGACCTGTTGCTCGAGATCGTCAGCCAGATCCGAGGGGAGCGGCTCCTGCCCTCGGACTGCGCCGACCGGTACACCCGCCTGTCCATTTTCAAGCGCCTGCTCACGGACCAGGTCGCCGCACAGGGGCGACACCTGGTCATCCTCCTGGACGAAGCGCAACTCATCGCCCTAGACGATCTCGACGCTATCAAGAGCCTGACCAACATCACCTCGGAGCGCCAGAACTTCCTCACCCTGATCCTCATCGGCCAGCCGGAGTTGCGTACCCGGCTACGCCAGCTGCCGCAGGTCGACCAACGTATCAGCCTGCGCTTTCACCTGACCGCGCTTTCTCCAGATGAAACCGCCGAGTACGTGGCCCACCGACTTCGGACCGCCGGCTACCAAGGAGAATTCCCCTTTACCGAGGAGGCCCTGGATCTGCTCTACCGGGCCAGCCGGGGCATCCCCCGCGAGATCAACCGCGTCTGCAAGATCGGCCTGGACCATGTCCTGAACGAGCAACTCGATCGCTTCACCGAAACGACCCTTTCCGCGGTGGTCGAGGACCTGCGGCGACACGGCGGCCTGTTCGAGGCCGGAGCGGATCCCTTGTGACCGACGAGATCAGTATTCGCGCAAGCCGCGCGCGGCGGGGCGCGGACCTCGGTAACGCGCTGCCGTCGGACGATCTCACCCAGAACGAGAGCGGCACCGGCGAGACGGCCTGGCATCTGGGAGGACCCTTGTCCCAGACGGAGCGGTCGGACGAGCAGAAGGGCCAGGCACCGCCGCCCTTCCCTCCATTTCCCGGCCTGGGAGACGGCGACGACGAGGCCGCCGGTCCCGGCCTCGACATACAGCGCTTCCTGCGGGGTCTGTGGAAGCGCCGCTGGATCGTCGTGGGTGTCCCCACTGCGGTGACGCTTCTGTTCGTGGCACTCGCCTTCAACTTGCTGACCCACAAGTGGGAGGCCACCGCGGTCCTCTTGCTGCGGACCCATCAGGACGAGTTCGCCCTTGGTAGCAGCACTCCCTTCAAGCCCCAGGAGTACAACCTGAAGACGCTTCTGGACACCGTGAAGCTGCCGAGCTCTCTGGACGCCCTCATGAAGGCGACGGGGATCTCGGTGCTGCGGCGCACCCTGGCTGCGGCCATCAACGTGAGCCCGGGCAGGGATTCGAACATGTTTCAGGTCAGGGTGACCTGGGAGGACCCGCGCACGGCCGTTCAAATGGCCAACGAGGTCGCTCGGATGCTGATCAAGCGCAGCCGGGCCATGCGCCGCAAGGATGCCGAGGAGGTGTTCGATTACTACGGAGCCCAGTTAGAAGAGGCGCGCGCGAGCCGCCGCGCCATCACCGCTGAGATGCGAAGCTTCCAGGAAGAGCAGAAGGCGGCCGACTTCGACACCGAGACCAAGGTCCTGATCGAGGAGCTGTCGCGCCTGGAGGCCGATTACAGCACCATGTCCGCGGAGGCGCAGGCCATGCGCACCGCCCGCGAGCGCCTCGAGAAGGGCATCGCAGAGCAACCGGAAATGGTGGTGATCTCGACCATCTATCGCAGCCCCCTGAAGCAGCGCCTGACGGACTACGAGTGGCAGCTGCAGGAGGCGCTCAGCCGCTACACCGGCGAGAACCCCAAGGTGGTCAAGCTCCAAAAGCGCATCGCGGTCCTGGAGCAGATGATCGACGAGAGCAACGACGAGGGGGCGCCGCAGAACACTTATGCCCCGAACACCCAGCTCGCCGACATGAAGATGCGCCTGCAGGAGCTGACAGACGAGCTGAAGGTGCGGGAGGCACAGGTGGCGGCCCTCGCCGAGACCACGCAGAACATGCGTGACAAGCTGGCACGGCTTACCGCCAGCAAGAAGGAGTACGAACTGATACGCAGCCGTCTCGAGGGCGCCGAGGCCCTGGAGGCCAACCTGATCAGCCGGGTGGACGAGGCCCGGGTCATCATGCTGCGGGACGAGGCCAACTTCGACCTCGTGGAGCCCGCTCGACCGCCGGAGGAGCCCCTATCGTCCGGACGCAAACTGGTGGTCGCGGGCGGCATGGTCCTCGGCACGGGTGCCGGCATCTTCCTGGCCCTGCTGCTTGAACTGCTCGACCCGGCCGTGCGCAGCCGCCGCGATGCGATGGACCTGAGCGCCTGCGAGATCGTCTGGGAGTTTCAGCGGGTACCGCCGGGGGAGCGGGCGGTGATCGATACCAGTGCACCGACCGAACCGGTGGCGACACTGTTCCGGCGCCTGGCGAACGAGCTGGAATCGCGGTTGGACGAGACGCAGTGGCGGTGCCTGGCGGTTACCAGCATCGAGGCTGGGGCGGGCCGCTCTCTGGCGGCGACCAATCTGGCCCAGACGATCGCCATGAAGGAGCATTCCGTCATCCTGGTCGACGCCGATCTGCGCGGCTCGGCCGGCCCTCGCCCCTCCCACCTCTTGGGTCTGCTGGAGGACCGCCCGGGGCTCCGGGAGGCCTTGCGCGACGATGCCATGCTGCCCGCTCTGCTGACCGCGACCGAGACCCGAGGCCTGCATCTGCTCGGCCCGGGCACTCCACCGAAACAGGAGTACGCCCGCAGTGAGGCCCTGATGGCACTGGGGGGCCGGCAGATGCGCTCCATCGTGAAGAGTCTGGAGCAAACCGGACGGCGCGTCCTCTACGATCTCCCACCTCTCACCGCCCAGGAAACCGTCGTGGAAGCGGCGACCGCGATCGGGAATCTCGTGATCGTCGCGCGCAGCGGGCAAACCCGGCGCGACGAGCTGAAGGAGATCTCCGCAATGCTCCGGGAGCGGGAGGTCGAGGTCCCTGTGGTACTCCTCACGGATGTCCCTGCGGACCTTCTGAGCGGAAGACGCGTATTCGAAGAAGACCGCAGGAGGCGTCGCAAGAAAGTGCAAGAAGGGCCTGAATCGATGGAGCCGAGGTTGGGAACCAATGTATAAGCATCACACCGCGATTGCCTCACTCATCCTTGGCGTGCTCCTGGGCTGCACGTCTCAACAGCCTATGCAAACAGGTGCACCCCCGATCGTTGCGCCACGTCCGCCCCCTGCGGCACCGGAAGCGGCCAGGCTGATGACCACCGAGGAACAGCTGGCCGCACTGCGGACAGCCGTCGCACAGACGACGGCCGTGCCCAGCATCGGAAAATCGGACGTCCTGAACATCTCGGTCTACGACGAGCCCGATCTCAGCGTGGTCGGCATTCCCGTACGCCCAGACGGTAAGATCTCTTTCCCCCTCGTCGGGGACGTTCAGGCCGAGGGATTGACGGGGAATGAGCTGGCGGCGTCCCTGACGGATCGGCTGCGACAGTACCTGCTGGCCCCGAAGGTCTCGGTCATCGTCCAGGAATTCAACAGCCTCAACTACACCATTTACGGGGAGGTCGTCCGTCCTGGTGTCTATCCGCTCCACACGGATGTGACCATCACCGACGCCATCGCACAGGCAGGCGGACTCAACAAGGGGCAGTTCCGCGCGACCTCGGTGGAGCTCGCGGACCTGACCCACGCATTCATCTCGCGCGAGGGAAAGGTATTGCCCGTGGACTTCGTTCGACTCCTTCGGGAAGGCGACATGCGCTTCAACATCAACCTGCAGTCGGGCGATCTCATCAACATCCCCTCGGGGCTCTCGCAAGAGGTATACGTCATCGGGGAGGTCAACAAAACGGCGCTCTTCGCCTATCGCGAGGACATGCCCATGTCCCGGACACTCGCGCAGGCGGAAGGCTTCACCCAGAACGCGGACCTCTCGCGCATCCACGTCATCCGCGGGGCACTGAGCAACCCGGTCCTCATCGTCTCGGACTTCAACAAGGTCATCAAGGGCGCGGCCCAGGACGTGCGGCTCGAGCCAGGGGACATCATCTATGTGCCGCCGAAGCACCTGGCGAGCTGGGCCCACATGATCAACCAGATCATGCCCACCATCACCGCCATCCAGACCGGGATCATTTTGACCAACACCTCCGGAAGTGGCAACTAGCGACGCTTGTCGACACCCCTTCCCGTCGAGTTCGGCCAAGCAGAGCAACCGACGGCGAAGATCCTGTCTCCTGATCGGAGTCACGATACTTCCGCTCCTACCTGCCTGCTCGCCGGCGACGGGAGACCATCTGGAGGGTCGCGAGCGGGGGGTGACCTCACCGCTCTCCTGGCAGCCGGCGAGCCTGGAGGAGCGGCAAGTGAGCTTGCTCGCCGATGGCCCGGGGCGGTATCTCGAGACGCGCTCGAATCGCGCGATTACGGTCGCCTTCGACGGGCTCGACCATGCCCATGCCACGCGCAATGCCACCGCCTATACCCTGTCGAGCCCGGATGATCCGGCTTATCGCCTGCCCCTGGCCGCAGTGCTCGTCGGCAGCGATCAGCAGGTCGTCGGTTTCGGCGCCGGCAAGGAGCCGATCTTCGAGGCGCGATTGCACCTGCTCTTTCCCGAGCCTCTGAAACCCGAACGCTCCTACGAGCTGGATATCTCCGCAGCCCTGCCCGGCGTCCGTGCCTCGCCGCTCCCAGTCCACTACGACCCCCTCAAGACCTCGGGCTCCATCCAGGTCAACCAGGTCGGATACGCCCCCAATGCGCCGAAGCGCGCCTACCTCGGCAACTGGCTTGGAAGCGCCGGACCCATGCCCCTAGACACCGCGGATTTCGAGGTGATCGAAGCGGACAGCGGAAGGACCCTGTCCAGCGGGCGCGCAACCCTGCGTGCAAGGTCGGACCCATGGAGCGGAAACGACGTCTGGGAGGCCGACTTCTCCGACCTGCGGAAGCCGGGCCGCTACCGGCTCCGTGTGCAGGGCCTCGGCGTCTCGGACGTCTTCACCGTCGCCCCGGACATCTACGACGCCGTCTACAGGGCACTGATGCGGCTGTTCTACCACAGCCGCAACGGCATTCCGGTGACCGCCCCCTGGGCAGATCCGGGCTACGAGCGTCCCGAGGGCGGCGTACCGCCCGAGATGGACGGCGTCTTCCACGCGGCGGTGGGAAAGCGTCCCCTCGGCAGGGGTGAGCCGGCCGGCGGCCGCCATCCGGTCTCGCGCGGTTGGTTCGACGCCGGGGATTACGGCCAGTACGTGCCGAACGCCGCCCCCGTCTGGTACCAGATCGGCGCCGCCCTGGACACCGCACCCGGGCGTTTCCGCGACGGCGAGCTCGACATCCCCGAGAGCGGCAACGATATCCCGGACATACTCGACGAGCTCGAGTGGGGGCTGGACTGGCTCCTCGCCATGCAGGACCCGGCGGACGGCGGCGTCTATTTCCGGGTCGCCAGCCGAAGATGGGACGAGACGCCGCCCCACCTTATCGAGAAACCGCGCTTGATCGCCGAAAAGACGACCCACGCCACCGCCGCCTTTGCCGCGGTCTGTGCACTGCACGCGAGACTGATCCGTCCCTATCGTCCCGAGAGGGCCGAGCGGGCGCTCGCGGCGGCCGCGGCAGCCTGGGGGTTCCTGCAGGCCCATCCCCGGTGGCCGCAAGAGGGAGAGCGGTACCTTAACCCTCCAGGCGTGCACGCGGGTGAATACGCCGATCCTTCCGCGCAGGACGGCCTGCTTTGGGCAGCCGCGGAACTTCTCCGTACCACCGGCGAGGCGCGGTACCGGGTCGCCTACGAGGAGATGGTGCGAGAGATCCGCTTCGACCCGACCGCGGGCGTGACCTACAAGGAGACGGGGCTGGCCGCGCTTTGGGCCTACGCGATGACTGAGGACGGGGACAAGGCCCCTGACCTGGATGCGCAGGCGCGCGATACTCTAATCGCCGCCGCGGCCTGGTACATCCGCAAGGCCCGGGAGAATCCCTTTCGTGCGCCGGTTCATCAGCACATCGGGTTCGTCGGCTGGGGCTCCTTCGGCCGCTCGACGCGCGCCACCCTGCCTCTGCTGCAGGCCCACAAGCTCACGGGCGATCCGTCCTACCTTGAATGGGCATGGCAGACGCCGAACCCGCAGCTCGGCGCCAACCCGCAGGCATTGAGCTACATCACCGGAATCGGGGCGCGATCGCCCTTGCATCCCCTGTCCAAGCTCTCCAAGTTCGACGGCAACGTCGCGCCCCTGCAGGGCATCCCGGTCCACGGCCCGCACTTCCATCTGCCGGGGCTGTGGGCCGAGATGACGGCGGTCAACGAGGGCTATGTGCCCCGCGCGAGGCCTGCCACCGAGAAGCCGAAGCGGGCCGAGGACTTTGCTGATGCCTACCCGGTCCTGCGCCGTTACACCGATTCGGACCATCTGCCTCCCATGTCCGAGCCCACCGTCGCCGAGTACGCCGAGGCCGCCGTCGCATACGCCCTGTTACGAGACGCGGAGCTTCCATAGGACGCATCTCGTGTTGCAAAATGCAAAGCGAACCTCGACATGGATCTTCGAAGTCGGAGAGAATCCCAACGGCATCGATGGTGCCGAAGCAGCGCAGGTCCGCGCTCGACCTCGAGCTCCGCGTCTGAAAACGAGCGCTGAAACATGCTGGCACGTAAATCACGTGACGTGCCCCAGTCATCACCTCGGAGTGCATCGACGCGATGAATCTTTTTACGTCACCTTCCCTGAGAACCCTGCTGCCGATCGCCCTTCTCGGCCTCGCCATGGACGCCGCCACCGCCGCGACCGACCTAATGGACGAGCTCTACCATGTCGACTTTTCCACGGAGGATCTAAACGAGATTCAGCAACTGCTGCCGGAGAAAGGGGGCTTGAACCCGGCCTTCATCAATAACAACACCGACCCGAATATTCACCTGCTCGCAGAGGCAGAGATCACCATGACCTTCATCGACGAGGGGGCGGGCTACAAGAACAGCTTCGGCTATTTTGTTTACGACGACAGCGGGAATATTCTCTACGAGCAGACCATCTTCTCCAACGCCTCGGAGGTCGGCGGCGGAGGGTCTCTTCTCCCGGGCGACACGGTCTCGCTGGGCACCTTCGATGAGGGCACGAATATCGGTTTCTGGATTCAGGCCGACGGTTACAACAATCCGGACGGATACAAGTACTACAGCCTGGATCAGTACAACCCGGATGGCCTGCGCCACATCGCGATCATCGACGACCCGGCGAGCGAGCGACTGGTCATCGGGTTCGAGGACCTCTACAACCTGGGAGACCAGGATTACAACGACTTGGTCTTCACCTTCACCGCCAGCCCCTACGACGCCATCGACACGAGCCAGATTCCGACCGGAAGTCCGGAGGCGGGGTCCGTCGCCACGGCACTCATCGGCTTAACGATCTTCTGGCTCACCCAGAGACGAAGAAGGCATACCCCTCATGCCGCGCCCGCGTAACAAGAGGACCTGGACCTTCGCGCTAGCGACCGTGGTGGCGGCGAGCGTGATCCTGTCCCTGGTCGCCCTCCTCTACATTTCCGTCACCGGAGAAGAGGTCCCGCGCTATGCGATGGAGGCGCAACGGGCACGGGACGCCGCCGACGTCACGGCCGAGCGGGCGGCCCTGGAGGCGCTGAGCGAAGTAGACCCGCAGCACGTCGAGTCCCTCGAGCGCCTCGCGCGCATTGCCCGGCAGGAGGGGCGTTTCATCGACGCCGCCAAACACTGGGGCGAGGTCGCCACCCTCGACCCAATGCATGCCAAAGCGCGATTCGAGCAGGCGCGCAACCTCTATGCCGTCGGGGACTACCGGCAGGTCATCGAGCTCCTGTCCTTAGAATCCGGGCGATCGAATCCGGACGCGCAGGCCCTCCTGGCCATGGCCCTGCTCGGTACCGGACGCCTCGAGGAGGCCGACGCGATCATCGAGCGTGTGTCCGGTTCCGACCCCGCGCACCCGCCGATCCGGATGCTCGTGGCCGACCGTCTCTTTCTCGACGACCGCCTGGACGAGGCCGAGGCTGCCTATCGCGGACTGCTGGATGTCGAGGAGGTCGCGGCCGGCGCCCATCTGGGTCTGGTGCAAGTCCTGATCCGCTCGGGCGAGCAGGAGAGGGCCGTAGAGCTCATGCGCAGGCGCCCCCCCGATGACCAAGCCTCTTACCAGTTACTGACCGCCCATGCGGAGTTCTGGCGGCAGACGGGGCATCTCGAGGTTGCGCTCACGACCTACCGCCGCCTTTTGGAGACCCAAGGCCCCCTGCCGGAGGTCATCGTACCCATGGCGGAGCTGACGGCATCGAAGGGAGACGCCGCGGCCTTGTCCGAACTGCGGGACCGGCTGGTCGGGACCACGGCCCCCGCCCTCGCGGCCCGTCACTACCTAGACGCCATGGCGTCGTATGTGGAGAAGTCTCCGCAGGCGGCATTGCAGCGGCTCGGTTGGTCGGAAGGCCACTACGGCAACCGCGACCTGTTCCGCTGGATGGAGCTCGACTCCGCCCTGCGCCTGGGGCTCACGGAGCGGGCGGAAGCAGCCGTGCGGGTGCTCAAGGGCCTCAACCTGGCTCCGCTGAGGCGGGGTCATGCCGCCGACCTGGTGGCGGCCCGCGCCTCGCGATGGGCCGATCAGGGCAACTCGGAAAAGGCCGGGGCCCTGGCCAGGCTCGCCCTCGAGCTTCAATCGGACCATGCCCCCGCCCGTCTCGCCCTCGCGCGCGCCGCCCTCATCGGCGGGCGTGAGCAGGAGGCCATGACGCTTGCTGGCAGATTGCTGGAGGAGGGGCGGCTCCGGGCCGGGGCCCTGGAGGTTCTGGGCCGTACGAGCATGGAGGTCGGCGACATGGAGAGCGCCGAACGACACTTCCGCGCCCTCTCCGAATCCTTGCCAAACGCCTCTACGGGACCCTACTGGCTCGGCGTCTGCCTCTTCCGCCAGGGCGACTACGCGAATGCCGTCACGCATCTGCGTGTCGCCTACGAGCGCAACCCGGAACCCCGGGTGAGCGCGGCCCTTCTGGACGCGCTGATCCGGGCCGAGGACTGGGACAGCGCACTCGCCCTCGCCGAAGAGCAGATCGCCCAGCCGGAGGCCCCCACCCGGGCCATCGGCTGGGCATACAAGGCCGGGGTTCATCGCGCCCGCGGCGAGCTCCCCCGTTCCGTCGAGGCCTACCGTAAGGCCATGGAAGAGCAGCCGGACCGGGTCGCCTACGCGCTGGCGGCGGCGGATCTCCTGATCGACCTGGGCGAGCACGACGGCGCTCGGCAGATCCTGACCGAAGCCGCGCAGAGGGCGCCGGACCATCGGGTCCTGCGATTCAAGCGGGGCTACCTTGCGCAGCGCATGGGAGAAGCCGAGACCGCTACAGGACTGTATCGGGGACTGCTGGCCGACTTCCCGGACTGGGCGCTCGTCATGGTCAATCTCTCCGAGCTGCTGGGTGCGGCCGACGATACCCGCGAAGAGGCCGTCGAGATGGCGTCGAGGGCGGCAGACCTGACGCCGCGATGGCAGGTCGCACATTGGAACCTCGCCCAACGGGCCATGGAAGCCGGCGAGCCGGACAGGGCGCGTCAAGCCGCGCGGCAGGTCCTGGAGATCTCGCCCGAGCACGCCGATGCCCGCGCGCTCCTCGCCGAGCTGGGTCGGCAAGCGCAGCAATGAGGCCCTGGATACGGCACGCCGTCATCGCAGCGGCAGCGCCGGCCCTGATCGCCCCCAGCGCCCGCTGGATCCGCGACGCCTGGGAAAACTCCCCTCAAGACAGCCCCGGCCCCCTGTTCGCCGTTCTCGCGCTGGCCTGGTGGGTCGTCGTGGCCCTGTTGGTACGGCCGGGGGAGAAGCGGTTCGATGTCTCCGCCCTGCCCCTCTTGGTCCTGTGGGCGCTGATCGGGACCACCGGCATCCTGTTCGACGTGCGCCTGCTCGTCGCCGCTGCCGGCATCGGCATGTCCTGGGCGCTGGCGTGGGGTCTCTACGGCTCCACGTCCGGTCTTCTACTCATCCCCTCCCTGGCCGCGGCCCTGCTCGCCCTCCCGACCACCGGCTATCTCATCGACGAGCTCTGGTTGTCCCTCGGACTGATATCGCCGGGCGATCTGATCGCCAAGGCCGCGATCTGCGGGCTGTCGATGCTTGCGGGAGCCGCTGGGCTGTTCCTTCACGTTCGTGGCCGGAGCTTCGCCGCAGGTCCGCTGGCCACCACCTACGCCGTCCTCGGCCTGATCGCCGCCGCCGGTCTCTTCATGGCCTTCCGACCGCCGCAGTTCGGTCCTTCCGTACGGCTCGACGAGGCCAAATGGACATTCAGCGACTGGCTCGGGGCCGAGATCGTCGCGACGCCTGCGGAGCAGCGCCTGTTCGGCCGTACGAGGCTCAGCAAACGCGCCTACGCCAGACCGGATGGTCGCCGCGTGGCCGTGCTGGTCGTGGAGAGCGAGGACCTTCACCGATTGCACGCTCCGGAGTACTGCCTGACCGGAAGCGGCTGGAGGATGACGGACCGCGCCCCCTCACCATGGTCGGTGGGGACGCCGGGGGCGGCGGCCGCGCAGCTTGCGGCCTCCCGCGGCGCGGATGAGCTCAGGAGCGTCTATTGGTTCACCTCCGACTCCCGCTCGACGACGGACCTCACGGGGCTGCGCCTGCAGGGCCGCATCGTTCCTGACGAGCCCTTCACCCTCTACATGATCACCGCAATCGACGAAACAGGAGAAGGCTCCGAGGCGATCCTGTCGGACTTCCTGCAAGACGCACCTTGGCTGACACCATGAATGCAACGACCCCAGGTGCCGGAGAGACCCGCGGCTTCTCTTGGAGAAGGGCGGTGGGCGGGGTCGCGCTGATCCTCCCGGGCTGGCTGATACAGGACGCATCCGTGCTCGGCGGCGAGGCCCTGGCCGGGCTGATCCTCGCCGCGACCGCATCCCTCCTCGTCCTGAGCCGGCTCCAGGAGCCCGTTCCTTCTCACGCACCCAAGGGCTGGGACAGGGGCGTCGCCATCCTGTTTCTCGTCTTGGGCGCCCTGCTCGCCCTCAGTGCCGCAGCGGCTGGTGGCTACCGCCTGGACCTCGCCTTTGCCGCCATGGCCTTGGTTGCCCTCGGAGCAACCGCGGCCGTGGACGGTCGGGCGCGGCTCGGGACCCTGGTGGTCCCGATCCTGGTCCTGTACGTGGCGGTGCCGCTCATCCCCCTGTTCGAGGCCTCGATGACCTACCCCATGCGGCGGCTCTCGGCCCTCCTTGCCTCCGCGTTACTGTCACTCGGGCCCGCGCCCGTTGGCCTCGAGGGCACCGAAATCCACTTCGGCGACCTGAGGGTCAGCGTCACGTCCGCCTGCGACGGCCTCACGCTCTTGCAGAACCTCGCCTGGATCGCCTGGTGGACCGTGCTCATGCGCCACCGGGGATTCTGGAACCGGCTTGCCCACGGCATGATCGCGATACCCGCCGTGATCATCTCCAACACCCTGCGGATCGTCGCCCTCGCCCTGTGGGCGTCGGTCGAGGGACCCCAGGTGCTGGCCTCAGCAGGTCACCTCTACATCGCCTGGACGACGGTGGCA
>JANQGF010000213.1 GCA_028277465.1 Chromatiaceae bacterium
CACCAGTCACATCGCCCGGCGATGCTCCTGGTGGCGCTCCTTGAAGGCGAGCCTCAATCCGGCGCCATCTGGTATGAACATTTCCGGCAATCGCCTAACGACCGGGCTGTTTCGAGCGCATCACTGTTCGTCTTGCACTCGTCAATACCCGGCTGGATCAAGGACTCCTGCTTTATTTGGCTCGCCTCGGCCGCACCTGATCAGCTGCAAGAACTTCCGAATCGAGGAATTGTCCATGCCAACGGAACCCATGGCCAGACGTGCAACGGCGGGCCTCGATGTCTGAGCGTCAGGCCGATCATGAACTGGTGGGTCGTGCTCAGTCGGGTGACAGGCGTGCCTTCGATCTCCTGGTTCTCAAGTATCAGCAGAAGGTAGCAAACCTGGTCTCCCGGTACATCCGCGACTCGGCCGAGGTGATGGACGTGACGCAAGATGCCTTCTTGAAGGCCTACCGCGCCTTGCCTGGGTTTCGTGGAGACAGTGCCTTTTACACCTGGCTGTACCGTATCACGGTCAATACCGTCAAGAACCATCTGGTGGCTCAAGGACGTCGCCCTCCGGGTGATGATGTGGAGGCCGAGCTGGCAGAGCAGATGGACATGGGAGGGCGTTTGCAGGAGTCGGCGACACCAGAGCGTCTCCTGTTGAGTGACGAGATTGCGCAGACCATTCAGCGGGCGCTGGAGGACTTGCCTGACGACCTGCGTACGGCGATCCTGCTGCGCGAGTTCGAAGGGATGAGCTATGACGAGATCGCTACGGCCATGGATTGTCCGATCGGAACCGTCAGGTCGCGCATCTTTCGGGCGCGGGAGGCCATCGATAAGCGGTTGCGGCCTCTGCTGCGGGCCTGAGGGTTGGAGTCCTGCGCGATCGTTGCCGCCGCGGAGTGACCGCGCACGGCGGGGAGGGGTTTTGCGGTGGTGCTGGTTGCGCCAGAGGCATGGCTCGACCCCGTTTCGACAATCGATCAGAGTTAGCTCGGGCGTGAACAAATGACCGATGAGCCAGGATTGACCGAGGAGCAAAGGAGACGACTCTCGGAGTTACAGGATGGTGAGCTCGACCCGGCGAGCACCTCGCGGTTGCTCGCCGCAGTGGGAAGAGACCCGACCCTGCGTGCGACCTGGGAGCGGTATCATCTGATCGGTCACGCCATCCGTGGCGAGCGGTCCGATCCTGCCTTTCGGACCATCGCCGACCGGGTGGGCCGATCGCTTGCGAATCGGCCGGCGCGGATCCTGCCGCTCCGACGGGATTCCCGGAAGGGTCTCGCGCTCCCGTCGATCGCAGGGATCGCGCTCGCGGCGAGCGTGGCATTGGTGGCGATCTTGATGGCCCCTGGGCTGTTGGAGAGGCCGGCGTCGGGCACGAGTTCCGTCGCCACGGCGTCTCAGTGGGCCAGCCGCGAGTCGCGGCCCGACGTCGGGGGGCGCTGGCACTTGGATCGGCCCGATCTTGCCAGTAAGCTCGACCGCTTTCTGGTAACGCACCAAGAGACGGCGCCCGCGACCGGGGCCAAAGGAATGCTGCCGTATGCGACACTCGTCGGCTATGAAGTCCCCCGCTAGTGTCTGGGCGACCCCTGGGTTGGGCGTGGCTCTTTGTCTGCTCGGGCTGATTCAGCTCAGTCTGGTCTGGGGGGGCGAGCCGGAGCAATCCAGTGCGCCCCGGGGGGGGGCGGAGCCGGTCGGCGCCCTTCTCGAACGGATGTCGGAGGCGCTCCGTTCGCTGAATTACGAGGGAACACTCGTCTATCTGCACGAAAATCGGCTGGAGACGCTCAACCTCTTGCATCGGGTCGAGCAAGGGCGGGTGCAGGAGCGGCTGGTTGCCCTGAGTGGTCCGGTGCGGGCGGTTGCGCGTGAGCGCGATCGCGTCATGTGCGTGCTTCCCGACGGCCATCCGATCTTGGTCGAACGTGGGGGTGGTCGTCAAATCCTGGGCACGGAGGGGATCGATCCCAGCGTCCTCGGCGAACACTATCGGGTGGAGATGCTGGGGGTGGCCCGCATTGCGGGTCGCGATTCCGACGTGGTCGGCATCATCCCGCGGGATCGGCTCAGGTATGGTTACCGCTTCTATCTCGATCAGGAGACGGCCCTGCCCCTGAAGTCCGACCTGATCGACCTGAACGAGGAACCCTTAGAACAGTTGATGTTTACCTCCATTCGTTTCCAGCCATCCGACGGTGTGGTGCCGGACGTGCCAGACGGGGTCGGGCGGCCGGTGCGCAGCGCGCCCGTCACCGAGTCCTCGAGCCGATGGCGTTTCGAGAAGCCTCCGGTGGGCTTCCGATTAGTGATGCATCAAGAGCGGCAACAGCCCGACGGCTCGGTACTGGAGCATTTCCTCTTCACTGACCGGCTTTCCGCCTACTCGATCTATGTCGAGGACGGCGAACAAGATGGCTTGAATGGTGTGACCAATATCGGGGCCGTGCACGCCGCTGGGCGAAAGGTAGACGGCCACCAGATGACTGCGATCGGGGAGGTACCCGCGGCGACCGTCGAGGCTGCGGTGGCGGGGGCCCGTCTGGCGCCGGACCCGAGCAGCGATTGAGCGCGAGCGGCTCAGCGGCATGATCGAGGAGCAGGGAAGGGTATTGGCCATCAGCGGTCGTTTCGCGGAGGTGCAGACGCAGCGCCGTGGCCTCTGCGGCCTTTGTGCGGTCCAAGGTGCCTGCGGCACTGCGCTCCTCGGGCGACTGTTGGGACGGCGACCGGTCCAGTTTCGGGCACTCAACCAGGCGCACGCTCGGGTGGGCGACCGCGTCCTGATCGGGATCTCGGAGGAGGGCTTGTTGGCCGCTGCGAGCGCGGCCTATTTGGGTCCCATCCTGGCCTTGATCGCCGGTGCCCTGCTCGGCGAGGCCCTGGGTGACCCCTTTGCCGATGTGGCGAGCCTGTTCGGGGCCGGTCTGGGGTTTACACTGGCAATCGTGTGGTTACGGGGCTACAGTGAAGCGGCGGCGCTCGATCCGGGGCGACAACCGGTGGTCTTGCGCCGACTCGAAAGCAATTCGACCTGAACTTCGGAGCACCCATGCGTCACTCACCAACCATGTCGCTCGCCCTGACCGCGCTGCTCTGCTGTGCGCTTGCCCCCGGGATGGCGGTGGGCCGCGATCTCCCCGATTTCACCGATCTGGTGTCGCAGAATGGGCCTTCGGTCGTCAATATCAGTACCAAGCAGTCGGCGTCCAGCGTTCAGCATCCCGGCGGCTTCAGTATCCCCGATCTCCCGGAAGGTAGCCCCCTCCAGGATTTCTTCCGCCATTTCTTCGGCGAACAAGGCGAGATTCCGGACGATGCGTTGCAGTCGCGTTCCCTCGGTTCGGGATTCTTCGTTTCGCCGGACGGCTATGTGCTGACCAACTCGCATGTCGTGGAGGGCGCCGATGAGATCATCGTGAGGACCAGCGATCGCCGCGAGTTCGTCGCGACGCTGGTGGGTACCGACAAGCGAAGCGACATCGCACTCTTGAAGGTGGACGGGGAGGGTCTCCCGGTGGTTGAGATCGGATCGTCGCAGGATCTGCAGGTCGGGGAATGGGTGCTGGCGATCGGCTCGCCGTTCGGGTTCGAGTCCTCGGCCACCGCAGGGATCGTCAGCGCCAAGGGGCGCAGCCTGCCGAGCGAGAACTATGTTCCCTTCATCCAGACGGATGTCGCGATCAATCCGGGCAATTCGGGTGGCCCGCTCTTCAATCTGGCCGGTGAGGTGATCGGCGTAAACAGCCAGATCTACAGCCGGACCGGTGGTTTCATGGGGCTGTCTTTCGCGATTCCGATCGACGTGGCGATGGACGTGGTCAATCAGCTCAAGACCAAGGGGCGCGTGACGCGCGGATGGCTTGGTGTGCTGATCCAGGATGTGACCCGCGAGTTGGCCGAGACCTTCGGGATGAGTCAGCCGCGCGGCGCGCTGGTCGCGCAGGTCTTGCCCGACAGCCCGGCTGCGGCCGCCGGTCTGCGTGCCGGCGACGTCATCCTGCGGTTCAATGGGCGTGACGTCTTGACCTCCAGTGCCCTTCCGCCTCTGGTGGGTGCGACGGCGGTCGGTGCCAAGTCGAGCCTGCAGGTGCTTCGCGACGGCAAGAAGTTGGATCTCACCGTCCGGATCGAGGAGCTCCCAGACGACGATCAGCTCGCGGGCGTTCCGAGCCGGCCGGACCAAGCGGCGGCGAATCGCATCGGGCTGGTCGTGCGCGATCTGACCGACGAGCAACGTAAGCTCATGGGGGTGGAGGCGGGCGGCGTGCTGGTGGAGAGCGTCGACGCGGGACCGGCCGACGAGGCCGGGCTGCGGGCCGGCGATCTGATCCTCATGTTCGGCAACCGGACGGTGTCGAGTGTCGCTGGTTTCAATCAGGCCCTCGAAGGCGTCGACCCCGGCCGTCCGGTGGCGGTCCTGGTCCAACGGGGCGACAGCCGCATGTTCTATGCCATTCAGATCCCGAGGACCTGAACCGCGTCTCGCCGATTTGCCCTGACTGGGGCCGCAGGTGCGCCGCATCTCCCCGTCCCCCGTCTGCTATATTGCGGGCCTCAGGGGCCCGCGATCCCGCAGCTGTTCTCTGATGTGCCGGCCGATCCCGGCCAAGTGCAGGGTTCGGTCGGGCCGCTGACGCTCTGCCCGGCTGCGATCGCCTCCTGCCGCGGCCCATCCAACCTTCCTCGCTCGCCCAGACGATCCATGACCGACCTTAGTCATCTCCGCAACTTCTCGATCATCGCCCATATCGATCACGGAAAGTCGACTCTCGCAGATCGTTTCATCCAGATCAGTGGTGCACTCAGCGACCGTGAGATGTCTAGTCAGGTGCTGGACTCCATGGAGCTGGAGCGTGAACGCGGGATCACGATCAAGGCCCAGAGTGTGACGCTCGAGTATCAGGCCCGCAACGGCGAGACCTATCAGTTGAATTTCATCGATACACCGGGCCACGTGGACTTCTCCTACGAGGTCTCTCGGTCGCTCGCGGCCTGCGAGGGCGCGCTGCTGGTGGTGGATGCCGCCCAGGGCGTCGAGGCCCAGAGCGTGGCCAACTGCTACACCGCCATCGAGCAGGGGCTGGAGGTGCTGCCGGTCTTGAACAAGATCGATCTGCCCTCGGCCGAGCCGGAGCGGGTCATCACCGAAATCGAGGAGATCATCGGCCTGGAGGCCCGAGACGCCTTGCGCGTCAGTGCCAAGACGGGAGAGGGTATCGGGGACCTCCTGGAGGCCCTGGTGGAGCGTATCCCAGCGCCGAGCGGCGACCTTCAGGGGGCGCTCCAGGCCCTGATCATCGATTCCTGGTTCGACCCCTATGTGGGCGTGGTCTCGCTGGTGCGTGTGGTGAACGGTGAGATCCGACGCCGCGACAAGGTTCTGATCATGTCGACGGGCCGTATCCATCAAGTCGACGGCGTCGGCGTCTTCACCCCGAAGAAGACCGAACGGGAGCGTTTGGGGGCCGGCGAGGTCGGCTACCTGATCGCCGGTATCAAGGAGATCGACGGCGCCCCGGTCGGGGATACCCTGACCCGGCCGGATCGACCCGCCCCGAAGCTCCCCGGCTTCAAGGAGATGCGACCAAGGGTGTTTGCGGGACTCTATACGGTGGTCTCCGACGACTATGAGGATCTGCGCGAGGCGCTCGGTAAGCTGAGGCTCAATGATGCTGCGCTCTACTATGAGCCTGAGGTCTCGCAGGCCCTGGGGTTCGGCTTTCGTTGCGGTTTTCTCGGGATGCTCCACATGGAGATCATCCAGGAGCGTCTGGAACGGGAGTACGATCTCGACCTCATCACCACGGCCCCGACCGTGGTCTATGAGGTGCTGAGAACCGATGGTGATCTCGTTCGGATCGACAATCCTGCGGATCTGCCCGACTCGGCAAAGATGGCCGAGGTGCGCGAACCCATCATCGAGGCCCATATCCTGGTGCCGCAAGACTATCTTGGTGCGGTCATCAACCTCTGTGTCGAAAAGCGTGGCTTGCAGAAACAGCTCCAGTATCTGGGGGGGCAGGTTCAGCTCGCCTACGAGCTGCCTTTGAGCGAGGTGGTGCTCGACTTCTTCGACCGGCTCAAGTCGTGCAGTCGCGGGTTCGCCTCGTTCGAGTACGAACTCAAGCGCTTTCAGGCCGCTGATCTCGTCAAGTTGGACATACTCATCAATGGGGAGAGAGTGGACTCGCTCTCCTCGATCGTTCACCGGTCGGTCGCTCAGACGCGCGGGCGCGAGGTGAGCGAGCGGATGAAGGAGCTCATCCCCCGACAGATGTTCGAGGTCGCGATTCAGGCCGCCATCGGTACCCGAATCATCGCCCGGACCACGGTCAAGCCGTTGCGCAAGAATGTGACCGCCAAGTGCTACGGCGGTGACGTGACGCGCAAGCGCAAGCTGCTGGAGAAACAGAAGGCGGGCAAGCGTCGCATGAAGCAGGTCGGCAAGGTGGACATTCCGCAAGAGGCATTCCTTGCCGTGTTAAAGGTCGGGAAGGATAATTGACGTTTGGGTATTCAAGTCGTCTGGAATTATGAACTTCGATTTTCCCGCCTTTCTGGTGCTGGCGTCCGCCCTGACTGGCGGTATCTGGCTGGTCGACGCGCTGGTATTTGCGCCGCGACGCCGCCGTTTGGCTGAGCCGACCGTTGCCGGCGGAGTCTTGGGTGAGGGAGACAGGCCCGCCTACAAGGAACCCGTTCTGGTCGAGTATGCACGTTCTTTTTTTCCTGTCATCTTCGCAGTACTGGTCTTACGTTCCTTCCTGGTCGAGCCTTTCCGCATCCCGTCGAATTCGATGATGCCGACCCTTTTGACGGGGGACTTCATTCTGGTCAACAAGTACGCTTACGGTCTGCGGTTTCCGGTCCTGAACAGCAAGTTTCTCGCGATCGGCGAGCCCCAGCATGGCGACGTCGTGGTGTTCAGGTTTCCGCGGGATCCCAGGACGGACTATATCAAGCGTGTCGTGGGTCTTCCGGGCGATGAGATCCATTACCGGGGCAAGAGGCTCTACGTCAACGGCGAGCCGATGGCTCAGCTCTCGATCGGGTCCTATAGCGGCGTCGGCTCGGGGCGCGAGATGACCGGGGCGCGCGAGGCGTTGGAGAGCCTGCAGGGTGTCGAGCACCGGATCCTCATGCGCCCCCGTGCACCCAATCTGCCGCTCGGGTGTCAGGTCCTGGCCTACGGCCCGATCAAGGTGCCGCCCGGTCACTACTTCGTCATGGGCGACAATCGGGACAATAGCAACGACAGTCGCTGCTGGGGCTTCGTTCCGGAGGAGAATCTGGTGGGTAAGGCCTTTGCGATCTGGATGCATTGGGATGGGCAGCGCAATGGCTTCCCCGTCGCGTGGTCGCGTTTGGGCGATGTGATCGAATAACCGGAGAATCGAGAATGTCCAGGATGTCGACCGTCGGCTCGCGTCAAGGTGGAATGGGCTTGATCAACCTGATCTTCGTCGTGGCCTTGGTGTCCTTTGTCGTGACGCTCCTGCTCAAGCTGGGCCCGGCCTTCATGAACTATTGGACGGTCCGTACCATCATGGGTGAGGTGGCCGATCAAGACGAGCCGATTCGTGGCGGGACAAGGGGCGTCCTTGGCTCGCTCGAGCGGCGGATGGATATCAATAACGTGACCCAGGTTCGGCTCCGGGACTTCGCGATCGAAAAGATCGGCGATCGTCGGTTCGACGTTGCGATCGAGTACGAGGATCGCCGGCATCTCTTCTTCAATGTCGATGTCGTGCTGATGTTCGACCATCAGGTGGAAGTCGAGACCCAGTGAACGCGGACCCGCGGCGCCTCGCGCGCGTCTTGGGACACGGCTTCGAGCGGGAGGAACTGCTGGAACGGGCGCTGACCCACCGCAGTGCCGGGCCCCTCAATAACGAGCGTCTGGAGTTTCTCGGCGACGCACTCATCGGTTTCTTGATGGCCGAGGTGCTCCTGGAGCGTTTTCCGCAGGCGGATGAAGGCGCGCTGAGTCGGATGCGTGCCTCCCTGGTCAACCGCGAATCGCTCGCCGAGTTGGCGCGCGGCATGCAGTTGGGTGACTACCTGAGACTGGGCGCAGGCGAATTGCGCACCGGCGGTCAGGGACGAGACTCCATCCTGGCCGACGCGCTGGAGGCCGTCCTCGGTGCCGTCTTCTTGGACGCGGGTTTCGCGGCGACCCGCACCCTGGTGCTGCGACTCTTTGCACCCCGGCTCGAACAGACCATCGCGATTCAGGCCGCCAAGGACCCCAAGACGCGGCTCCAAGAGTGGCTGCAGTCACGCAAGCGCCCTCTCCCGGAATACCTGGTGCTCGACATCGGCGGCGACCAGCATGCCCAGACCTTCACTGTGAGCTGTCTCTTGCCCGACGCCGATGTCCGGACACAGGGAGAAGGCAGTAGCCGCCGGCGTGCGGAGCAGGCGGCCGCGCAGGCGATGTTGGAGCGCATCGAAGATGTCTGACTCCGCTGGCGGACGTTGCGGTTATGTTGCCATCGTCGGGCGGCCCAATGTGGGCAAGTCCACCCTGCTGAACCGCATGCTTGGTCAGAAGCTCGCCATTACCTCGCACAAGGCCCAGACCACGCGGCACGCCATCCTGGGCATCAAGACCCGTTCGGATGGTCAGATCCTGTTCGTCGATACCCCCGGGATCCATCGGCGTGGCGGCAGCGCGCTCAACCGCTATCTGAATCGGGCCGCCCGGTCCGCACTCGCCGACACGCATCTGGTGCTCTTGGTCGTCGAGGCACTGCGCTGGACTCAGGAAGACGCCACGGCACTGGAGGCGGTTGTCCAGGCCGGTGCACCCGTGATCGCGGTCGTCAACAAGGTGGATCGGGTCGCGGAGAAGGAGACGTTGCTTCCCTTTCTACAGGCCTTGAGCGGTTACCACGACTTTCGTGCGCTGATCCCGGTCTCCGCGACCAAGGGTAACCAGGTCGAGGCCCTGGAACGAGCAGTCGTCGCCGCCCTGCCGGTGTCCGAACCCTTGTTCCCGGAGGACCAGATCACCAATCGGTCCGAGCGCTTTTTCGCCGCCGAATTGGTGCGCGAACAGTTGACGCAGCGTTATGGCGAGGAGTTGCCCTACCGGACCACGGTCGAGATCGAACGCTTCGAAGACCTGGGTGGCCGCTACCGGATCCATGCGCTCGTCTGGGTGGAGCGCCCGAGCCAGAAGGCGATCGTCATCGGCAAGCAGGGCGAGGCGCTCAAGGCGGCGGCCAGCCAGGCGCGTGAGGAGATGCAGAAGCTGTTCGGTTGCCCCGTTCACCTGGAGGTCTGGGTCAAGGTCAAGAAGCGTTGGTCGAGTGACGAGACCGCCCTCTCCGCGCTCGGCTATGGTGACGGCTGAGCCCGCTGATTGTCATGAGCGCGGCGGTCGGATTGTTTCACGCGTTCGTGCTGCACCGGCGTGACTATGGGAATACCAGCCTGCTGCTGGAGGTGTTCGGTTGTGGGGAGGGTCGTTTCCCGGCGCTGGCCAAGGGCGCGCGCCGGCCCCGTAACCCGGCTGGTGCCTTGCTCCAACCCTTTCAACCACTTTGGCTCGCTGCGGTCGGACGCGGCGAGGTCCGCACCCTGACCCGGATCGAGGGTGCTGGCCAACCCCTGCCGCTTCAGGGGCGCCCGCTCCTCTGCGGCTTCTATGTCAACGAGCTCTTGCTCCGCCTGCTCGGCCGCAACGACCCGCACGATCGGCTCTTCGCCTTCTATCAGGATACCCTGAGACGGTTGGGCGAGCCTGCCGAGCTCGAGACCTGGTTGCGTCAGTTCGAGCTGCGGTTGCTCGAGGAGCTCGGATACGCGGTCACACTGGATCGGGAGGCGGAGGGTCGGGAACCTGTGCGGCCGGATGGATTCTACCTCTTCGAGGCCGAGCGAGGCGTGCGCCGGGCGAGCGGGAGTCAAAGCGGCCAAGTCGTGTCGGGTGCGACCCTCTTGGCCCTGGTGCAGGGGACCCCGTTGGGGCCAGCCCAAGCGCGTGAGGCGCGCCGGTTGCTGCGCCAGGTGCTCGCGCCCTATCTCGGGGAAGGTGCGCTCGAGAGCCGCGAGCTCTATCGGCGCTGGTACGGCTCACGGATTGGGACCGACAGTCGGGATCCCCAGGAGCAGCGAAGAAATGGGCCCGGCCCTGCCTCCCGAATCGATTCAACCAGCATGAAAGGGTAGCGAAGCCATGCCAGAACCAGTTCGCGGTGTCCAGCAGAGAACCGATGAGGTCCTCCTGGGCGTCAATATCGACCATGTGGCCACCATCCGGCAGGCGCGAGGGACCCCTTACCCCGAGCCGATTCAGGCCGCCCTGGTGGCCGAGCAGGCCGGGGCGGACGCCATTACCCTCCATTTGCGTGAGGACCGCCGTCATATTCAAGACCGGGACGTGGAACTGCTCCGCGCCATCCTGCAGACCCGCATGAACCTGGAGATGGCGGCGACGGCGGAGATGGGTGCGATCGCCTGCCGTCTGCGGCCTGCCGATGCTTGTCTGGTGCCGGAGCGGCGTGAGGAGCTGACCACGGAGGGCGGTCTGGACGTGGCCGGTAACCAGAGCGACCTGGCGGACTTCTGCGCCCGCTTGGCCGAGGCCGGGGTGAGGGTCTCGCTCTTCATCGATGCGGAGCCCGAGCAGCTGGAGGCGGCTCGCGCCGTTGGGGCGCCTGTGGTCGAGATCCACACCGGGCATTATGCCGAGGCGCGAACCCCAGGCGAGCGGTCAGACGCCTTGGAGCGGATTCGCCGGGCCGTCGAGCTGGGTCTTGCGCTCGGGCTGCAGGTCAACGCCGGGCATGGGCTCGACTATCACAATGTCAAGGCGGTCGCGGCCATTCCCGGAGTGAGCGAGCTCAATATCGGTCACTCCATCATCGCACGGTCGATCTTCTGCGGTCTGGACCAGGCGGTCCGGGACATGAAGCGCATCATCCAGGGGCCAGCTTAGGAACGATTCAGAAACAAGTGGTGCAACTTGAGCCGCCCTTGTTGGGCACGCTCCGCTTTGCCCAACCTACGGTGTGTAGGTTGTTTCTGAAT
>JANQGF010000221.1 GCA_028277465.1 Chromatiaceae bacterium
GCATCGAAGGTCAGGAACAGCTCCGTGACCGTCGGATAGCGGGCGCGAAACAGCCGTTCCCAGGCCAGGGCGATGGCATCGCAGACGAAGGCGCTGGTCCCGCGCGAGGTGCCGAGGGTGAGGAAGCCGACGTTGTCGACGGGGTCGTAGTGACCTTGGGACGCCCGCCGCCGCAACGGCTTGAGTCGATTCCTTTGGAGGCACGGTTGCCGTTGCCCGAGCCGTGCACCTCCTATCGGCTGCAAGACTGCAACGCGCGGCTGATGCGGGCGATGCCCTCTGCCCAAGCCGAGCAGTTCTTGGAGCACCTCCCGGATCTGCCGCAATCGGTGCAGACGCTCGAACGGGATCAAGCGCGTCTGAGGACACACGCTGAGGCGTTTTGGGAGCAGCTCCCAGCGCCCGCGGTGCTGCCCGCGCAGACGATTCCGGTTAATAGCGTCGATGGCAAAGGGGTCTCCATGCGCCCGAGCGAGACTGGCGGGGAGACGGGCAAGAAGAAGATGGCGATCCTCGGCGCAGTCGATGGGATCGAGGCGCACGCGCGCGCCAGCGCAGTGCTTGAGGCCCTCTTTGCCGAGTCGAGTGCAGCACCGAGCCGATCGCGTCCTCAGCCATTGGACAAGCACGTACGCGCGTGCCTCAAGCGCAATGAGGCCGACACCACCGCCCCTCAGAACGAGGAGATCTGCACCTGGATCACGCACCAGAATGCCCAGCACGATCCCGACCAGAGCCACCGTACCGTGGTCCTCATCGACGGGCAGACCTCCTTCTGGGAGGCGGTCGGCACGCACATCCCGGGTGAGCAGGTCACTGAGATCCTCGATCTGCTGCATGCCTGCGGTTACGTCTGGGACGCCGCGAAGCTGCTGCATCCGAGTCAGCCACAGGCCGCTCAGGCGGCGGCGAAGGGCGACCTCGAGCGCATCATCAACGGCCAGGTCGGCGCCGTCATCGCGCGCCTGCGCCGAGAGGCCACCACCTTCAGCGGCCTCTGGGACGACTTCATCGCCTTTCGTATCCGTGACGATCTGCGTCAACTCTATGGGCCAGCTACCGCTAATGCAGACTCACACCAGCGGATCGCCGCTTGATGCGGACGCGCTCGGCAGGTTGCACCCAAGTCAAAACGCAACCCGAGGCGGGCCATGTATACTTGCTTGCCTCGGCAACCCGATTCCGCAGGAGGCGCACCATGCTTTGCTGGGCCCGCACGCTCTTCATCCTCGTCGTCCTGGCGCTCGGGACGCTCAGCCTGCTGGGTGCCTGCGGACAGAAGGGTCCACTCTATCTTCCGGCAGACGAGGCCGCCCCGGAAGACGCCCGCGCGGCAGATGTCCCGGTCATCCCACCGGAGACAAGGGCGCCTGAATCGCCCTCCAACCTGCCCTAGCCCCCATCCAGACCGACCCCGAATGGATCATTTCAACGAACGTGATGGCATTCTTCATGCTGAGGAGGTGCCGCTGACCGAGGTCGCCGAGCGCTTCGGTACCCCTTGTTTCGTCTACTCGCGGGCCACGCTGGAGCGTCACTGGCGGGCCTTCGACCGCGCCTTTCGCGATCACCCCCACCTCATCTGCTTCGCCGTCAAGGCCAATGCCAATCTGGCGGTGCTCGACGTCTTGGCCCGGCTGGGTTCGGGCTTCGATATCGTCTCGGTGGGTGAACTGGAGCGCGTGCTGGCGGCAGGCGGTGACCCCGCCAAGGTCATCTTCTCGGGTGTCGGCAAGCGGGCGGACGAGATCCGGCGTGCGCTGGAGGTGGGTATCCGCTGCTTCAATGTGGAGTCGGAGTCCGAGCTGATCCGTATCGATCGCATCGCGGCCGAGCTCGGCCGACAGGCCCCGGTGTCGCTGCGCGTCAACCCCGACGTCGATGCCCAAACCCACCCCTATATCGCCACTGGGCTCAAGGAGAACAAGTTCGGCATCGACATCCAGTCAGCCGAGGCCGTCTACGCCCGCGCGGCCGAGCGACCGAACCTCCGGATCACCGGCATCGATTGTCACATCGGCTCGCAATTGACCGATCTCGCCCCCTTCATCGACGCCCTCCGCCGGGTGCTGGCCCTCGCGGACCGGCTGCGCGAGTCGGGCATCTCCGTCGAGCATCTCGACCTCGGCGGTGGGCTGGGCATCCGGTACCGCGAGGAACAGCCGCCGGAGCCCGCGGCCTATGCAGCCGCTCTCAGTTACCAGCTGTCTGATCACCCCTATGAGATCATCCTGGAGCCGGGACGGGCGATCGCCGGCAACGCGGGCGTCCTGCTGACGCGGGTCGAGTATCTCAAACGCAACGATCACCGGCGCTTCGCCGTCCTGGATGCCGCCATGAACGACCTGCTGCGTCCAGCCCTCTATCAGGCGGATCAGGAGATCGTGCCCGTGTCGGGCACGAGCGAGGCCGAGCCCGCCCGCTACGATCTCGTCGGTCCGGTCTGCGAGACGGGCGATTTTCTCGGCAAGAACCGCATGCTGTCGCTCACGGAGGGCGACCTGCTTGCGGTGCGCAGCAGCGGGGCCTACGGATTCACCATGAGCTCCAATTACAACAGCCGCCCGCGGGCGGCCGAGGTGATGGTCGACGGTCGCCGTGCACACCTGGTCCGGGAACGGGAAAGGATCACCAGCCTCTTCGCCGGGGAGCGCCTCCTGCCATGAGACGCCGCCTCGAACCCGAGTTGATGGACACGACCGAGCAGGCCATCGCCTATGCCGAGGCCGATTTCTCGGAATCCAACCAGCTCTTTCTGGATCTGCTCCGGCGACTGAACCCCGGATCGCTCGAGGGCGCGTGTGCCCTCGATCTGGGCTGCGGACCGGCGGACATCACGATGCGCTTCCTGCGCGCCTATCCCCGAGCAAGCTGCGATGCCCTGGACGGGTCCCAGGCGATGCTCGACCTCGCTCGGTCCGCCCTCGAGCGCTCACCCGGAGTCGCCGCCCGCTGCCGGCTGATCCGTGATCAGATCCCCTCGGCGCAACTCCCCGACGGCCACTACGACCTGATCCTGTCCAACAGCCTGCTCCACCATCTGCACGACCCGCAGGTGCTCTGGCGCACGCTGCGGCAAACGGCCAAACCAGGTGCACCTGTGCTGATCATGGATCTGATGCGCCCGGCCTCCACGGGTTGGGTCGAGGCACTGGTGGCCACCTATACCGATGGGGCGCCCGAGGTGCTGCGCGACGACTTCCGCAACTCGCTTTACGCGGCCTTCGAGCCCCAGGAGGTCGTCGCCCAACTGGCCGCAGCGGGGCTGGAGACACTCGAGGTCGAGGCCGTCAGCAACCGACACCTGGCGGTCTGGGGGCATTTGCCCTGACCCGGGAGAGGCCGACAGAGTCGAGCATGGGCTGGTGAGCGACTCGGCACCTCCTCCCCCCCCACCGGAGACGCCCATGAGGTTGCGTTTCACCAAGATGCAGGGTCTCGGCAACGACTTCGTCGTCTTGGATGCAGTGCGCCAGCAGGTCGACCTGGACACCGCGCAGGTGCGCCGGCTCGCCGACCGCCGATTCGGCATCGGTTGCGATCAGGTCCTTCTGGTGGAGCCGCCGCGGCTGCCCGGGACCGACTTCCACTACCGAATCTTCAACGCCGACGGTTCCGAGGTCGAACAATGCGGGAACGGCGCCCGCTGTTGCGCGCGCTTCATCCGCGACCAAGGCTTGAGCGGCAAGGAAGAAGTCTCACTTGGGACCCTCGCCGGACCCATCCGTCTCCATCTGGAACCGGACGGACAGGTCCGGGTCGACATGGGCGCACCCGAGCTGACACCCGCCAAGATTCCCTTCCTGGCCGACCGCTCGGCCCCGACCTATCCCTTGGAAGTGGCCGAGCGCACGCTGACCCTCGGCGTGCTATCCATGGGAAACCCACACGCGGTGCTCTTGGTCGAGGACATCGAGACGGCGCCAGTCGCGCACCTCGGCCCCCTGATCGAGTCTCATCCGCGCTTTCCTCAGCGGGTCAACGCGGGTTTCATGCAGGTCCTGGCGCCCGATCGGATTCGATTGAGGGTCTACGAGCGAGGCGTCGGCGAGACCCTGGCCTGCGGGACAGGTGCATGCGCCGCGGCCGTCAGCGGCCAATTGCGCGGATTGCTCGGACGACGCGTCCAGGTCGGCCTACCTGGGGGGAATCTTGTGATAGAGTGGCGTGGGCCTTCCCAGCCCGTCTGGATGACGGGTCCAGCCGAGCCCGTGTTCCTGGGTGAGATCGAGACCATGAGGGGGCAATCGTGAGCGAGGATCAGGCCGAGCAGTCCGCACCCGAACACTCGGACCTCGAGACGACCGTCGCGGACTATCTCCGCCGACACCCGAATTTCTTCGAACAGCACCCGGATGTGCTGGCCACCTTGCAGATCCCGCATCCGACCGGCGGGGCCGTCTCACTGATCGAGTACCAGGTCCGCCTTCTTCGCAAGCAGCTCGACACCGAGCGTCATCGTCTCACTCATCTGATCTCGCGTGCCCGCGAGTACGAGGCACTTTCGGCACGTGTGCATGATCTGGTCCTGAAGTTGATCTCGGTCCAGGACCCAGAGCATCTCCGCAGCCTGCTGAGAGAGGCCCTGGTCAGGGAATTCAATGCCGATGCGGTCACGCTCAAGCTGTTCGCAATGACGGTGCCCGAGGAAGGGGAAACGGACCCGCTGACCGCGGCCTTCCACGGCTTCCTGGATCGCAAACACGCGCTCTGCGGACCATTGGACCCCGAGAAGGGCCGCGTCCTGTTCGGCGAGGACGAAATCCGTGTGCAGGCCGCTGCACTGGTGCCGATCCGTGCCGATCATCAGTCCGGCGTCCTCGCCATCGGTAGCACCAACCCGAAACGCTTCCATCCCGACATGGCCACCGACCTCCTGGACCGGCTGGGCGAGATCATCAGTCACAAACTGAGAGTCGTGCCTTTGGGGCGAGGCGAGTGATCGCGCCGATGCCGCCGAGCGCGATCGAGGCCTTTCTGGATCACCTCGCACAAGAGCGTCGGCTCGCTGCCCATACGCTGGTCAATTACCGGCGCGACCTCGAGCGCATTCAGGCCTGGCTGACCGACGGCGGCGCTGCGGCCATCGAACATCTCGACGAACCGACCGTCCGTCGTTATGTCGCCTGGCGCCATCGCCGGGGTGCCTCCGGCAAGACCTTACAGCGTGAGCTCTCGAGTCTACGCAGCCTCTACCGCTGGCTGCTGCGCGAGGGACGCACCAAGTCCAATCCGGCGGTCGGCGTACGTGCGCCCAAGACCGCGCGCGTCCTGCCATCGACCCTGGAAGCGGACCAACTCTGCAGCCTCCTGGATCGGAGCGACGACGATCCACTGGAGCTCCGGGACAAGGCCATGGTCGAGCTCTGCTACTCCTCGGGCCTGCGCCTCGCCGAGCTGATCGCGGTGAACCTGGGGGATATCGACATGGACGATGGCGAGCTGAGCGTCGTCGGCAAGGGCGCCAAGACCCGCCGCGTCCCTGTCGGTACCAAGGCCCGCGAGGCCGTGCGACACTGGCTCGCCGTTCGCGCCAACCTGGCTCGCCCTGACGAACCGGCGCTCTTCGTCAGCAGTCGCGGCCAGCGCATCCATCCGCGCACTGTACAGGTCCGTCTGGCGCGATGGGCGCAGAAGGAAGGCGCCAGTCGCCGCCTCCACCCCCACCTACTTCGTCACAGTTTCGCAACCCATCTGCTGGAGTCCTCCGGTGACCTGCGCGCCGTGCAGGAACTGCTGGGCCATGCGGATATCGGGACGACTCAAATCTACACCCACCTGGATTTCCAGCACCTGGCAGAGGTGTACGACGCGACCCATCCCAGAGCGCGAAAGAGATCCTGACTCAGGTCCAACTGGCCCAGGGCGGCCGAAGCCCGCCCTGGAGCCAAAGGCCCGATCACCGAACGCCATGTTGCTGTCTCCACGCGATCGTTATCTGTTCGTCCATATCGCCAAGACCGGCGGCACCAGCGTCCGCGCCGCTCTGGAGAAGGGGCGTTGGCGCGATCCCTGGTACTACGGGATCCTCCTCTGCAACCGTCTCAGCCACCTGAGCGGCCACCGGCTCGCCACCAAGCTACCGCGTCACGCCAAGCTGATCGCCGCCAAGGAGCTCCTGCCCAAGGAGTACTTCGACTCCTTGTTCAAGTTCGCCTTCGTACGCAACCCATGGGATCTGCAGGTGAGCTCCTTTCACCATATCCGGCGCGAACGACCTCAGTATCTCGGCGGCCACGACAGGTTCGAGGAATTCCTACGCTGGAAGCTGGACCCGCAGCGGCCCTACCAGTATCACCTGGATACCTCCATCACCCTGCAGACCGACTATCTGATCGACCTGCGGGGCGAGATCCTGGTCGACTTCCTGGGTCGCTACGAGCAGCTGCAAGATGACTTCGTCACCGCCTGTAGACGAATCGGTATCCGGCCGCCTTCCCTACCCCATGCCCGTCAGGCCAAGGATCGCAGGCGCGACTATCGCAGCTACTACAGCGACGCCACCGCCGAGATGGTCGCCAACCACTTCGCGCGTGACATCCAGTTACTGAACTATCGATTCGATCCGCCCAGCGTGGAAGGTTAGGCGGTCTCCTGGAAAGAATTTACCCAAGATATCGACCGGTTGTCGGTTGGGCTGAGCGAGAGCGAAACCCAACAGGCGCCGCGTTGGGGTCTTTACCCATAAGCGGCGCCATACTGCGCCATGACGACGTTTCAGGACAAACCGAAGCTCGATGCGCAGTATGGCGTCGGCTTGATGGGCGTGTTAGACATCTTTGGTATTTACATCAAGCAAGCCAATGATCTCGCATTTCACAAAGAGAACGTATCCTGTTATCCGATCGGCGTGCGAGGCCAGATAGTCCTCGTTGCCTGCAATATAGGCCTGCCGAGCTTCAAACAATACGGACTGATGTTCGACGGGTAAGCGCTCCATAACCCAGTCAGCGGCGACGTTCTTCGACGCAATCTTTCCAGTTGCGGCGCTGTACCATATGCGAGCTAAGGTGAGCACTACATTCCGCTCGTCACCTGCCCAGTCCGGGGGTGACTCCCACTGTTTCAGCGTTTCAGCGAATGCCCTGAGGAGATCGCGTTTAGGCACTGGCTCGAAAAATCCCTCAGCCGGCGGACCTTTCAAGGCATTATTGTGTTGCCTTGCTTTCGTCAACAGGATCGCCAGATCAGCATCCACGATCGCGGGCTCGAAGGTACCTGCAAGAATGTCTTTCCGTAGCCATTCCCCGAATTGCAGTTCTCGCCTGGCCGGATAACGCCAGGGAACGACCTCCTTGTGCACAACAAGGGTCACCTCGAGCGCCCGTACAGCCTTGCTTTCGCTAGGGGGCGCCGAGACCGTCAGGAAATCAAGCAGCAGAGCCTGCCGGATGGCTTCATCAGGTCGTGCATCGACGGTAATCAGCAAATCAATATCGCTATATGGCTTCAGGCCACCATCAAGCGCAGAACCGTACAAATGTATCGCCCGTAATGTTGATGCCAGATGGCGTTCAATGACATCGCACGCCTGTGACACTTGCTTCGAGATTTCGGTGGGTACTGAGCCGTTCATGATGTTTAATCTGAGCTTACCATGGAACAGCACCCCAGCCGCTCGATTTGGTGGGAGCGGCGCCTCGCCGCGAAAAGCGCGCGATCGCGGCGGGGCGCCGCTCCCACGTGATGCTGCCGCATGATGCGCGATGCCGACTCAACGGATCGGGCGAACCGGTGATCGAGGGCGGCTCAAGTTGCACCACTTGTTTCTGAATCGTTCCTAACTCGCGATCTCAGGTCCGAACCTGGCCGTCACCGAGCACCACGAACTTGACCGAAGTGAGCCCCTCCAGACCGACCGGCCCGCGGGCATGGAACTTGTCGGTGCTGATGCCGATCTCGGCGCCCAGCCCGTACTCGAAGCCGTCGGCGAATCGCGTCGAGGCATTGACCATCACCGAGCTGGAATCGACTTCACGCAGGAAGCGGCGGGCATGTCCGTAATCCTCGGTCACGATGGCATCCGTATGGGCCGAGCCGTGCCGTGCAATATGCACCATCGCCTCGTCCAGTCCATCCACCACCCGGATCGACAGGATGGGTGCCAGGTATTCGGTGTCCCAGTCCGACTCGACAGCAGCTCGCGCCGTGGGCAACACCTCGCGGGTCCGCGGACAACCCCGCAGCTCGACGCCCTCTTCTTCATAGGCGGCGGCAAGCCGCGGCAGGATCAGGGCCGCGACGGAGGCCTCGACCAAGAGGGTCTCCATGGTATTGCAGGTACCGTAACGCTGCGTCTTGGCATTGAGCGCGATCGCAAAGGCCTTGTCCAGATCGGCATGGCGGTCGATGTAGAGATGGCAGATGCCATCCAGGTGCTTGATCACAGGGACTCGAGCCTCTCGACTGATGCGCTCGATCAGCCCCTTGCCGCCACGCGGGATGATGACATCGATGGCCTCCGGCATGGCGATCATGGCGCCCACCGCAGCGCGATCGGTGGTGGCCACGACCTGCACGCCATCGGCGGGCAAGCCCGCTTGGGCGAGACCCCGCTGCAGACAGACGGCGATCGCCTGATTCGAGGCGAAGGCCTCCGAGCCACCGCGCAGCACCGTCGCATTGCCGGACTTGAGACAGAGCCCAGCCGCGTCGGCGGTCACGTTCGGGCGCGACTCATAGATGATGCCGACCACGCCCAAGGGCACGCGCATCCGGCCGACCTGGATCCCTGAGGGCCGGTAATCGAGGTCCGTCATCGCCCCGACCGGATCGGGGAGCGCGGCGATCTGTCTTAGCCCCTCGATCATGGCATCGATGCGCCCCGGCGTGAGCTCGAGGCGGTCGAGCAAGGCCGCGTCCAGCCCTTTGGCCGCGCCCGCCTCGAGGTCCGTCCAGTTGGCCTGCGCGATGGACTCGCGTTCGGCGTGCAGACGATCCGCAATCGCGATCAGGGCCCGGTTCTTGGCCGCCGTGCTGGCCCGCGCCAACGCGCGGGAGGCCGTGCGGGCGCGTTGACCCAAGTCGCGCATATAGGCCGCGACGTCGTCGATTCTTTGGTCGCTCATCTTGGAACCTAAAGAGACATCAGAAGTTGGCAAGGAAGAAGGGGATCAGCAGCGCGTTGACCAAGTCGATGAAGAAGGCGCAAACCAATGGCACGATGATGAAGGCCAGGTGCGACGCACCATAACGCTGGGTCACCGCGGACATGTTGGCCATGGCCGTCGGAGTCGATCCCAGCGAGATCCCGCCGAAACCGGATGAGACCACGGCCGCGTCGTAGCTGCGTCCCATGAGTGGAAAGACCACGAAGAGATTGATCAGCACGGCGATCAGGAACTGGGCACCGAGAATGGTGAAGATGGGACCAGCCAGGTCGATCAAGGTCCATAACTGCATGCTCATCAAAGACATGGCGAGAAAGGTCCCGAGTGAGATATCGGCGATCAGCGCCATGGCCGGCTGGCGACTGGGCCATTTGGTCCCGGTGATGCGTGGCAGGCTGGTGGGCACCAGGTTGGTCAGCAGGATCCCGGCGAACAGGCAGGTGACGAAGAGCGGGAGCTGAAGACCGAGCGATTCGATGGCCGCATTGAGAAAGAGACCGACAATGATGCTGACATGGATGGCGAGGACGGCATCCAGAAAGTCCAGGTGTCCGATGCCGGTCTTCCTTTGCTCCACCGACAGGCCGACGTCCTGCGCTTCCTGAGCCGCCGGCTTGAGATCATAGCGCTTGATCAGCAGCTTGGCGATGGGCCCCCCCATCAGGCTGGCGAGGATGAGTCCGAAGGTGGCACAGGCGATCCCGATCTCCATGGCGTTGACGATGCCATGGTCCTCGGCGATCCTCGGCGCCCAGGCGATGGCGGTTCCGTGTCCACCGATGAGTGAGACGCTGCCACCCAGCAGACCGACCGCACTCGGGAGACCGAAGAGCGCTGCGACCGAGATACCCGTCAGATTCTGCAGGATCATATAGCCGATGGTGATAGCGAGCAGGATCAGCAGGGGTTTGCCGCCGGAGAGCAGGTCCCGGAGGCTCGCGTTGATGCCGATCGTGGTGAAGAAATAGACCAGGAGGATATCGCGCGCGGTGAGCTCGAACTCGACGGCGACACCCGAGACGGCATAGAGGAGCCCGAAAAGCACCGAGAAGAGCAGCCCCCCGGTCACGGGCTCCGGGATGCTGAACTCCCGCAAAAAGGGGATGGCATCATTGAGACGTTTCCCGACGAAGAGGACCAGGATGCCGAGCGTCACCGTCAGGAAGGATTCGATATGCAAACTGCCGTCGACGAGCTCCAACATGAGCCTCTCCTTCGTCCGACAAAGGGATGGATGCAGCGCTGGGCCGATAGCCTACCGCAACATCCGGACGCAGGGGCAGGGAGATGCCATCATCCTCGTCCGGTGGCACAGGAGCATGATCCTTCAGGTCGGCGCCGGAGCACCAGACCAGGCACACCGGCGGGCGAGAATGCCTCCCCCGGCCCGGAGGGGCGCTGTCGGCGACCCTCGGAACACGCCTTGCTGCTATGTCTGCCGGCGGGTTAACCTTGCGCCGGCGGCCTTGGGCGATGTCGTTACCGCCGATCGCCTCAGCGCCGATCCAGCATCTTCAATCCTCGGGGCTGACCATCATGCCACTGCCTTCCAGCACAGCCTTTCCAGTCTTCCTCCGCGCCTGCCGTCTCCGCGTGCCGCCGGGTGCCGCATTCCCGCTGCTCGCGCTCCTCGGCCTCTCCGGCTGCGTGCCGGATCGAGGTGCGGAGACCCCAGCCGAGCCGCCCGCGGTCGGCGTGCTCGAGGTGAGCAAGCAGAAGGTCAACCCCTTCTTCGAGTTCGTCGGCAAGACGCGGGCCGCCGAGACGGTCGCGCTACGGGCGCGCGTGACTGGCTTCCTCGAGGAGCGCACCTTCGAGGAGGGCGGCCAGGTCGAGGTCGAAGAGGTGCTGTTCAGGATCGAGCCGGAGCAGTACCAGGCCACCATGGCCCAGGCGCAGGCCGAGCTCGGCGCCGCCGAGGCCTCGCTCAACCGCGCACAGGTCGACCTCGCCCGTTACCGCGAGCTGGCCAAGGCCAAGAACGTGAGCCAGCAGAAGGTCGACGAGGCCCAGGCCGAGGTCCTGGTGCAGGAGGCGGCCGTCGAGACCGCGGAGGCCGGCATTCAGAAGGCCCAGCTCAACCTGGACTACACCGAGATCCGATCACCGATCAAGGGGCGGATCGACGTTGCGGCCTATGACGTCGGCAACCTGATCGGCCCGGACTCCGGGGTGCTGGCCACCATCAACCTGATGGACCCGATCAAGGTGGCCTTCTCGATCGCCGAGACCTGGTACCTGGAGCTGGTCAAGGCCGACGTCGAGGCCAAGCGCGGTGGCGACGCCGCGGAGGACTTCAGCCATGTCCCGTTGATCCGGCTCCCGGATGGCAGCATGTACCAGCAACGCGGCCGGTTCGACTTCATCGACAACAAGGTGGACGAGAAGACCGGCACCGTTCTGATCCGCGCCGAGTTTCCGAACCCCGACCGGCTGCTCCTGCCGGGGCAGTTCGTCACGGTCGTCATCGAGCGCGAGCAGGCGATCGATGCCGTCATGATCCCGCAGGCGGCAGTGCTGACGGATCAGGGCGGCACCTATGTGCTGCTCGTCGACGAGGCGGACAAGGTCGAGGCGCGCCGCATCGAGACGGGCCAGCGTTTCGGACCGAATCTGGTCGTGAAAGAGGGTTTGGCACCTGCCGACCGAATCGTCCTCTACGGCATCCAGAAGGTCCGTCCCGGCATCCAGGTGAAACCAGAGCTGGCAGCGGCTCCGGACGACCCGATGGATAACGCGACCAGCGGGTCGTCGCTGGACCAGTCAGAGACGGAGCAACCAGCCGCCACGGCTGCCCAGGAGGGGACTCGGACCGAGGCACGGGCAGTGTCCGCCGAGCAGACGAACACCCCCGAAGGCGCCCCGGGGGAGACCGGCGGCGCCGTTGACGCAGAGACGTCCGACTAGACCTCAGGCGCCGATCGGAGCACCCAGATGCCGCTGTCCAAGTTCTTCATCACCCGGCCGAAGTTCGCCTTCGTCATCTCCATCGTCATCACCCTCGCCGGCCTCTTGGCGCTGATGGGCCTGCCGGTGGCCCAGTTCCCGGAGATTACGCCACCGACCGTGAGCGTGACCACCCAGTATGCCGGCGCCAGCGCCGATGTGGTGGAGCAGACCGTCGCCGCACCGATCGAGCAGGAGGTCAACGGGGTCGAGGGCATGATCTACATGTCCTCCAAGTCGGACAACGATGGCCGCTACAACCTGACCGTTACCTTCGAGATCGGGACAGATGCCGACATGGCGCAGGTCAAGGTCCAGAACCGGGTGTCGACGGCCATGCCGTCCCTGCCGCAAGAGGTACAGCGCCAGGGCGTCAAGACCGAGAAGCAGTCCACCAACATGTTGCTCATCGTCAACATCTCCTCGCCGGACGAGACCTTCGACGCCCTCTATCTGAACAACTACGCCACCATCAACGTCAAGGATACACTCGGGCGTGTCAACGGAGTCGGCAAGGCCGAGATCCTCGGCGTCATGGATTACGGGATGCGCTTCTGGCTCAAGCCCGATCGGATGACGGCACTCAACGTCAGCGTCGCCGACATCCAGGACGCCGTCGCCCAGCAGAATGTCCAGGTACCCGCCGGACAGATCGGTGCCCCGCCGGCGCCATCGGATCAGCAATTCCAGTACACGGTCACGACCAAGGGGCGGCTCAGCGAGGTCGAGGAGTTCGCCAACATCATCATCCGCATGGAGCCGGACGGCTCGGCGATCCGCATCCGAGACGTCGCCCGGGTCGAGCTCGGCGCCCAGGCCTACTCCGCGGCCGGGCGGCTGGACGGCAAGCCCTCCGTGGTGCTCGCCGTCTACCAGACGCCGGATGCCAACGCCCTGTCAACGGCCGACGCGGTCAAGTCGGCGCTGGAGGATCTGGCCCAGCGCTTCCCGGAGGACATGGAGTACGCGATCCTCTACGACACCACCAACTTCATCGAGGCCTCCATCGCCGAGGTCAAGGTCACGCTCTACCAGGCCGTGGGTCTGGTCGTGCTGGTGGTCTTCATCTTTCTCGGCGACTGGCGCACGACCCTGATCCCCGGCATCGCCATCCCGGTGTCGCTCATCGGCACCTTCGCCGCGCTGGCTGCCGTCGGCTTCACGCTGAACACCATCGTGCTCTTCGCGCTGATCCTGGCGATCGGGATCGTGGTCGACGACGCCATCATCGTGGTCGAGAACGTGCAACGGCTCATGGACGAGGAGGGACTGGACCAGAAGTCTGCGACGGCCAAGGCGATGGACCAGGTCGGGGGCGCCATCATCGCGACGACGCTGGTGCTGCTCGCCGTCTTCGTGCCAGTGGGCTTCATGCCGGGTATCACTGGCCAACTCTACCAGCAGTTCGCCGTGACCATCTCGGTCGCGGTCGCGATCTCATCCGTCAACGCACTCACGCTCAGCCCGGCGCTCTGCTCGGTTCTGCTGCGACCAGGCCAGGAACCGCTCAAGTGGCTGAACTGGTTCAACCTCTTCTTCGGCAAGCTGACCAAGGGCTACACGGCGGCCGTCAAGACCACGGTGCGACGCGCGGTCCTCATCGTGGTCGTCTACGCCGGGTTGATCGGCGGCACCGTCTGGATGTTCGGCCATCTCCCCTCTGGCTTCCTGCCGGAGGAGGACCAGGGCTATTTCTTCATCGAGGTGCAGTTACCCGATGCTGCCTCACTGACCCGCACCGAGACCCTCCTCGACCGCATCGAGCAGGAGCTGCTGGAGATCCCAGGCGTGACCAATGTCATCTCGGTGTCCGGCTACTCGCTGCTCAACAGCGCCTTCGGGTCCAACAGCGCATTGATGATCCCGGTCCTGGCGCCTTGGGAGGAGCGCAAGGATCCCGGCCTGCAGCTGCGGGCCATCGTCGCGCAGGCCGAGCAGATCTCGGCCCGAACCACCGACGCCAATGTGATCCCCTTCGTGCCCCCGGCCATCCCGGGGCTCGGTAGCTCCGGGGGCTTCTCCTTCGTGCTGCAGGACTACACCGGCGGCGACATCCAGGAATTCGCCTCCGTCATGCGCGGCTTCATCGTCGCCGCCAACGAGCGAGCCGCCATCGGCAGCGCCTACAGCACCTTCCGCGCCGACGTGCCCATGCTCTATCTCGATGTCAACCGCGATAAGGTGCAGACCCTGCAGATCCCCATGTCCGAGGTCTTCGCGACCCTCCAGGCCCAGCTCGGATCCGTCTATATCAATGATTTCAACAAGTTCGGCCGAACCTGGCGCGTCATGGCCCAGGCCGAGGGCGATTTCCGCAACACCCCAAGCGACATCGTGCGCCTCTTCGTGCGCAACCAGGAAGGTGAGATGGTCCCGGTCGCCACACTCGCCGAGGTCGAGACCAAGACCGGCCCCCAAATCGTGCCACGCTACAACCTGTTCCGCTCCGCCGATATCTCGGGCGGCCCGGCCCCGGGTTACAGCTCCGGCCAAGCGATCGCGGCCATGGAGCAGACCGCCGCGGAGACCCTGCCATCCGGCTTCGGCTATGAATGGACCAGCATGTCCTATCAGGAGATCAAGGCCGCCGGCCAGGCACCGATCATCTTCGGTCTCGCCCTGCTCTTCGTCTATCTCTTCCTGGTCGCCCAGTACGAGAGCTGGTCGATTCCGGTGGCCGTGCTCTTGGCCGTCCCGGTCGCTGTTTTCGGTGCACTCGCCACCGTCGGGGTCAGCGGTCTGGACGTGAACCTCTACACGCAGATCGGGCTCGTCATGTTGATTGGGCTGGCGGCGAAGAACGCCATCCTCATCGTCGAGTTCGCCAAGGAGCAGCGCGAGACCGAGGGACTGAGCATCTATGATGCCGCAGTCAAGGCCGGGCGGTTGCGCTTCCGTGCGGTGATGATGACGGCCTTGTCCTTCCTGCTCGGGATCATTCCACTGGTGGTCGCCAGCGGTGCCGGGGCCGGATCTCGGGTGGCGCTCGGCACGGCCGTCTTCGGCGGCATGCTGGCCGCGACGGTCATCGGCACGCTCTTGATTCCGGTCATGTACTACCTGGTGCAAGGGATACGCGAGAAGCTCAAGGGGATGCTCGGCGGCAAACCCATTCCGACTGCCGTACCTGAAGCGAGCGCGGAATGACGACCTCGATCGACCGGCCGGCCCTCTCTTGCGCGCCGAGGACAGCAAGCCCGCTCGGTGTCTCGACCCTAAACCGCGCTCGCGCCGGCAGTCGTCGAGTTTGCCAAGACCGATCCAAACCGGAAACATCGCATACCGCGCTGGGCGCGGTTTAGACCATGAATGACGACCTCTCCAAGATCCCGCTGGTATGGGAGCCCACGGGCAAGGAGGGTGTGAGCGATCGGCTCAGCGCGCACAACCGCGCCGTCGTCAAGGAGATGGCGAGGCTGATCAAGGCGGGCAAACGCAAGCGGGTGACCCAAGCATTGCGCCGCTGGGCGCCGGTGCATCTGGTGGATCTGCTCGTGTCCCTGCCGCTGAAGCGAGCGCGGGTGCTGGTCGGCTGGTTGGACCAGATGCAGGCGCGTGTGGTCGCCGAGCTGAACCCCTCTTTCCGCGCCGCGCTGCTGCGGGATGCCACGGTGCAGCGTCTGATCGAGGTGCTCGACGGCTTCGAGCCCGAGGAGGCCGCCGACGCGCTCGATGACCTGCCGGAGGAGGTTGCCGCTCAGGTCTTGCCCAGGTTGCATGAGCGCGAGGCCATCGAGACGCTGCGCGGCTATGTCTTCGGCTCGGCGGCCAGCATCATGAGCCGCAAGTTCGTCGCCGTGCCGCCGGACTGGACCGTCGGCCAGGTCACGAGCGAGGTCCGAGCCAACGCCCAGGCCATCGAGAAGCTCTATGCAATCAATGTCGTGGACACGGAGCGCCGCCCGGTCGGCTACCTGCGTCTGCGCGACCTCTTACTGACACCCAAGGACGCGGTCGTCGGTGACATCATGCACACCGACTTCCTGGCTGTCGGGCCGGACACCGACCAAGAGGAGGTCGCCAAGCTCGCCGACCGCTACGAGCTCTCGGTCGTGCCGGTCGTGGATCGCGAGGGCCGGTTGATCGGCCGCATCACCCCGAAGCAGCTGCACCAGGTCCTGCGTGAAGAGGCCGAGGAAGACTTGAACCTGATGAGCGGCCTCCCGGCGGATTCCAGACCCGACGAGTCCATCGGCCGTATCGTGCGCGGCCGGATCCCCTGGCTCTTGATCGGGCTGGCGGGTGCCACGCTCTCGGCCGCCGTGGTCGGTGCCTTCGAGGACGAGCTCGCGAAGGCGGCCATCCTGGCGAGCTTCATCCCCATCGTCATGTCGATGGCCGGCAACGCAGGAATCCAGGCGGCGACGGTCGCCGTACAGGGGCTCTCCACGGGCACCCTGAAGTTCGCCGATCTGGGCTGGCGCCTGACCAAAGAGTTACTCGCCGCGCTGGCCAACGGCGCGATCGCGGCGACGGTTCTGGTGTTACTGGTGCTGGGTGTTGCACACTTCGCCAGCTTCGAGTCCCCCCTGAGGCTGGCATTCGCGGCCGGCTTGGCTCTCTTGAGCGTGATCCTGGTAGCCGTGGGCGTCGGCGCGACCATCCCCATCCTGCTCGACCGTATCGGCATCGATCCGGCCATGGCCACGGGTGTCTTCATCACGACCGGCAACGACATCCTCTCGGTGGCCATCTTCTTCGTCCTGATGACGCTCTTCTACCTCTGAACCGCGTCCAGAGCGAAATGCATCGTTTCAAGTGACTCCAGCCGCACAGCAACCACGAACCATCGGCGAGACGCGGTTCAGGACGAGGCTCGGAGCCACGGCGGCTCGACATCGGGTATGAGGCGATCCACCTGGCATGAGAATTTCCGGCAATCGCCTTACATCCTGCTGTTCATGCACGCCTTGGTGAATTCCTCCGTCTCAGCTCCAGAGGTTGCTCAAGTCGAGCTGCAAGGCGTCGAAGGGTGTGACCGCGATCCTATCGTCTCCGGATGCATCGGCGAGCAGGCGCCATTCCCGACCTTCGAGCCGGAAGGTTTCCAGGGTTCGGCGCGTCGGATCGACCAGCCAAGCAAAGGCGACGCCATAGCGGGCATAGAGCGGCATCTTGATCTCCCGGTCCTTGCTTGCGGTTGAGGGTGAGACGACCTCGCAGATCCAGTCAGGCACGACCTCGAAGCGGCGTCCTTGCGGGATCTGCGGCATGCGTTCTCTGCGCCATCCTACAAGGTCTGGCACGGCGACCTCTTCGTCGGTCACGAAGTGGATCTCCGGCTCCACGAGTATCCACCAACCACTCGGACCGCCGCGTCCGCGTCCGTAGCTGCCGACAAGATCGTACGCCAGCTCCGTCTCGGTGCGGACCTGAGATCCAGTCGGGCGAGGCTGGGTATGCAGTTGCCCGTCCAGGATCTCGCCGGTCAGCCCTTCGGGCAGCGCCATCAATCGTTCATACAACCTTGGCTCGCGGGCCTGTTGCATGGTTTCAACTCGACCGCCGCTCTTCATAGGGAGGTTTCTCGTTCATGTGGGTCGGGCCTCTCGCCGTGCCGGTCAGTCGCGACAGTTCGGCACCACCAGCACCGGGACGCGGCTGGTCTGGACGACGCGCACGGCGGTGGAACCCAACAGCCCCCGACCCAACAGGCCGTGGGAGCAACTGCCCATCAGAATGACATCCGCCTTGCAGCGTTGGGCCAGAACGGGGATCTCGTCGCCCGGACGACCGCTATGCACCAGGATATCGGACACCAAGTCCGAATCGTCCGGGTGCTCCCCCAGCTCCTCTTCGTAGAACTCGGTGATCCGCTCGCGCATACGGTCCAGGATCTTTCTCATACCGTCGCGTTGCATCTCCTCGCGCTTCTTCGCCGATAGATAGGCGTCGACGATCGCTTGGCCGGTACCCGAGAGTGGCTCGCAGACGTGGAGCACCAGGATCTTGGCTCCGTGCTGCTCGGCCAGGGTGACCGCAAAGCGAAATACGGGACGCATATGGGCCCCGAGGTCGGTAGCATAGAGGATGGTCTTGATCTTGGGTAACTTTTTCACTCTGGCATCTCTATGATGCAGGCCTGGCGGCGACTGAAGGGCCAAGCAACCATGGCGCGACGCGCGAACCAACCAGGCAGCCGGAGATCGTCGTCGCTGCGGACGACCCCGCCCCAACCCCTTTGCCGTCCGTGCCCCCGATCACCGTCAGATCAAGAATAGCCCCGGAGACGATCGAGGTACTCCGGCAAGAACAGCGAGATCTGGGGGATATAGGTGATCAACAGCAGAAAGAACAGCATCAGCAACATCCAGGGCAAGACCGACCGGATGACCCAACCGATTCGCTCACCCGTGATCCCCGCGGTGACGAAGAGGTTCAGACCGACCGGGGGCGTCAGCATGCCGATCTCCATGTTGACCACCATGACGATGCCGAGATGGATGGGGTCGATGCCCAGCTGCATCGCGATCGGAAAGAGGATGGGCGCCATGATCAGCAGGATCGCCGAGGGCTCCATGAAGTTGCCCGCCGCCAGCAGCAGGAGATTGACCACGACGAGGAACATCCAGGGCTGCAACCCCCAGTGCACGATGGTCTCGGCGATCTGATGGGGGATGCGCTCGGTGGTGAGGACATGGGCAAAGAGCATCGCGTTGGCGATGATGAAAAGGAGCATGATCGAGACCTTGGCCCCGTCCAGCACCACCTTGCGCACCTCCGGATGAACCAGGCTCTGCGGCAGCGCCAGCAACACCTGCCAAGCATTGCGCAGGAGCATCGCACCGACGCCTTCGCCCGCCTCGCGCCAGGGTCGGTCCTTGAGCGGCCCCATGTCGCGATAACCGATCACCGAGACCAAGAAAGCGTAGACGGCGGAGACCGCTGCCGCCTCGGTCGGGCTCGCGATTCCCCCATAGATGGATCCGAGCACGATGACGATCAGCATGATCCCGCCCGAGGCGCTGAAACCGGCCCGCGCGACCTCCCCCAGACCCGGCCAGGGCTGGGAGGGTAGATCCCTGACGCGGGCGACGACATAGATCGCGATCATCAGCAGCAGTCCCATCATGAGACCCGGCAGGAAGCCGGCCATGAACATGCGCGCCGCCGAGACCTCGGTCGCCGCCGCATAGACCAGCATGACGATCGAGGGCGGGATCAGGATGCCGAGCGTGCCGGCATTGGTGATGACACCGGCCGCGAACTGCTTCGGATAGCCCGCCTTGACCATGCCGGCGATGACGATGGTCCCGATCGCCGCGACCGTTGCGGGCGAAGAGCCTGAGACCGCGGCGAACAGCATGCAGGCCACGACCGAGGCCATCGCGAGCCCGCCGCGGATATGGCCGACCAGCCCGATGGCGAAGCGGATCAGCCGCTTGGCCACGCCTCCAGTCGAGAGGAAGGCACTGGACAGGATGAAGAAGGGGATCGCGAGCAGCGTGTAGTGGCCGGAGAGGGCCTCGATCAGCTTCAACGCAATCGAGGCGAGCGAGTCGTTGGAGAAGAGGAGGATGGTGACGATGCTGGAGAAGCCGAGCGCGAGCGCGATCGGCATGCCGAGCAGCATGCAGCCGAACAGCAGGATGAAGAGCGTGGCGGTGGTCATCTCCGGTCGGCCTCGCGTCTCAGCTCATCGGCGAGGTGGAGGCTCTCCTCGGCCTCGTCGATCCGGTGGAACCCAGTCGCCCGCCCGGTGGCGACCGCCCACAGCAATTCCAGCAACCGGATCGACAGCAACATCATGCCGACCAACAGAATGCTGTGGGCGATCCAGGTTTGGACCGGGATGTCCTCCAGCTCGATACCGATCATCTTCATCTTGGCCAGATAGACCCAACCACCATAGACGAAGAGGCCGCAATAGATCAGCGACAGGGTCACCGCAATAGCGGTGATGATCCGTCGGCCGAGCGGCGCCAAGAGCCGCACGAAGGCATCCACCCCGATGTGGGCGCCGACCTTGAGGCCATAAGACACCCCGAAGAGCACAAACCAGGCAGAAAGATGGAGGGTCGCCTCCTGGCCCCAGGTGACGCCGGTCCCGAAGCCGAAGCGCAGGACCACCTCCCAGAACACCAGCAATGTCATCGCCACCAGCAACAGCGAGATGATGGCCTCCTCGGCCTTTTCGATGAAGCGCAAGAACACCTTGAACTAATCCGACCCGTTGGCCGCATAGGCCGCTTCGATCAGATCGGCGCCGATCTCATCCTCGAACTGCTGCCACACGGGTTTCATGGTCTCCACCCATTGGAGGCGTTCATCCGGTGTGAGCGCGATGATCTGGGTGCGCCCGGACTCGGTAATCCTCTCCTTGTCTTCGACCGCCTTGTCCCGAGCGACTTGGTTGCCGTGGGCAATGGCCTCCTCGAGGGCGACCGCCAGCGTCTCGCGCACCTCGTCCGGCAGGTCCATCCAGAACTCGGTAGAGGTCACCACCATATAGTCGAGCAGCCCGTGATTGGACTCGGTGATATAAGGCTGGACCTCATAGAACTTCTTCGAATAGATGTTGGACCAGGTGTTCTCCTGACCATCGATGGCCTTGGTCTGCAAGAGGGTGAAGACCTCCGAGAAGGGCTTCTTCAGGGGTGCGGCGTCGAGCGCCTCGAACTGTGCCTCCAATACCTCGGAGGACATGATGCGGAACTTGAGCCCACTGGCATCGGCCGGTACCCGCAGCGGCTTGCTGGATGACAGCTGCTTCAGGCCATTGTGCAGATAGCCCAGACCCAGGAGCCCTCTCTTGCGCATGGACTCGAGCATGGTCCGACCCTGCTCGCTCTGCTGGAAGCGATCCACCGCATCCAGGTCCTCGAAGAGGAAGGGCAGATCGTAGAGTGCCAGCACGTCCGTATAGCGGCTGAACTTCGACAAGGCCGGCGCCGCGAGCTGGACGTCGCCGAGCAGCATCGCTTCCAACACCTTGTCGTCCCCGAACAACTGCGAATTCGGATAGACCTCGACAGTGGCTCGATCGCCCAGGCGTTCGGCGACCAGATCCTTGAACCTATTGGCCATCTGGCCCTTGGGGGTGTTCTCGGCGACGACGTGAGAGAACTTGATGACGATCGGCTCGGCCGCTGCTGCCAGGGCACTGGCAAGAAGGAGGCCAAGGGTCAGGAGAGTGATGATCGGACGCTGCATTTGCGGTCTCCTCGGGTTGTCGACTCTTGTTCTGAGGGCGAATCCCCGGCGTGGGGAAGGTACGACCGGTGCGGCCGCGAGCGATCCACAGAGCAGCTCGGGGATCGGCGTCGGCCGCCCGCAGGGGTCGGCCTGGTGCCGCACAGTCGGATCATAACCTTTCAGCAAGGCGTGAGACATCTAATTGACAGCCGTTCGAAATCTTGCCGCACAACCGAAGGCTGCGATCCTGATCGGCGCACCCCTTTGTTGTTTCCCTTCGAGCCCACTGGGTATCATGCCGGACAGACCGCCAGCGCCCTATTCAGCCGGAGGACTTTCATGCCCGATCCGAAGTCACGTCTCGTCACCCGCAGCGATTTCGACGGCTTGGTGTGTGCCGTACTCCTCAAGCACCTGGACCTGATCGAAGCCATCAAGTTCGTCCATCCCAAGGACATGCAGGACGGCCAAGTTGCGATCACTGGCAACGACATCACGACCAATCTACCTTACGTCGAGGGTGTTCACCTCGCCTTCGACCATCATCTCTCCGAGACCTTGCGCGTCGGCGTACAGGAGAACCATATCATCGATCCGGAGGCACCCTCGGCGGCGCGGGTCGTGTGGCGCCATTACGGCGGCCACGAGGCCTTCCCCACGAAATGGGACGAGATGCTGGAAGCGGTCGACAAGGGCGATTCGGCTCAGTTCAGCATCGAGGAGGTACTGAAACCTCAAGGGTGGGTGCTGCTCAACTTCCTCATGGATGCCCGGACGGGTCTCGGCCGTTTCCGAGACTTCCGCATCTCCAACTACACTCTCATGATGGATCTCATCGATTACTGCAAGGACCACAGCATCGACGAGATCTTGGAGCTACCCGACGTCAGGGAGCGGGTCGAGCTCTTCTTCGAGCAGGAGGAACGATTCAAGGAGCAGATCCAGCGCTGCGCCACCGTCCACGACAACCTGGTGGTCTTGGACCTGCGCAACGAAGAGACCATCTGGGCCGGAAACCGCTTCATGATCTACGCCCTTTTCCCCCAGTGCAACATCTCTATCCACATTATGTGGGGACTGAGAAAACAGAACACGGTGTTCGCGACCGGCAAGTCCATCTTCGATCGCAGCTCGAGGACCAATATCGGCGCCTTGATGCTTTACTATGGTGGCGGCGGCCATGAGGCGGCCGGCACCTGTCAGGTCGACAACGAGCGCGCCGCGCAGGTGCTGCAGGGGCTCATCGAACAGATCACGACGGATGGCTGACCGCGAGCGCCAGCGGGCAGTGAATGGAAGGGGTCTCGCTCGGCTTCAACGACCCCCTTGTCGCCAGTAAAATCCCGCAGAGGAGCTGCCGGTCAACTGCCATTCCTGGTCATCATTCATCAGGACGAAAGGCGAGAGCCCTGTCCCCACTTCGCCTCACTTCAACCGCTTATGGCACCTGAACAAGGCTGGTCACACCGCCCGGCGGGAGGCGCTGGATATCTCAGCGCGCCCCGAACATGACTCCACGCAACCCACTGGTGAAGACGACAGATGTTTAGTACCCCGTTCCACCTGGCACTTGGTGTGAGCCTCATCTTGCTCAGTACCCTCGCTTATGCCCAGCCACCCTACCCGCCCCCGCCCGGTTACGGCCCTCCTCCGGGACCGCCCCCAGCCGGCCCGCCACCGATGGCGCCTCCCGAAACCTCGGGTCCAATGACCGCGCGCGTGACCGCAGCCAGCCTGAATGTGCGCTCGGGACCTGGAACCAGTTATCCGGTCGTCGGAGCCGTGGCGCAGGGTTCCCTGTTGGGCGTCGACTACAGCGAGGGCAGCTGGTATCACATCACCGTGCCCGGCTCGATCAGCGGTTGGGTCTATAGTGGCTACACGCGGCTCTCGAATTAAACCGCGCCTAGCGCAGTAGGCACTGTTTTTGGATTGGATCGTCTTCAGAGAAACCGACAATCGTCGGAGCTGGCGCGGTTTAAGGCGATTGCTGTCGAAAGCAGAGACAGGCTGCCCCCCCCCGACCGAGTCGGCTAAGCCTCTTCCGGTAGATCCGGTAGCCTGAATGGCGTTGCCGTGCGCAGTGCATGCATGAACATCAAGCCGCCATGCGGTCGATTGATCTTGGCAACCCTGTAGATGTCGGCAAAGAGTGCATTTGCTTCGCCGACCGGAACGGCGACCGTGAGTATCTCCCGCTCGGCCGTCTCCCCGATACCGCGGTGACGCAATGGCGTGATGCGGCCGACCCCGCGGGCATAGTGGACGTCGACCGCGGTCAGTCCGTGCTCCCTGATCAGGAGATGCACCAAGGGCATCGCTTTGCCCTTGGGCAAGATGCAGGTGATGACCTTCTGTTGTTCGCCCGTTTGCGTGGTTGTCGTCACGTCGCGGCCGCCTGCCGCTCGTTGGCCTTTTGGAGCTCGATCCGCGCGATGATCTCCGGGGGCACGAAGGTGGCGGCCTTCTCCAGGGGCGTCACCCACATGAAGCCCATGCCCGGCGTGTCCATCTTGCCAGCGAGATACATGGCTTCGAACACTCGGTCCACCTGGTCGCTGGAGACCACGATATTGATGACCTCCTTCTCGGCCTCGACCGCAAGCCCCCAGATACCGAGTCGCTCGCGCACGCCGCGGCCGTGTGCATAGTGGATGCTGGCACCCTGGGCACCGGCCGCCTGCGCCGCCTTGACGATCTCGTCTGCCATGCCGCGCTGGACGCTGGCGGTGATCAAGGCCACATCGGTCAAAACGACAATCTCTCGCGTGCTCAAACCATCACCTCTTCAGGGTCGGTCACATTCATGGCCCGGTCATATCGACGGTGTTTGCGTCGCACCTTCCACTGGATCCAGAGTCCGGTCGCGAGAACCGAGAGGATCGGGCAAATGGACGCCATCGATAGGATACCAAAGCCCTCGATCGCATCCATCGCATTGCCGAATCCCAGCCCCATGGCAAGCACCAGCGGGACCGTGACCGGGCCGGTGGTCACGCCAGCGCTGTCCCAAGCGATGTTGACGAATTCCTCGGTCGAGAAGTGGGTCATGACGACGGCCAGGGCGTAACCGGGAAGAAGCAGCCAAGCGATGGAGAAGCCGAAGACGATCTTGGCGACGCCCAGTGCAAGCCCGAATCCGACACCCAGTGACACCGCATACATCAAGACCTGCTTGCGGAAGGCGCCATTGGTGAGATTCTCCACGGTGAGGCCGAGCGCGTTGAGTGCGGGCTCCGCCAGGGTTGCACCGAAGCCCAGGATCCAGGCGAAGGAGAAAGCGATCGTCAGGCCAAGACCCAACGCGTAGAGTGGGGCACTCTCCACCGCCGCGATATCCGTGAAGGCAGCGGGCACCAACCCGCCCGACTGCGCGCCGAGCTTCGCGAGTCCGTAGGTCAGACCCAGGTTGAAGATGATCATGCCGAGCACGGCGAGTGTGATCCCATAGGCGATCTGGCCCCGGTGTTGGATCGGCTCTTTGAGGACCAACCGCATCACCAGGAACAGAAACAGCACCAGCGGCACGATAGCGCGCAGTCCACCCAGCACCTCGACCCAGGGCGTGCTCTCGTACCAGGCCGGGTCGACCGCGAGCAGGGCCTGATTCGCCGCCGCCGCGATGATCTCTTGCGGGCTGGTGACCAGCGAAACCGTGACGGCCAAGACCTCGACGGCGATGATGGGAAAGAGCGAGGCCAGGGTGACGATCCCGAAACCGGAGAGCGATGACTGGCCCTTGCCGGCCGCGGCGGCGATACCGATCCCGAGCGAGAGCACCAGGGGGACGGTCACCGGTCCCGTGGTCACGGCGCCGCAGTCCCAGGCGAGACCGAGTGTCTTGCCGAGCTCGGGATCGGTGAGGATATAGAGCGTCAATCCGATGGTCGGCACCAGGGTCAGATAGATGAGCGGCTTGAGGCTCCAACCGTAGAGGAAACGCAGGGTTCCGAGAACCGCCGCCGCGCCGACCCCGATCCCCACACCCAGGACGAGGATCTCTGCCCAGCCGTTCAAGAGGGCATAGAGATAAGGCGCGGATTCGACCCCCACGATCTGCCCGGCCGCCTTCAAAGCGCCGATCGCCGGTTCGGCGAAGGTCACGCCGATCCCCAGTATGAAGGCGATCAGGAGAACGACGTTCAGATGGGCCTTGGCCGGTAGCGTGGCGCCCAGTAACTCGCCGAAGGGCATCAATCCGACCTTGAGCCCCTCCATGAAGAACATGAGGCCCAGGACCACCGCCACCAGCCCACCGGTGATGATCCAGGCATCCGCCACCTCCTGGCCCAAGACGAAGAACTGAAACAACACCAGATAGAGCGCCAGGGGGACGACCGCCTGGATCTGTTCCCTCAAACGAACACTGATGTAGGGCTGGATGAGACGGTAGGCATCGACCAGCCTCAGCCGAATCTTCGGCGCGCGATAGGGAAGCACCCTCCCCTCCGAGTCGCGCCAGATCTTGGGTGTGATGTGATTGTACGAAATCCGATCCTGGTGGACCGTGATCTCGCGGACGAAGGCTCCAAAGCGGATCTCTGTCGTCATGAATCTGCACCCCAGCCAGCTCTTGTCGTGGCCGCCAAGGCCGATCCAGGCCTCGATCATCGGTTGGTCCAAGCACCTAGTTGGTGGGAGCGGCGCCCCGCCGCGAAGAGCGCGCGATCGCGGCGGGCGCCGCTCCCACGTGATGC
>JANQGF010000229.1 GCA_028277465.1 Chromatiaceae bacterium
GTCCGCTGTGCGGACCGCCCCCGGTTGCCGAGCGGGCATGGCCGGAACGATGATCAGCGCCGATCAGCGTGTGATCCTGCACGACATCAGCTGGGCGGAGCATGACGCGCTGCTGACCATGCGCGGCGATTGTCGTTTCATCTGTTCGATGACGAAGAGTACGACGAGCAACGAGAGCCAAAGAACCAGCGGCCCCGGCTGTCCGCCTGACCGGAGGCCCGCTGGCACCGTCGCGCCAGCAATCCGAAACACGCCTCGCACCTGAACTCGCTCGTGAAACTCGTCTCTCGCCCCGCGCAGCCTGATTCGGGGCTACCCAAGTGCGAAGTATAGGCAGAGACCCGTTCGACATCGCTTCACTGGATTGCCAAAGGGCGGTCATGCCGCCTTGGCACCTTTGGGGCCTCCGCCGGGAACGCGAAGTAAGGCGAAACAGGATGGCTGGGGCGATCTCCCCTGAACAGGGCACTTAGGCGATTTCTGTCAATTCTCATACCACCTGACTTGTCTTGACGCCCGCCTTCTGCGTCGCGCCAGCCGTCACATAGCGCCGCTATGGTCCTGCCGACGCTCCTTGAAGGCAGACGCCAATCCGGCGCCATCTGGCATGAGAATCTCCGGCAATCGCCTTAGAAGGACCGACTCGCATCCGGCATCTCGGCCCCCTCGCGCATCAAGTAGATGGTGACTTCGCCGGACTCGGTATTCCAAGCGAAGGTGGAGGGACCCTCCCACCCGGCATCACCATGCAAGAGTTGGTCTAACCCAGGACTCGTCTCGGCAGACTCGGCACCCAGGCTGATCGTCGCCTCGACGCGACACATGGAGCCCCCGCATTCAACCGCGTGCAGCATATGGCTTTCAGGGTATTGGTCAAACGCGGAACGAAACTGGTCGTCGACCTCGATCGACCATTGGGGATCGATCGCCTGCCCCTGGAAGGTCCGTTCCAAGAGCTCCATCTGCGCACGATACAGCTCTTCGGCCAGCAGGGCCTCCTCCTGCTGCACGAGATCGGGATCCCGAGTCTCGTCGAGATCGGCTTCGTCTTCACCGCCAGCGACGGATCGGCTCGAGATCAAGGCGCGTTGTTCCCGCCTGAGAGCAGTGAGCTGCCTCTCTTGCGCCTGATTCCGCTCGGCGGATCCCTGTCTCTCGGCCTCGAGCTGAGACCTGAGGAAGTCAATTTGCGCGTTCAGCTCCTGCAAAGGTGCTTCGACGTCCCCTGAATGAACCTCCGTCCCCGGATCAAGGACCAGAGGTGAAACGGCGTCCCGTGGAACCTCCTGACGGCCGAATGAGAGCCACAGCGCGCCCGCCAGAGCGGCAACGCTGAAGGCCGTGACCCCGACGGCCACCCAGGGAGCAGACCCGTCCTCTCCCGAGCCACCTGGGCGAGCGCTGTGTTTCGATCGATCGGATGTCATGTCTATGTCCTCTATGCAAGAATCGCATATCGAGGCAGGCGCCTCTGGCGCGGGTCCGGTCCGCCAAGACGGCGTCCGGACCTGCCAGTCACCGGGGCCAGCTGGCCCCAGTAAGCCCTAGCACTCGATCATTGCTCTGCGCTGTAGTAGGTAATGCCGGAGGCGCGGCCACCATCGGTGGGCGGGATCTGGCAACCGATGTAGTACCAGTTCTCCGGATGCCGCCCGGTACCGCCGAAATCGAGATTCTGCTCGTGCGAGCCCGGAGGGTTCGTGGTCACCCGAGTACCACCGCTACCACCGAAGACGTTCGCGCCGATCTGATAGCGATTTGCCAGCCAGCATTTCGCGTTATACCGCCCATGGTTGTCGATGACGCCGATATCGGCATCGTCCAGGTTGTTTCCCGTACGATTCTTGAAGTTCGTATGCGGGATGGGGCAATCGACCTTCATCCACTTGCCCGTCGTGTTGAAGATACGGCTGTGATTCAGCACAGGAACCGGCATGCCCGAGTTCCAACGCACACAGTTCGATCCAGGATAGAGCATCTTCCCAGCATACGCGGGTGCCGCTGTCAGCAGGCTCGCTGCACTCAAAACGGTCGCGATCGCAATCAGGCTCGTACTGGTCTTCATGGTCATTTCTCCTCTTCAATCGAATACATTGAGATACTGGGGAAAGCGTCTCGGGCATCCGCGAACAGAGAACCACGGGCGCGATACCCCAGCTGCCACCTTGCTCCAGCGATCTCTCGCCGGACGAGAGTCCCTGCTTGCATTCAGCTCCGGCATCCCCCTCGCGCCGGACTCCGGCGAAAGCTGGCTGATACCATCGCGAACCAGGATCGTCAGGACTCTGCCGGGGTGAGAACAGGAAACATGCCAGCGAGGAAAAACCAGCAAGAGTGGAAAGGAGAAATTTAGAAACAAGAGCTTAGATGAGCACCGAGCAACGTGGGGGGTGCTGGACGAGCGTTTCATTCTGAGCCGATCGGTTCAATCCGGTTTGCTCAGCCGGGCTTGGAGCAGCTCAATCTGGTGCTCGTTCAGGATGCCGGCGCACACGACCAGCAGGGTCGGCTCGTCCGGGAAGCGCCCGGTGCCGCCGGTCAGCACCCTCAGGTACTCGGCCACGTGGATACCGGACCGGCCCAACTCCAGCAGCCCGGCAACCCCACTGGTTCCCAAGCTCCGCTTGGGAACCCGGCTCGGGAAGCTCTGCTTCCCGGGAAGCAGAGCTTCCGGTATCAGGTGCCCAGACGGAGCTTGGGAACCAGCAGTCTAGAAGCCCCGGAACCATTCACCAGCGACGGTCCAACTCGATCAGTCCGTCGAGCCCGGCATAGTTTCGCGCACTGGACCAGCGCCAGTGCTCCGGCAGATCGACGAAACCGCGCTTGACCGGATTCTGGTGGACGTAGTCGAGCTTCTGACGCATGACTTCTTCGGTCTCGATGCGCTGCGGGTGGCTGCCTTCCTCCCAGAATTGATGCTCGGATCGAGCCTTGTGTACGCGCTTGAATAGCGCGAGCAGGTCGAGCAGCTGTCGGGCGTTGCGTATCTGCAAATGATCGATGATGCGTCTTGCGGTGTAGGACTTGAACCGCCGGATGGTGTCGCCGATGTGCGGTGATCGGGCCACGAGGTGTAGGTGGTTTTCGAGGATCACTTAGCCGTGCAGGCGGAATTGCTCTTTGGCCTGGAGCCAGCGCCAGGAGTCCAGCACGATCTCGACCGTTTCGGGACGGTTGAAGACGGGCAACCAGGGGTTGACGGTCATGAAGTACGGGGCGTCGTCGCCGAGGAATCGGTAGCGGCTGCGGGGCATCTGCAGGCTCCAGGGATTGCTCGGGAAGCAGAGCTTCCCGGATCGGATTCCCAAGCGGAGCTTGGGAACCAGGAGAACCAGGAGAAACCCAGGGCGATCGCCTCCGGGCTGGTCCCCAGGTCGTCGTCGACGATCTCCTCGACCTCGAGAATCGCGCGGCGCCGCGGGATGACTCGCTTCGGGGTCAAGCGCCCTTGCCCTTACGGACGCGCTCGCGCAATTGGTCGAAGTAGGCCGTATCCGCTGCCGCACCGGGCTCGGAGTTGATCCCGTCCAGCAGCGGACCGGCGAGCAGGGTGACGATCAGGCGATGCATGAGGGGCCGAACGGTTCGCTTCGAGCCTCTCGATTCGCTTCCGATTCCTGAGCGGTCTCAGAAGACGGCATGATCACCGCGCTCGACCCTTTCCTGGCCGTCGATCACGCGCCGGTAATACTCGAACAACGTATCCTGCCCAGTCTCCGGTGTCGCCGCGGCATCGTAGAGGCCCGTCTCGGGATCGAGCACCAACATCGATTCAGTCGCATAGTAATGGCCGATCCGCGCCAACTCGGCCTTGGCGGCCAGCCGCGGCACGACCTTCCCCAATCCGGCCAGAACCGCGGCCGCCCCACTCAGTAGCGAGACCGGTACCTGCTTGAAGCGCGGCCGTTGGCCGAGCAGACCGAAGAGGTATTCGCCCTGTTGAAGGGGCGTGATCGCCGGCCCGGGTCCGCCGATTGGCAGGATCTTGTTCTGCAACGAAACCTCATCCAGGCAATCCGCAAGGTAGGCCGCCAGATCGGCGTCGCTGATCGGTTTGCATGCCGTCAGCGTGCCGTCCCCGAAGACCAAGAAGGGCTTCCCCTGCCGGACCCGATCCAGCTGTCCTGCAAGGGATTTGAAATACGCGGTCGGACGAACGATCGAATAGGTCAAGCCCGAATCGATCAGGGCCCGTTCGAATGCGAGCTTGGCATGCTGAAAGGCGAGGCGCGGCTTCTGCACGCAGATCGCCGACAAGAGCACCATCTGGGTCACCCCGGATGCCCTCGCGAGGGACAGGAGGTTCAGGTGCGCCTGATGGTCGATCGCCCAGGCGTCCTGGGGCTCCCCCGTCCGCGACGCCAGGCAGGACACGACCGCATCGAAGCGCTCATCACGGAAACCGGATTCCGCAAGAGACGCGGGATCCGCAACGTCGCCGAAACGCACCTCAGCGCCATCCAGAAGCCGCCTGGCGCTCTCCTGCGTCAACTTGCCGCCGACCCCAGCGCGCGGCCTGACGACACACACAACCTCGTGACCGCGCGCTACCAGCTCCGCAACCGCGGCGCGTCCGATCGTGCCGGTGCCACCGACCACAAGGATGCGGCACCGCCCTAGAATGCCATCGCTAACCACGCTTGAAAGACCTCGTTCTAAGGCGATTTCTGTCAATGTTCATACCATCTGACTTGTCTTGACGCCCACCTTCGGTGTCGCGCCACCAGTCACATCGCCCGGCGATGCTCCTGGTGGCGCTCCTTGAAGGCGAGCCTCAATCCGGCGCCATATGGCATGAGAATTTCCGGCAATCGCCTAAACATTTCCGGCAATCGCCTGAGGCCTCATCATCGAGCCCATGACCGCTTCCTGGACCAGCTCCCAGACCTCGCGCTTGAGCTCGATGAAGCGATCGAGCGGTCGTAGGTCGTCACCAGCTCGACCCTGGCCGGCAGACCCGCCTCAAGCGCCGCGAGCTTCTCCTTCACGGCCGCGATGGTCGCCAGCGCGTTCTCGCCGTAGCGCATCACGACGATCCCGCCGGTGATCTCGCCCTCCCCGTCGAGATCGGCGACGACGCGGCGCATCTTCGGGCCAATCTGCACGCGGGCTCCTGGCAGGTCAACGGGCTATGTCGTTTTGGCATGCGAGTGCTTATGCAAGAACTAATAGCGAGTGCTTGATTGCAGGACCTGGGTAACCTGGCAATGGTTGCCGACTGTGAGAGAACCGCGTCAGCGGGAAGCTCTCCCGAGTAGGGCTTAGTCAGCCGCTCGGAAGTGTAATGACCGGACGGCGTCAGCCGGACGGACAGATAAATGCGTGACACGAGGTGAAGGGTGTGGCCCTGAATCCGACACGAAGCCCCGAGAAGCAATGATTTTGGGTGAGAGCCGATCCTGTCAGGTCGGGCGCAGGCCAAGCGGGCGGTGCGCGAGAGACGAGCACCAACCGTCCCCCCGGGGTCTCAGACGGCATCGCGTGTCACAACGGTCGGCAAGCAACCAGGCGAGCGACGATCAAGGGCTCTTGGGGAAACGCGCAAGGCCGTACCCGAGTATGAGCACCAATGTTACAAGAGGGGCTCAAATGGCCGCGTCGCGAGTGATGAGGACCGGTACGCCGCAAGGGTTAGCGAGGAGGAGGGGTCATGCCCTCGGAGCGAAGGTCCTCACGGTTGGTTGAGCGTTGAAGCGGAAAGGCGTGAATACACAGTTAGCACAGAGCTGAGACGTATCGGCGAGAAGGCACGCAGCGAGCCCCGGCTGGTCTTCACCAGTCTTTATCACCATGTCTACGATGTGGACCACCTGCGCGCCTGCTTCGAAGCACGGACCGCGGACCGGGCGGTGGGGCACGGC
>JANQGF010000309.1 GCA_028277465.1 Chromatiaceae bacterium
CCCGGAGCATGGAACAAGAGCCGCAGCAGCTTGCAGGCTCGTCGCGGCGAGGCGCCGCTCCCACCAAATCGAGCGGCTGGGGTGCTGTTCCACGGTAACCATCATGAGGGTACTGGCACGTCCGCTCCAGTGCATCCCGGGTCGCCTGCAGATAGGCATATCCATAGCGTTGATCGGGCTCCAGGTGCGCGCCCTCGGCCCACTCGTTCCAAGCATTGATGAAGACGAGCCGCTCTGACGGCTCGGGGAAGCGTCGCAGCGTATCCCTGATCGCGTTTTCCAGCCATTCCCGATAGCCAGCCGGGGTCGAGCCCCAGAAGATGGTGCCCCGAGCGGGACGGCGCGCCTCATTGTCCCAAGAGGGGTTCACCCCGCGGTAGAGCCTGTAATCGCACGGCGGATAGTGCCGGCTTCGCTCGGGGTAGATCCTCCAATCGTAGATCGTGCCTTCGAAGCCGGGATCGCGCCCTTCGACATGATGGGTAATCGGCACCGGATGCGAATTGTTGGGGGGGAACTCGATCGCGGCGTCGAAACCGTAGCCTTGGGGCGGGATCGACTCGAACGACTGGGTATAGGCGAGAAAGATCTCGCCAATGCCCTGCTCGCGGCACCAGCGGCGCCAGCGCTCGGCAGTGGCCGCCGCCTTGGGCAAGAGCGCCGGGCGATAGACCAGCAGGAGTGGACGCCCGTTGACGCGGAGATACCTGGGGTCGCGGAGATAGTCGGCGACCGCGGCGATAAAGGCCAGATCGTCCTCGGGCGAGTGCCTCTGTTCGATCAGGATGTCATGGGCTCGGCCGTCCCAGCGTCGGCTCCAGCTCTCGTTGGCCCAACAGAGACAGAAGGGAAAATCCAGGCCTCCCGCGAGATAGGTCTCGAGTGGGCGATCTAACAAGCGCTTACCCCCGAACCAATAGAAATAGAAGGCGAACCCGCCCAGTCCATAGAGTCTTGCGAGCTCGACCTGGCGCTGCATGATCTCGGGTACGCGCAGGTCGTAGAAGCCCAGCTCGCCGGGCAGATGTGGTTGATAGTGACCAGGAAACCTGGGCTTGCCGCGCACGACATTGGTCCATTCGGTGAAGCCTCGTCCCCACCAGGCATCGTTTTCAGGAATGGGATGGAATTGAGGAAGGTAGAAGGCGATGAGCCGCACCGAGAGCACCTTGGGCGGTTCGGCTGCGATCAGCGGCACTGACTCCTGGCCCGACTCGCCGGACGAGAGTGAGATCTCGGGTCCTGGAGCCAACCGCTGTGCGGCCACCATTGCCGGGTGCGACTTGAAGAAGAAGGGGAAGCGGCGGAAGAGGGACTGTTGAAGACGTTGGCGCGTGGCGATATCCAAGGGCAACCGGCGCCAGACAGGGCGCAGCAGATCGACGATCGGCTTGCTCAGCTGTGTTTTGAACGCACCGAAAAACATCAGCTGGAGCAACTTGTTATGCCAAATTTCTCTTAGCAATCAGTTCTTTTTTGTTTGGCAATGGGCTGCCGATAATCAGAAGATTTCCGTTATTGTCCTTTATTCGGAAGTCTTTGCAACCATAGTCTCTGTCTGAAAAATCACCAACAAACTCAACCCCCGAGTGTTCCAATTGTCTATGAACTGAATCCACGTCTTCGACATGTATGTAACATACACCACTCCCAGCATGCTTTTGTCTGGCTTCACCGAACTCAATATGAACATTTTCCCTGCGAACAGAAGCGTAATTTGGATTTTCCCACATAATATTAATCTCGAAACCAAGTTTTTCTTTGTAGAATTGTACTGTCTTCTTGACATCAAGCACAGGCAAAATAACCGTTGTGTCTAAAAACCGACTTGCCTTATTACTCATTTTGTCCCCATTGGATTTTTAATAGCAAAATTAAAGAGTAAAAATGTTCATTAAAGCAATATCGCAATAATGTCAAACAAGTCAGGCAGCATACTGTCTTCTCTGCATGACATGGTCTGATTGGGAGCGCTCCACTGGGTCGGTCGGCGCCAGCAGTACCTGACGGGTCGGCAAGTGAGTTGAGCAGGCCGCTGGCGCTTGCGGCCAGCGGGACCCGAATCCCATAAGGGCGGCATGTTATAGTGTGCAGCCTAACAGAAAAGCCGGCGTCGGCGCCGACAGAAACCCGCTGATCGGTCGCGCAGGCCGGGAGCGGTCTCGGGCAGGCGCCCGATCGGTCTCTGCGGCGCCAGCCTCTTGCGAAGCGGGTGCCTTTCAGGCCCACCCCCAGGCTTGACCGCCGACTGCCCAACCTTTCGGAATGTCCCAGATGTCAAGTGACGCCCACGGAGGCGAATCGCCTCTCCTGATCCAGCTCCGGCAAGGGTTGCGCCGCGAGCAGATCGACAAGGCCTGGCGAGATATCGTTGCCGGTTGGCAGCGGCGCGAGCTCTGGATGACGCTCGGCCTGCACGATGTGCGCCAACGCTATCGACGCTCCAAGCTCGGCCCTTTCTGGATTACCATCTCCATGGGGGTCATGGTGATGGCCTTGGGGCTGCTGTACGGCCAGATCTTCGGCCAGGATCTGCACGAGTACCTGCCCTTCCTGGCTGCCGGCTTCGTCGTCTGGGGCTTGATTTCGACCATGCTCAATGATGGCTGCCAGGCCTTCATCGTCGCCGAGGGCATGATCCGTCAGCTCAATGCCCCTGTGTCCATCTATGCCTACCGGGGGATCTGGTCGACGCTCATCGCATTTGCGCACAATATCTGGATCTTCTTCGCGGTCGCCCTCTGGTTCGGTGTCGACCTCAATTGGAACCTGCTCTGGATCCCGCTCGCGGTCTTCGTCCTGCTGGTGAATGGCCTCTGGATGGCGCTCTTCTTCGGCCTTCTGAGCGCGCGTTTTCGCGACGTCCCGCTGATCGTCGGGAGCGTCGTCCAGGTGCTCTTCTTCGTCACACCCGTCATCTGGCGGCCTGAGATGCTGCCGGGTCGCGCCCTGCTGCTGGATCTCAATCCCTTCTATCACATGGTCGAGATCGTGCGGGCACCCATGCTGGGGCAGGCCCCGGGGCTGGAGCACTGGCTGACGGTGCTGACCATCTTGCTGGTCGGGTGGGCGGTCACCCTGTTTTTCTACTCGGCCTACCGTTGGCGCATCCCCTACTGGGTATGAAGGACGCGAAAGTGGCATCGATTCAGGTGGAAAATGTCTCGGTCTCCTTCCCGGTCTACAGTGCATCGACCCGTTCGCTGAAGAACCGTCTGATCCAGAGCGCGACGGGTGGGCAGATCCGCGCCGACCGGGTCTCGCAGCGGATCTCCGTGGTGCAGGCCTTGCAGGACATCACTCTCTCGCTCGAGAGTGGTGACCGGCTCGGGTTGGTTGGTCACAACGGGGCCGGGAAGACCACCCTGCTCCGAGTCCTCGGTGGCATCTACGAGCCGAACAGCGGTCGGGTGAGGGTGGAAGGGACCCGGGTCCCACTCTTCGACATCGGTCTCGGCATGGATCAGGAGAGCACGGGCTACGAGAACATCATCCTACGCGGGCTCTTTCTGGGCTTGACCCGCCAGCAGATCCAGGCCCAGCTGGATGAGATCGCCGAGTTCACCGAGCTCGGCGACTTCCTCAGCCTGCCGATCCGCACCTATTCCGCCGGCATGCAGATGCGACTCGCCTTTGCGGTCTCCACCTCGGTCGTCCCGGACATCCTGCTGCTGGACGAGGGGATCGGGGCGGGTGATGCCGCCTTCCTGCAAAAGGCGAGCGAGCGCCTGAAACGTTTCACCGAACAGGTGTCCATCATCGTCCTCTCGTCGCATTCGGAGGATCTCATCCGCAGCATGTGCTCCAAGGCGTTGCTAATGGAGCACGGTCGCGTCATCTGCGCCGGTCCGACCGAGGAGGTCCTGGAGCGTTATCGGTCGATGCGCGGTTGGTAGCCAGCAGGGCGGATCGTTATCCCGAAACTCGCGCCGCTGACGCGCATGCCGCGATGTCGGCACCCCGGAGTATGGAACAAGCGCCGCATCGGCCTGCGAGCTCGTCGCGGCGGGGCGCCGCTCCCACGTGTCGACCGGCCTCGGTGCTGTTCCACGGTAACGCACCACATCTCCCTCTCCCCTGGGGGACCCAGGGTAAGGGGGGGAGCTCCCGCCGTCTGCAGCGGCGCCCGCTTCATCTTCAGGGCGAACAGGAGCCGATCATGGCGGTTAGGTGATTTCCGGACAAGATCCTACCCGTAGGTTGGGTTGAGGAACGAACCCCAACGTGGCGCCTGTTGGGCTTCGCTCTTGCTCAGCCCAACCGACAACCGGTCGATCTCTTGGGTACATTCTTTCCAGGAAATCGCCTTAGGCCCGGCGCCCGGCCGAGTAGAAGAGCCAACCACCGGCGATATAGCTGGTGACGACCAGTGCGGCGCCGACGGACTCGCGGAGCCAGTGACCCGGACCGAGCAGCAACACCAGCGTGCCGCAGATGAGGACGGTCGCCCCACCCAGGGCGCGGATGGAGTTGGCCGCAGAGAGCGGCTGTGGCTCCCGTGACGCCTGCCTGCCTTCACGTAGCGATTCGGCCTCCCGCAGCCGCTTGTCGTAGGTCATGAGCATGCGGTAGGCGATCAGGGGCAGCTCGGGTGTCTGGTCCGCGACTGCGACGATGTTGCGCTTGGTGCGGTCGAACAGGCCCTTGAGGCCGATCTGTTCCTTCATCCAGCGCTCCATGTAAGGCTTGGCGGTCGTCCAGAGGTCCAGCTCGGGGTAGAGCTGGCGCCCGAGACCCTCGATGTTGAGCAAGGTCTTCTCCAGCAGGACTAGCTGTGGCTGGATCTCCATGTCGAAGCGTCGCGCGGTCTGGAAGAGCCGCACCAGGAAGTGACCGAAGGAGATCTCGGCCAATGGCTTCTCGAAGATGGGCTCGCTCACGGTGCGGATGGCGGACTCGAACTCATCCACACGGGTGCCGGGTGGGACCCAGCCGGACTCGACATGGAGCTCGGCCACCCGCCGATAGTCGCGCTCGAAGAAGGCGAGCAGGTTCTCGGCAAGGTAGCGTTGATCCTCGGTCGTGAGGGTACCCACGATGCCGAAGTCGATGGAGATATAACGCCCGGACGGCTCGACAAAGATGTTGCCCGGGTGCATGTCGGCATGGAAGAAATTGTCCCGGAAGACCTGGGTGAAGAAGATCTCCACCCCGCGTACGCCAAGCTGCCGCATGCTCACACCCTGCGCCCTCAGCGTCGCTACATCGCTGACCGGGGTGCCATAGATGCGCTCCATGACCATGACATTGGGACGGGTCCAATCCCAATAGACCTCGGGGATGTAGAGCATCTCGCTGTTGAGCCAGTTGCGCCGCAGTTGGGAGGCATTGGCGGCCTCGCGCTGGAGGTCTAGCTCGTCGTAGATGGTCTTCTCGTATTCACGTACCACCTCGACCGGCCGCAGTCGCCGGCCGTCCTTCCAGTAGCGCTCGGCGAGCTGGGCGACCGTATACATGAGCCCCAGATCCTGACGGATGGTGCGCTCGATCCCAGGTCGCAGGACCTTGACGACCACCTCGGTCCCGTCCTTCAGGCGCCCGGTATGGACCTGAGCGATGGAGGCGGATGCGAGCGGTACGCTGTCGAACTGATCCAGCACCAGGTCGACCGAGCAGCCCCAGGCCTTCTCGATCAGGGCGCGGGCCTCGGCCCCTGCGAAGGGTGGTACCCGATCCTGGAGCTTGGCGAGCTCGGTCGCCAGATCGTCGGGCAGCAGGTCGCGTCGGGTGGAGAGAATCTGGCCGAACTTGACGAAGATGGGACCCAGGTCCTCGAGCGCGAGTCGGACCCGGACCGGATAGGCAGGCAGACCGCGGCGGAACCAGTGCCAGGGCAGCAGATACTTGACCCAGCGCAAGGGCCGCAGCAGGTGGGTCGCCAGGACGACCTCGTCGAGACCGTGGCGGAGAAGGACCCAATTGATGCGGAAGAGACGCAGCGCCTGGTGGGGGCCGATCATTGCTGGATGCCGGACTCCGTGGCTCGCTGGAGGAGGCGCTCGACCCGGGCGGCCATGCGCTCGACGTCGTCGCGCAAGGTGTCGACCTGGGCCAGGAAGGCGTCGACCTCGTAACGGGTCGGGAGTAGCCGGCCTTCTTCCTGGAGGTACTCCTTGAGATCTGTAGTCAGGGTCTCGGAGGTGCGCTCCGTCCACCGGCCAGCGTCCCGCACCCGGTTGCCGATCTGGTGCGCGAAGGGGTCGCCGATCGCACGCGCCAACTGCTCCTCCCAGTCCACATCGAGTTTGGCGAGGGCCGCACTGAAGTCCTGGGCCAGGGTCGTGTCGCCCTCGATCTCGACCTCGCCCGAGACCAACTGGGTCTCCTTGCGCTCGGCCATGCCCATGCGAACCAGTCCCAAGGGTGTGCCACGAATCAGGCAATCGGGCGCGGCGTCATAAGCGCCGAAGAGCTGCAGTCGGGATGCACCCGGGATAACCGTCAGGCGGGTCCCGAAGCCCTTGACCTCGATCGCGATGATGCGTCCCGAGAGTGCACTGAGCGCGGCGGCGCCTTCGGGGTCCAGCGCGATATAACGATTCACCGCCTGCTCCATGACGGCCAGAAGCGTGTCCGGGATCTGGATGCCCTCGGTCACAGCTTATACCCCCGGTGAATCGCGACGATCCCGCCGCTGTGATTGAAATACTCGCAGCGCTCGAAGCCGGCGGCCTCCATCATGGCGCGCAAGGTCTCCTGATCCGGGTGCATGCGGATCGACTCCGCCAAGTAGCGATAGCTGTCCGGATCCTTGACCACCAAACGGCCGAGGGTTGGCAGTACGGAGAAGGAATAGAGGTCATAGACGCGGCTGATCGATCGGCTGATCGGATGCGAGAACTCAAGGATCAGCGCGCGGCCGCCGGGTCGCAGCACCCGATACATCTCTTCTAGGGCTCCATCCTTGTCGGTAACATTGCGCAGCCCGAACCCGATGGTCACACAATCGAAGCTGTCGGCGGCGAAGGGAATCCGCTCCGCATCGACCAGCACATACAGTAGATTGCCGACCCGGCCCTGGTCGAGCATGCGCTCGCGCCCCTCGCTCAACATGGCGGCGTTGATGTCTGACATCACCACGTCGCCCTCGGCGCCGACGATGCCGGCGAAGCGCCCGGCCAAGTCACCGGTGCCCGAGGCCAAGTCGAGCACTCGCTGCCCGCGTCTCACCCCTGCTAGTTCGATGGTGTGACGCTTCCAGAGTCGATGGATACCCAAGGACATGAGGTCGTTCATGAGATCGTAGCGCTTGGCGACCGAATCGAAAACGGCACGTACCCGCTCGGCCTTCTCGGCGACCGGCACCTGTTGATACCCAAAGTGGGTGGTTTTGTCATCGGACATTTGTGGTCCCTGCTGTCAGAAGCGGTCTCGCCGGCGGATGCTGCCTCCGCCGCGGTGGGATGGCGGCTAGTACCCCGTTTCACCTTATTTTGCATGCTCAGAGCCCCCCAAAGGCGCCAAGGCAAGGCACCGCCCGCCGGGAATAGCTCACTCTATTGCCAAGGG
>JANQGF010000261.1 GCA_028277465.1 Chromatiaceae bacterium
GACCAGCCAGGTGGGATGAGAATTGACAGAAATCGCCTTAGGCGATTGCCGGAAATGTTTATACCAGATGGCGCCGGATTGAGGCTCGCCTTCAAGGAGTGCCACCAGGAGCATAGCCGGGCTATGTGACTGGTGGCACGACACCGAAGGCGGGCGTCAAGACAAGTCAGATGGTATGAACATTGACAGAAATCGCCTTAATTGAGGGGAACCGGCTCATGTGCGGTATCTGCGGAGAACGGCGATTCGACGGCGCGCCAGCAGACCTGGATGCCATCCAGCGCATGATGGGTGAGCTGAGCCGGCGGGGCCCCGATCACGGCGGCAGCTACAGTGACGGCGCGCTCGCCTTCGGCCACCGGCGGCTCTCCATCATCGACCTCTCGGTCCGCTCTAATCAGCCCCTGGTCGATGCCGGGCTGGGTCTGGCCCTGGTCTTCAATGGGACGATCTACAATTACCGAACCCTCAGGCGCGAGCTTCAGGGGCTCGGCTACCGGTTCTTCTCCGCGGGCGACAGCGAGGTCATCCTCAAGGCCTGGCATGCTTGGGGCACTGGCTGTGTCGAGCGGCTTCACGGCATGTTCGCCTTCGCGCTCTGGGATGCCAATCAGGGGGTGCTCTTCCTCGCTCGCGATCGCTTCGGGATCAAGCCGCTCTACTGGTCAGAGCAAGGTGCCCGACTGCGTTTCGCCTCCAGTCCCCAGGCCCTGCTGGCCGCCGGCGGGGTGGACACGGCGATCGATCCGGTGGCCTTGCACCATCTTTTCACCCTTCATGCCGTGGTCCCAGCGCCCCGAACCATCCTGCGTGGGGTGCGCAAGTTGGCGCCTGGTCACTGGCTGCGGCTCGATGCCGAGGGCGGCCGAACCGAGCAGGCCTATTGGGGTCTGTCGGCGTCCCGCCCCCGACCGACGCGCACCGAGACCGAGTGGTTGGAAGCGATCCACGACGCCTTGCGTCACGCGGTCAAGATCCGCAGCGAGGTTGCAGACGTGCCGGTTGGGGTGCTGCTCTCCGGGGGGTTGGACTCGAGCCTGCTGGTAGCCCTGCTTGCGGAGGCCGGCGTTTCGGACTTAAGGACCTTTTCGGTCGGGTTCGAGGATACACCTGAAGAGGCAGGCAGCGAGTTCCGGTACTCGGACCTGGTCGCGACGCGTTATGAGACGCGGCACCAGCGGTTCCTCGTCCCGAACGACCAGGTGTTAGGACGTCTGCCGGAAGCGATCGACGCCATGGCGGAGCCTATGTTCGGTCAGGACGCAGTCGCCTTCTATTTGCTCGCCGAGCAGGTGTCGCGCGAAATCAAGGTGGTGCAGTCCGGTCAGGGCGCCGACGAGGTCTTCGGCGGTTACTTCTGGTATCCACGCATGTGGGCAGAGCGGAGCGGGTCCCGGCTGGAGCGGTTCCGCAAGTACTATTTCGACCGCGATCACGACGAGTATCTGGCACTCGTCACCGAGCCTTACGCCGGCGCGGATTACACCGCCAGCCTGATCGCGGAGCGGCTGGAAGCGCTCGATGCCGGCGACTTCATGGAGGCGGTCCTCAGGCTCGACGTGACGACCCTCATCGTCGATGACCCGGTCAAGCGTGTCGACAATATGACCATGGCCTGGGGTCTCGAGGCTCGGGTGCCCTTCCTCGACCATCAGTTGGTCGAGCTCGCTAACGGCTGTCCGGTTGAGTTGAAACTGCGTGAAGGTGGCAAGTATCCGCTCAAGGCGCTGGCGCGTGGGCTGCTCCCGGATGCCGTGATCGACCGCCCAAAGGGATACTTTCCCATGCCGGCGCTCAAGTACGTCCGGGGTCCGTTCCTGGAGCTCATGCGGGATGTCCTGGCCTCGCGCGCCAGCCGGGAACGGGGTATCTATCGTCAGGGCTATCTCGACCAGCTTCTGGCGGCGCCCGACCTGCATCACACTCGCATCCAGGGCAACAAGCTTTGGCATCTCGCCCTGCTGGAACTGTGGCTGCAGCGACATGTTGATGCCGTGGCCGAATGAGACCGCTCGCTCGTGGGGGTTTCCCGTGAGGAACAGCAGATGGGGTGTGGCCAATACGGCCGATGTTCGGCCATTCCTCGGGCGGCATCGCGGATGCATCTGGCTCGATTGCGAACAGGTTGAAATACCGGCTGGGATCCCGACTCTCAAGCCACCAGGTCAGGCTTATCGAGAGGTCAGCAAGTGGACGTGTTGGAGCGAATTGACGAGCAGGTGAAAGGCAATCCGGTCGTCATCTACATGAAGGGCACGCCGCAGTTTCCCCAGTGCGGTTTTTCCATGCGAGCGTCGGCTGCCTTGCAGGAGTGCGGCACTCCCTTCGCGTACGTCAATGTCTTACAGGATCCCGAGATCTTCGAGAATCTACCCCGCTATGCGGATTGGCCGACTTTTCCGCAAATCTATATCGACGGCGAGCTGGTCGGCGGATGCGATATCACGCTGGAGTTGCACGCCAGCGGCGAACTCAAGTCCATGATGGAACGGGCGGCGGCCAAATCGGCAGAAGAATGAGGCCAGTGACTGGCTGCGTCCAAGGGTCGGCGAAGGCGGTACTGACCGAGAGTAAGTAATGATTCAGAAACAACCTACACACCGTAGGGCGGCTCAAGTTGCACCACTTGTTTCTGAATCGTTCCTAAGGCGATTTCCTGGAAAGAATTGACCCAAGAGATCGACCGGTTGCAGGTTGGGCTGAGCGAGAGCGAAACCCAACAGGCGCGGCGTTGGGGTTCGTTCCTCACCCCAACCTACGGGTAGGATCTCTTCCGGAGATCACCTAAGGCGATTTCTGTCAATTCTCATCCCACCTGGCTGGTCTTGACGCCCGCCTTCTGCGTCGCGCCAGCCGTCACATAGCGCCGCTATGCTCCTGCCGGCGCTCCTTGAAGGCAGACGCCAATCCGGCGCCATCTGGCATGAGAATTTCCGGCAATCGCCTAAGCGGCCCGGTGATCAATCGGGATCGCCCGGCTTGGTTGTCCAATCTCCCGTTGCATCCTCCCAGAAGCGCACTGGATCCAGCTCGCGCCAGCGGTTGACAACGGCGCAGAAGAGGCGCGCTGTCTGCTCGGCGTCATAGATGGCCGAGTGCGCCTCGCTGCTCTGCCACTCGAGCCCGGCTGCACGCGATGCACGTGCCAGGACGGTCTGTCCGAACATCAACCCACCCAGGGTCACGGTATCGAAGACGCTGAAGGCGTGAAACGGGTTGCGCTTGAAGCCCGTGCGCTCGACGGCCGCCTTCACGAAGCTCAGATCGAAGTGGGCATTGTGCCCGACCAGGATGGCGCGATTGCAGTCGGCGGATTTCACCGCCTTGCGGATCGGCGTCAGAATCCGATTGAGTGCGTCGGTCTCCGGGACCGCGTCACGGAATGGATGATCGGGATCGATGCCGTTGAACGCCAGCGCCCTCGGGTCGATCTCCGATCCGACGAAGGGCAACACATGGCAGCCCAATGGCCCGGATGGCTCCAAGAGCCCTTCCGGCGTCATGCGGATGATGACGGCCGCGATCTCGAGCAGGGCATGACGTTGGGGGTCAAACCCCCCCGTTTCGACGTCCACGACGACCGGTAGGAACCCGCGAAAACGTCTCGCAATGCCCTCTGGGACTCGTTCCTCTTGTTCTTTCATCGCTCCAGCATAAGTGGGTTGAGTGAGGAATGCCAAACATTCGCCGACACCCGAATCAGTCGCACAGGTGTCTGGAGCGCGCGAGCGTTGCTATAGTCGCTTGTCGTCGATCCAGGTCAAGGTTTCAATTTCGGAGAGGCTCGATGACCCAAGAGGTTGGGGATAAGGTTGAGTGGGGTCTGGCGAGACGGCGGGCACACCCATGGGTCGGCTGGATCGCCGGTATTGCCGTGTTCTTTCTGCTCTCGCTGGCAGTCGACAAAGGGCCGATCGCACATGCTGGTGTGCTCTTCGAGATCCAGTCTGCGCCAGGACGGGCACCCAGCTTTCTGTTCGGTACCATTCACAGCGACGACCCCCGGGTGACCGAGCTGCCGGCACAGGTGCAAGCAGCCTTCGATGCGAGCCCGGGTTTCATCCTGGAGGTGATCCCGGATGGGTCCGCGATCATCAAGGCGATGGTGACCATGGCCTACACGGATGGCCGCAGGTTGAGCGATGTGCTCCCTTCCGAGCTCTATCGTCAGGCGTCCGCGGCACTTGCCGAGCGTGGCATGCCCGAGGAGGCCTTCAGGGACTTCAAGCCCTGGGCGGTGATGACGTTGCTCAGTGCGCCTCCCGCGGAGAGGGGCGAGCTATTGGACCTCATGCTGTATCGCGCCGCGGTCGAGGACGGTAAGCGCCTTGAAGGGCTGGAAACCATGGAGGAACAGCTCGCCGTCTTCGACGATCTCGCCCTCACCGATCAGGTTGCGCTCTTGCGCGAAACCCTGGAGTCCTGGGATCAGTTGCCGCGGATGTTGGATCAGCTGGTGATGGCCTACCTGGCGCGCGACCTGGACGCGCTGCTCGAGCTCAGCGAGGCCTATATCGCCGCTAGCGAGCCTCGGCTTGCCAGCCTCTTCTGGGAGGCCGTGGTCGAATCGCGCAATCGACGCATGCTGGAACGGCTGATACCACTGCTGGACCAAGGTGGCTGGTTCGTCGCCGTCGGTGCCCTGCATCTGGCCGGCGACTCGGGTATCGTCGAGTCGCTCCGGCGCCACGGTTACAGGGTGTCGTCCGTCTATTGAGTCGTGCGGTGCAAGACCGCGATCCTCTTCTCCTCCGATCGCGATGGTCGCTGTGATAGCATTTCACCGCTCCGCGGGGGAGACTGGCGACGAGATCATGGGTGTCGAAATGGATGTTTTCCGACTGGGTTGGTTGGGGGTCTTGGGTGTGACGCTCTTCACACTGGGTTGTGCCTCGAACCCGGAGCGGGTAGTGGATCCACGTGACCCTTGGGAGCCCTACAATCGTGCCGTTTATCGCTTCAACTCGGACTTCGACAAGGCCTTTCTGCAGCCGGTAGCCAAGGGTTATCAGACGGTGACGCCCGAGCCCGTCGATCGCGGCGTCACCAACTTTTTCAATAACATCGCCGATGTCACCTCGGCGGTGAACAATGTGCTGCAGTTCAAGATGTCCCGCGCCGGTAGCGACGTCGGTCGGATCTTCATCAACACCACGGCGGGAGTCCTGGGCTTCTTCGATGTGGCAACCAACGTGGGTCTGCCGAGCTACAAGGAGGACTTCGGCCAAACGCTTGGCTACTGGGGCTTCGAGCCAGGCGCCTACATGGTCGTGCCCTTCTTGGGTCCGAGCAGCGTCCGCGATAACCTGGGCCTGGTGGGCGATATCGTCACGGATCCATTGTTCAGCTTCGATAAGAACCGGGTCTACTGGGGCCTGGTCGGTGTGCGGCTGGTCGACCGCCGTGCCGATCTGCTGACTGCCGGCGAGATACTCGAAGACGCCGCGATCGACCCTTACACTTTCCTGCGCGACGTCTATCTGCAGCGCCGACGCAACCTGGTCTACGACGGCAATCCGCCGCCCCTGGAGGGCCAAGGCGACTTCTGGGACGAGGTCGACTTCGAGTCGAGTGAAGGGCCTCGCGCATCCGCTCCTGCGTCTCAGTAAGGCGAACCTCGAGACGAGTCGGGTGGCATGAAGGTCGACTGAAGCTGCCTACGCAGCTAGGCGCCAGGCGATCGACTCGCCGCCCCGCAGGGGCGCGATCTGGCCGGTACCGAAGGGGTAGCGCTCAGGTACCCGCCAGGGCTCGCGACGCAGTCGAATGGTCCCCGCGTTGCGGTCGAGTCCATAGAAATCCGCCCCATGATGACTGGCAAAGGCCTCCAGGCGATCCAGGGCGCCGGCCTGATCGAACGCCTCCGCGTAGAGCTCCAGGGCCGCATGGGCGCTGAAGACCCCGGCGCAGCCACAGGCGCTTTCCTTGTCCCCGATTGCGTGGGGTGCACTGTCCGTCCCCAGGAAGAAGCGCGGGTGACCACTGGTGGCTGCCTCGAGCAGGGCGCGACGATGGCGTTCACGTTTGAGCACCGGCAGACAATAGAGGTGGGGGCGGATGCCGCCCGCCAGGAGCTGATTGCGGCTATAGAGCAGATGGTGCGGTGTGATGGTGGCGGCGAGCCTTGCGGGCCCGGTGCGAACATAATCGACCGCATCCGCCGTCGTGATGTGCTCGAAGACGACCTTGAGCGTCGGGAAGTCTGCGACGATTCGCTCGAGATGCTCTTCGATGAAGCGTTGTTCGCGGTCGAAGATGTCGACCTCGGCACGCGCTACCTCGCCGTGCACGAGAAGCGGTAGCCCCTCGCGCTGCATTTCTTCCAACACCGGATAGAGATGGTCGAGGTTGGTGACCCCGCTCTGCGAGTTGGTCGTCGCGCCCGCCGGATAGAGTTTGCAGCCGATAATGCCGCCGCTGGCCCGGGCGACCGCGATCTCTTCGGGTGCCGTTCGATCGGTGAGATAAAGCGTCATCAAGGGCGCGAAATCACTGCCCGGTGGCAAGGCGGCCAGGATCCGCTCCCGATAGGCGAGCGCCTGTGAGGTGTCCAGCACGGGTGGCTGCAGATTCGGCATGATGACGGCACGCGCGAACCGGCGGGCCGAATGGTGGATGACGTCCGCCATCGCGGCACCCGTTCGCACATGCAGGTGCCAGTCATCCGGACGCCTGATCTCGATCTCGTTACACTGATCCATGGTCAATCCAATGCGGTTGGTCGC
>JANQGF010000333.1 GCA_028277465.1 Chromatiaceae bacterium
CCCCGGAGCATGGAACAAGAGCCGCAGCAGTTTGCGGGCTCGTCGCGGCGAGGCGCCGCTCCCACCAAATCGAGCGGCTGGGGTGCTGTTCCACGGTAAACCCCGTCTCCACTGAGGCCGAAGAAATCCGCACGGCCAAACACGGAGTGAAAATGACGCATTTCACTCTGGACGCGGTTCAATGCAGCACCGAGATCCAGGCCGAGACCATGGCATCAGCCTCGCACAAAGGACCAGCTCCAACGCTCGATCGCCCGCCCCAAGGGGGCAGCGCGGAGCACCCGGGGTCCGAGCTGTCGGACCCACCTATCAACCCGAACCGCATCTACAGCCATCGTGGAACCCGCGCGATCCAGAGGCTGGTCGAGTTCGCCCCAGCCACCGGTGGCCTGGCGCTCTGGGTGCGCCACCAGGACATGGATGCGGCCGAGGGGCCGCTGATCGCGGCCAACGATGGCGCCACCATCTACTATGGCCCGGCCTTCGAGGGGCTCCCACTCGCGGTCCAAACGGGCCTGGTCGCGCATCAGGTCCTGCATGTGGCGCTGCGTCACCCCCAACGTCTGCCGGAACTGCGACGTCTCATCGGCGATGTCGATCCCCTGCTGTACAACGTCTGTGCCGATGCCATCGTCAACAGCAGCCTGAGCCACCTGAGCTGGCTCGAGCTGCCGGCCGGCTCGGTGCTTCTGGAGGAGCTGCTGGCCGCCGCGCTGGACATCCACCAGGGCGTCGACCGATCCTTGCTCGAATGGGACCTGGAGCGGCTCTACCGTGCCATCGACGACCGCAGACCTGCCGGCCCCTCGAGCGGACAGCGTCGTGGCGCGGGACGGCGACGCGAGCAACAGGACGCGGGTGGCGACGGCGGTGATCGGGAATCGCGGGAGGGACAGACGACCCCGCGGGACGATGGTGAGCGCGCCGCGCGAGTCCGGTATCTGGGCGCAAACTGCATCCGCGACCTCCTCCCGGCCGCGGGCACCGAGCATCCCGAGCGTGAGCCCGAGCAGTCCAGGGAATGGCGCGAGCGCATCCTGCGCGCCCATGCCGGCGACGGCCCACACTCCATCCTGCGCGAATTGCTCGCCGACCTGCCGAGGGTGCGCACTCCCTGGGAACAGATCCTGCGCACCCAGCTCGCGCGCGGGCTCTCCCTCAAGCCGGACCTCTCCTGGTCGCGACCCTCGCGCTCCTACATCGCCAACCGCGGACGGGCCGGGCGGCGTCTACGCATGCCCTGGGAACCCGGCTCCTCATCGGCCAAATCGGTCGCCCGGCTCGTCGTCATGGTGGATGTCTCCGGCTCGATCGACGAGCGGCTGCTGGACCGCTTTTCCCGCGAGATCCAGGCCATCAGCCGCCGGCTGGAGGCCAGGGTCGTGATCATCCTCGGCGACGACCGGGTGAGAGAGGTGAAGGTCTTCGAGCCCGGCCACTCGGACCTGCGCGGCCTCCAGATCGAGGGCGGCGGCGGAACCGACTTCACACCACTGTTGAAAGCCGCCGAAGGCTACCGGCCGGACATCGCCGTCTTTCTGACCGACCTGGAGGGACGGGCCGACTATGTGCCGAGCTACCCGCTGCTCTGGGTCGTACCCCCGGTCCAGGCGCAGATGCCGCAGCCATTCGGACGCAAGCTGGTACTCGAGTGAGACGCTTGCCCGAAGGGGACTGTAACGAGCCGGCGAAGGATTGACGTCTTGGTCTGCGCGTGCGGCCAGGTGCACCTGTTCACGAAACACTGACCCCCATGTCCACCGAACCCTGCAGCGACCCGATCCGATTCAGCGAGCCCGTGCCAGCGGCCGCGGTACCCGCGCTGCTCCGGAAGCTGTTGTGAATTGGTCGCTTCGACCGCCGTTTCCCGGTTAAATAGGCCCGCGGTCGCCGGACAGGCGCGGCTGTGACCGCGGAACGGCGCGCTGACAGCACGCTCCATTACAATCAAGCGCTTCCTGGAGGACACATGCACAGAAGAAGCTTTCTGACATCCGCGGGCGCAGGCGCCCTGGCGGCCGGTCTCACCCTGCCCGCCCGAGCGGAGTCACCCACGATCAAGTGGCGGCTGGCCTCGAGCTTCCCCAAGAGCCTGGATACCATCTACGGCGGTGCCGAGACACTCTCCAGACGGGTGGCGGAACTCACGGACGGCCGTTTCGAGATCCGGGTCTTCGCGGGCGGCGAGATCGTCCCTTCCTTCGGTGTCTTGGACGCTGTGCAGCAGAACACGGTGGAGTGCGGTCACACCGCCTCTTATTACTACTATGGCAAGAACAAGGCCCTGGCCCTGGAGACCACCATCCCGTTCGGCTTCAATTCACGCCAGCTCACCGCCTGGGTCCTGGATGGAGGCGGCCTCGAGCTCCAACGCGAGCTGTTCGCCCAGTATGACATCGTCAACTTCCCGGGCGGCAGCACGGGTGCCCAGATGGGGGGCTGGTTCCGCAAAGAGATCGAGTCGCTCGAGGACCTCCAGGGGCTCAAGATCCGCATCCCCGGGTTCGGGGCCGAGATCTTCGACCGCATGGGCGCCGTCCCCCAGTCCCTCCCCGGGGGCGAGATCTATCCGGCCCTCGAGCGGGGTGCCATCGACGCCGCCGAATGGACCGTCCCCTATGATGACGAGAAGCTCGGCTTCTACAAGGTCGCCAAGTACTACTACTACCCAGGCTGGTGGGAGCCGGGAACGCACCTGGTCTTCTATGTGAACAAGGGCCAATGGGAGGCCCTGCCACCGGCCTATCGGGCGGCCTTCGAGTCCGCGACCCGGGAGGCCCACCTGTCCATGCTCGCCGCCTACGACGCCAGGAATCCCCCGGCCCTGCAACGCCTCATGGCCGGCGGCGCCGAGCTGCGGCGTTTCCCGGACGACGTGCTGCTCAAGGCCTACGAAATTACCCAAAAAGTGTATGAAGAGGAGTCTGCGAAGAACCCCGCCTTCAAGAGACTCTACGACTCCATGCGCGCCTTCCAGCGCAGCTCGGATGTCTGGTGGGGCGTGGCCGAGACCTCCATGTCCAACTTCAGACAGGCCGTGCGACGCATGAGATGAGGGACGCGCCGTGCGTCCGTGACCTTGCTCGGCGGCCCCCGGCGACCTCGCCCGGCAGGCCGCGACGAGCGCTCGGAGGCCCGCGCTCCCCGGGGACACCGCGAGAGCAGGCTATTGCCCTCCAGCGTCGGGCAACCCATCGAACAAGCCGTTGAAGTCCTGGCTGTCCAGCAGACTCGACCCGCCCTGCTCGGGCAGGGTGATCTCGCTCGGGGTCTCATGGCTGGTCGGGCCATCCAGCCCCCAGCCGACCAGGTCGGGAAAGAGGATGATGAGGACCACCATCAGGAGTTGGATGCCCAGGAAGGGGACCGCCCCCCAATAGATGTCCGCCGTGCGGATCTGCGCCGGGGCGACCGAGCGCAGATAGAAGAGGGCGAAGCCGAATGGTGGATGCATGAAGCTGGTCTGCATGTTGACGCCCAGCAAGACCCCGAACCAGACCAGATCGATCCCGAGCTTCTCCGCGACCGGCGCCAGGAGCGGCAGAATGATGAAGGAGATCTCGAAGAAGTCGAGAAAGAAGGCGAGCAGGAAGACCAGCAAGTTCACGAAGATCAGGAACCCGATCACCCCGCCGGGCAGTGAGCTCAACAGATGCTCCACCCAAAGATCCCCGTCCACGCCGCGGAAGGTCAGGCTGAAGACGCTGGAGCCGATGAGGATGAAGATGACGAAGCTCGTGATCCTGGCCGTGGTCGTCATGGACTGGACCAGCATCTCCAGCCCCAGTCGACGCTTCACCGCGGCGAGCAGCAAGGCCCCGACCGCCCCCATGGCGCCGCCCTCGGTGGGGGTGGCCCAGCCGATGAAGATGGTGCCCAGAACCAAGAAGATGAGTGCCAGGGGCGGGATCAGGGCGATGATGACCCGCCCCACGAGGGCACGACCACGCAGGGTGCGGGCCTCGGGCGGCAAGGGCGGGGCCGCGTCCGGGCGAACCAGGGTGGTGCCGAAGACGAAGAGGGCATAGAGCCCGGTCAGGATCAGCCCGGGGAGCAGCGCCCCCTTGTACATGTCCCCGACGGAGCGCCCCAGCACGTCCGCCATGACGATGAGCACCAAGGAGGGCGGCACGATCTGCGCCAACGTCCCGCTGGCGGCAATGACCCCGGTCGCGAGCGGCTTGTGATAGCCATAGCGCAGCATGATGGGCAGCGAGATGAGCCCCATGGCGATGACCGAGGCGGCCACCACACCCGTGGTCGCGGCGAGCAGGGCACCCACGAAGACCACGGCGTAAGCGAGACCGCCGCGCACGCCCCCGAAGATCTGGCCGACCGTATCCAGGAGCTCCTCGGCCATACCACTGCGCTCCAGGATCAGCCCCATGAAGGTGAAGAAGGGGACGGCGAGCAGGATCTCGTTGTGCATGATCCCGAACACGCGGTCCGGCAGCGCCTGCAAGAGTGAGGGGGTCAGCATCCCGAGCTCGATCCCGATCCAGCCGAACAGCATGCCCACCGCGGCGAGCGAGAAGGCGACGGGGTAGCCGATCAGCAGAAAGAGCACCAGCGCCGCGAACATCACGGGTGCGATGTTGGCCGCGAGCCAGGCCTCCAACTCAGTGCACCCCACGCCGGGTCGGCAGAGGCCGGTGCCCAGTGAGGGCGGCGATCCCCTTGATGACCTCGGAGACCCCCTGAGCGGCGAGCAGCGCGAAGGCGACCGGGATCGCGAGCTTCATGGGCCACCAGATGAGGCCACCTGGATTGATCGAGGACTCATTCTGGTGAAAGGAGATGAGGAAATAGTCCCAGGCGTCCACCAGGATCAAGAGACACACGGGCAGCAAGAAGAGGAGTCCGCCCAGGATGTCGATCACCAGCTGCCAGCGGACCGGCAGGCGGCCGTAGAGGATGTCCACCCGCACATGACCTCGCTCCTGCAGCGTCCAGGGAGCGCACAGCAGGAACACCAGCCCGAACATGAACCACTGGGCCTCGATCATGGCGTTGGAGCCCCAATCCAGGGCGTAACGGAGGGTTGCGGTGAGGGCGCTGAGCAGCACGCAGACCAGGATCAACCAGATGGCGGCCCGCCCGATACGGCGATTGAGGCTATCGATGACCTTGGCGAGGCCGAGCAGCACATGCATCCTCGTTCGACTCCAGGGACCAGGGGGCCATGCTCACCCTACCAAAGGCCCGATCAAGAGCCAAGGATCCAGCTGGCAAGATGGGCGCGCGCACCACCACGCGGCCGAGACAGCGAAGGGCATGCGCGCTTCGCCCATCCGCTGTGGTCCAGCCAGCGATGAGACTCCCCCGGGTCTGCCTTAGGCGATTTCCTGGAAAGAATCTACCCAAGAGATCGACCGGTTGTTGGGCTGAGCCAGAGTGAAGCCCAACAGGCACCGCGTTGGGGTTCGTTCCTCACCCCAACCTACGGGTAGGATCTTTTCCGGAAATCCCCTTACCCCTCGGCCCGGCGAGCCGCGAGCGCCACGAAGACGTAGGCCCAGCCGTTGAAGATCAATTCGATGGCGACGAAGAGCCCGATCACCCACAGGCCAGAGGCAGGCCACTCCGCGAGGATCATCGCACCCAGTGCGATGGAGATCAGACCCGCCACCAATGTCCAGAGCCAACCCTCGGTGGCCCGCAACTGAAAGGCCATGACGAGCCGCAGGACCCCGACCGCGACGAGGATCCCAGCGATGATCAAGGTCAATGTCCCCGACGCGAGCGCCGGGTCGACGACGATCAGCAGACCGGCGGCGACATAGAGGAGCGCGATCAGGATATGCCAGAGGGTGCTCCGCCAACCGCGGCACTTGAAGGCGTCGACCAACTGGAGGGTCCCACCGACGATCAGCAGCACACCGAAGAAAAGGATGGTGGCGAGGGTGAGGGCGAAGGTCATCCCCAGACCGACGGTACCCAGAACGATGGACAGGACGCCCAGGGCGAGTAGCCAACCCCAGTTCTTCTTGAGCTCACCGAACAACGGATGTTCACCGGTGGATAACAGTGTTTCAGGATTTGCAGGCATGCGACAGATCCTCCTCGGATTACAGATGCAGCGGGTGACATATGAACCTAAGTAATGATTCAGAAACAACCTATACACCGTAGGTTGGGCAAAGCAGAGCGTGCCCAACAAGGGCGTCTCAAGTTGCACCACTTGTTTCTGAATCGTTCCTAAACCGCGCCGGCTCCGGCAGTCGTCGAGTTTGCCAAGACCGATCCAAACCAGAAACAACGAGAGCGCGGCCCAGCATAGGACAAGCCGGAGACGATTCCCAACCCTGGACGAGCGCGATTCAGCGGCTCGTCTCCTCAGGCTCCTCGGTCGGGCGGGCCTTGCTCCTTCTGCCCCGGCCCCGCCGGCTCGACGCCGGGCTCGGCGGGGCGTCCGGCTTTGGCCGCTTCGTCCCAGCCGCCGTCGGTCGCGCCCGCGGTTTGGGCGGAACACCCTCCGAGACCGCCAGCATGAGGCCCAGGCTGATGAAACCCGTGATGAGGCTGCTCCCACCGTGACTGATAAAGGGGAGAGTAATCCCGGTCAGGGGGATGAACTTGGTCACTCCACCCAGGTTCAGAAAGGTTTGCGTGGCGAGTACGCTGGTCAGCCCGACACAGAGCAGTCTCCCGAAGGGCGAGCGGGTCTGGTCCGCGATCCCCAGACCGCGGCTGAAGAAGACGAGAAAGAAGACGACCAGGAGCGAGCAGCCGACGAAGCCTAGCTCCTCGCCGATCACGGCATAGATGAAGTCGGACTGGGCGATGGGGGTGTATTCGGGATTGCCCTGACCGAATCCCTCCCCCCACAGACCGCCCGAGTACATCCCGGAGAGACCCTGAAGGATCTGCCAGCTGTTGCCGGTCGGGTCTTGGAAGGGCGACAACCAGGCCTTGATGCGGTTCTGTCCGTGCGCAAAGAGCGCCAAGACCAGATAGCCCAGACCCGTCGCGGCCAGGGCGCCGAGGACGAGATAGGCGCGGCGGCCAGTACCTGCGACCAGCATGAGGAGCATGGTCAGGCTCAGGATGATGAACATACCCAGATCGCGCTGCACCAGGAGCAGACCGGTGAGCGCCAGCCAGAAGCCCGCGAGTGGCATCAAATCGCGGACCGGCGGCTTGGGGAGACCCTTGCCCCAGTTGCCGAGTCGCTTCGCATGGCGGGCGATGAAGCTGGCCAGGAAGAGCACCACCATGACCTTCAGGAGCTCGGTCGGCGTGACGAGTCCGGCGCCATAGACGGCGCCGCGGTAGCGCTCCCCCAGGATGAGCAGTCCCGCTACCAGGGCCAGCGAGGCGCCGGCCCAGATCCAGAGACCCCCGGCGAGCCGCTCGTAGCGTCCCCGCATCAGGGCGACACAGATCGCGAGCATCAGAAGGACGCCGGCGGGAAAGAGATACAGACCGGGATCCGTGAGATCCGCCGCATCGAGCGAGCCCATGCGGTATTGCGCCAGCATCCCGAAACCCATGAGGAAGGCGAGGCTGCTCAGCAGGATCTGATCGCCCTGAAACCTGGCCGCCACCAGGGTCAGGTGCATGAGGACCAGAGAGACCGCATAGATGACCACCGGCAAGGAGTCCAGCGGGTGGAATGCGCGTCCCTCGGCATAGCCGGCGACCAGCAGCATCAGGAATCCCAGCAGCATACAGAGCAGACACCAGAGGAGCAGTTGCCGCTCCGGCCACCTGAGATCCCAGGTCGCGCGAAGGCTCAAGGGGGCATTGCGAGGTTTGCGCGCAGGGCTCATGGGTCGCCGTATCCTCAGTGGATCAGACCCGAGGCCTGGGCCTGGAGCAGCAGGTCGCGCGCGATGGGGGCGGCGACGGCCGAGCCGTAACCGCCCTGCTCCACCAGCACGGCGACCGCCAGCTGCGGACGCTCGGCGGGCGCGAAGCCGACGAACCAGCTATGAGGGGCGCCCCTTGGGTTCTGTGCGGTACCTGTCTTGCCGGCAATGCTCAGCGCCGGGTCATCGATGCCGCGCGCGGTTCCCGCCGTCACCACCTTGCGCAGCATGGGCGCAAGCCGCCCGGCACTGGCCGCGCTCATGAATCTGCCCAATGGCTCGGGCGGCTCCTGCGCGATCAGTCGGGGCCGCATCGCCAGACCCTGGTTGGCCACCGCAGCGGCCACCAAGGCCATGTAGGCCGGCGTGACCAGCAGGCGCCCCTGGCCGATGGACATCTGCGCCAGACCATAGCGATCGGACCGCGCGATCCGTCGCAGCTTCCCGGTGTGCAGCGCCAGGTTGCCGTAGGGGCTTTGGTGGAGCAGGATCCGGCGATCGAGGTGGAGCTGGTCGGCCATGGCGTAGAAGGCGTCATGGCCGTAGCGGACCCCGAGCTGGGCGAAGAAGACGTTCGACGACTTGGCCAGTGCAGTGGTGAGATCGAGCGGCCCATGACCACCCCAGACCCGGCCGCTGTTGCGCGCGCTGTAATACTCGTGATCGCGGATCTTGCGATAGCCCGCAGAGGTGGTGAAGCCATCCGCCGGACAATCGAGCCGGCCGGTGAATCCGCGCTCGAGCGCCAGGGCGGCGAGGGCGATCTTGAAGGTCGAGCCCGGCGGATAGAGTCCCTGGGTGGCGCGATTGAGCAGGGGTGCGGCCGGGTCGAGGCCTTCGAAAAGCGCAGAGTCGATACGGTTGGGATCGTACGAGGGCACGCTCGCCAGTACCCGCACCGCACCGTCGCTCGGGTGCAGCAGGACCAGGGCACCAGGGCGTCCATCGAGCCGCTCGACCGCCAGACGCTGCAGCTCGGCATCGAGCGTGAGGACCAGGTCCTGACCGCGTGATCGCTTGTCCTGGGTCACCAGTTGGCGTCCCAGCTCACCCCAACTCGTCAGGCTCCCAGCGGCGGCACCATTGAGATGGGCGGTCGCCACCGCCTCCATCCCGGCCGAGCCGAACCTGGGATGGCTATAACCCACGACGGGCGCGAAGACGGGTCCGTCGGGGTAGAGCCGATACACCTGGCCCTGGATCTCCTCGCTGTAGGCCAACACCTCGCCTCGCCGGTCGAGGATGCGGCCGCGTCGGATCCAATGCACGGGATTGAAGGCGCGCCGGTCGTGCAACTGCATGAAGCTGACGAACTCCGGACGGAAGACCCCGGTCAGCTGCCAGGTCGCCTGATGGACCAGGAGGCCGAGGAAGAGGAGGGTCACGAGCAGGATGGGAACCCGGAAGCCCCCTTTGGGCTTGGCCAGATGGCGCAGCCGGGCGAAGGCACGCAGCTCGAACAGCTGCTTCAGGAGATAGAAGACGGCCAGGAAGAAGGCGACATGGAGTGCCAGTCGCACCATCGACCAGATCTCGGGTTCTGAGGGCACCCTCATGCGCTCGGTCGTCGCGGGTCGTGGCGTGGCCGCCGCACCGCGAGGCAAGGCGGTGCGGACAGCTGATCGGTCTTTCCAATCATGGTGAGGGGAGGAACCCGGAGCCCGCCGCCGAGGGCAGAGCAATGCGGCCGAGCTGCGGCCGTGGTGCCGGGCCGAGGTCTCGGGTCAGCCAGACCGCGGTCGCGAGTCCGTGCGGGATTCGGCTGCCCGTGGCGGCAGCGAGCTGAGTCGTCGGCCAGAGTCCGGCCGCACTCTCGACCAGACTGGTGATCGCGACCTCGACGCCCGCCGCCATGGCGCGCGTGGCGAGCGTCAGGGTGCGCCCGAGCCCACCGATCACGGCCGGCTTCAAGACGATTCGCCGCACCCCGAGCGCGCTGAGGTCGAGCCTCTCTCCGAGTCGCTGCACGGACTCGTCGCGCGCCAGCGGAAAGGGCACCGCCGCCTGAAGGGCCGCAAGGGTCTCGGGATCGGGCGAGCGCAGAGGCTCCTCGATCGACTCGATGGGAAGCGCGGCGAGCGCCTCCATCATGTCGGCGGCCTCCTCCGGCCCCCAGGCGCCGTTGGCATCCAGCCTCAGCCCGACGCCGGGCGGAAGCGCTCTGGCCAGCTCATCGAGGCGCGTATGCTCCTGGGCCGGTGCATCGCGCCCCACCTTGATCTTCAACACCTTGAAACCCTCTTCGCAGGCTGCCCGCAGCCGTGTCGCCGACACGAGCGCGAGCGAACCCAGCATGACATTGACTGGCACCTGATCCAATGCCTCGGCCGAGAGCCAATGTCGCAGCGCCAGACCCTGCCGACGGGAGGCCAAATCGGCGAGGGCGCACTCCAGTGCGAAACGTGCGACTGGAGTCGCTTCCAGTTCCCCCTCCAGGGTCGTCATCAAGTCGTCGGCGGTGCGGCCCAGGGCCTGGAAGCGGGCCCGCAGCAGGGCCTCCCAGGCGGCCTCGGCGGTCTCGGTGCCGGCGGCCGGCAAGGGCGCACAGTCCCCGAAGCCCTTCAGGCCCTCTGCGGCGACCTCCACCAACCACCCGCGGCGCCGATCGAAGCCGCCCTTGGCAGTCTCCCAGGCGCAGCGTAGCGGCAACTCATAGGGTTGAATCCGAAGCTGCTCGATCACCCAGCTCAAGGGAGGAACAGACCCAGGACCAAGAGCCCCGCCACGGCGGCTTGATAGAGCGCCGTGTGGGCAAGCTGGACATTGAGCGACTCGCCCTCGAGCGCCCCACTGGCGGCGCGAAACAGCCGGAGACCCAGGAGCGCCGCCAAGGGCAAGGCGGCGATCAGCGGCCAGGTCGCCCCAGGGAGCCCGGCCGATGCCAGAATCGCGACCGGCACCAGGAGCATCAGGAGATAGAGGACGCGTGCGCGTGGCCGGCCGAGATAGTGACAAAGGGTCCGCCGACCGGCGGCACGGTCGGTCTCAAGGTCACGATAGTTGTTGATCAGCAAGACCGCGGCGGCCGGCAGTCCGAGTGCCAGTCCCGCAAGCAGCGGGGGCCAGGCGAAGGCGAGTGTCTGGAGATAATAGCTCCCGCCGACCGCCCCCAGCCCGAAGAAGAGCAGGACGAAGAGCTCGCCAAAGGGGCTGTAGGCGATCGGCCGAGGGCCGCTCGTGTAGGCATAGCCGGCCGCGATCGAGGCGAGACCCAAGAGCAGGATCGGCCAGCCGCCCCGCAGGAGCAAGAACAATCCGAGCAGAAAGGCCAGCCCGAACATCAGATGAGCGGCGGCCCTGACCTGACGCGCGGTGAACCAGCCTTGGGCGGTGGCGCGCGGGGGGCCGATCCGTTCGGCGGTATCCGCGCCCCGCTCGAAGTCAGCCGCGTCATTGTGGAGGTTGGTCCCGATCTGGATCGCCATCGCCGCGATCAGGGTGATGAGTGCCGTGACACCGGCCAGCTGGCCGGTCTCCGCGAAGGCGAGCGCGACACCCGCGATCACCGGCGTGACGGTCAAAGGAAGTGTCTTGGGGCGCGCCGCCGCGATCCAGCGTGAGAGCCGCGAAGGGGCCTCGGGCAAGGGTGCGGACCTGGAGGGCTGCTGGGGGTCGGGCATGATGAAGACAGAAGACTGAGGACGGAAGACAGATGACTGAACGAGCGTAAACAAAAGACGGAGGTCTGGTTATCAGAGGTCTGGTTATCAGTGGTTACCCCTGCATCAAGCCGGGCCGATCAGACCCCGGCGATTCGACATCAGACATCCGTTCTCTGTCTCCTGTCCTCCGTTCTCCGCCACTGAAACCCTCACGGCCGCCGCGGGAACTTGCGAAAATCGGGTGGCCGCTTCTCGAGGAAGGCATTGCGGCCCTCCTGTCCCTCCGCGGTGGTGTAGAAGAGCGCGGTGGCGTTGCCCGCCAGCTCCTGGATCCCGGCAAGCCCGTCGGTGTCGGCGTTGAAGCCGGACTTGAGGAGCCGCAAGGCGGTGGGCGAGAGCCGGTTCATCTCGCGGCACCAATCGACCGTCACCGCCTCCAGGTCGCGCACGGGCACCACCGTATTGACCAACCCCATGGCGAGGGCCTCCTGGGCGTCGTACTGGCGGCACAGAAACCAGATCTCTTTGGCCTTCTTGAGACCGATGGTCCGAGCCATGAGGCCGGCCCCGAACCCACCGTCGAAGCTCCCGACCCGCGGGCCCGTTTGACCGAAGCGGGCGTTGTCGGCGGCGATGGTGAGGTCGCAGATGAGATGCAGCACATGGCCGCCCCCGATCGCATAGCCAGCGACCATCGCGACCACAGGCTTGGGCAGGGTGCGGATCTGGCGCTGCAGCTCCAGGACGTTGAGGTGCTCCACCCCGGCCTCGTCCCGGTAACCCTCATGGCCCCGGATCCGCTGATCGCCACCGGAGCAGAAGGCGAGCTCACCTGCACCGGTCAGGATGATGACCCCGACCTCCGGGTCCAGGTGCGCGCGATGAAAAGCATCCATGAGCTCGCGCACCGTCTGCGGCCGAAAGGCGTTGCGCACCTCCGGACGGTTGATGGTGATCTTGGCGATCTGCTCGGCCCGATGGTAGAGGACGTCCTGATAGCGGCAGTCGGCAAGTGCCTCCCAGAGGATCGGCTCCCGCTCGACGCCCTGACTGTCGCCGCTTTGCTGCATCTCACCAGACTCCATCGATTCAACCTCGATCACTGATTTCAACCCTCGAAACCGACCGGCTCCTCCCGGATGGCCTGCCAGAACCCCTGGTGCACCGCACGGCTGACCTCGGCGTCCAGACGCACCTCGATCACGCCACCGCGACCGAGCGCCTCGTCGAGGGCCTCCCTGAACCCGGCCCCGTCGCTCACCTCCCGGTGGTCGATCCCGAAGGGTCCCGCCAGGGCACCGAGATCGATCGCAAGCGGCGTGCGCCAGAACCGCTCGAGACCCGGGAGCCCCCGTTGGGGGAGATAGTCGAAGATCCTGCCCCCGCCATTATTCAGGACAACGCAGGGCCGGTCGAGTCGTTGGATCAGAAACAGACCGCTCAGGTCATGGAGGAAGGAGAGATCACCGAGCAGCCCGGTGGTGGGCACCCCGCCCGCATTCAATCCGGCGAGCGTGGATGACTGGCCGTCGATCCCGCTCGCCCCGCGATTGCCGAAGACCCTGAGCCCGGTGGCCCGGGTGCCGGACCAGGTATCCAACTGGCGGATGGGCAGCGAGTTCGCGCAGAGCAGACCCTCGTCGGCCGGCAGTGCAGTAAGCAGCTCCCCCAACAGATGGGCCTCGCACCAGGGTGCCTGGTCCAGGTACTCCGCAGCCAGCCGATCCAGACGGCGTTCGGCGGCGATCCACCCCTCAAGCCAGTCCGGATCGGCGACGGCCTGCTCCGCGGGGGCCCATTCGCTGGATCTCAGCCAGGCGCAGAAGCCGGCGGGGTCGGCGTCGACCCGCAGGCGCACGTCGTGGTTCGGATCGCTCCAGCCTCGACCGGGTGCGACCAGGATGGTCGGCACCCCTTCCAGCCAGCCGAGCAGGGTCTTGGACACGGGCGCTCGGCCGAAGCGCAGCACCCAATCCGGGCGCAGCGCCGCGGCGGCCCGGTCATTGCGCAAGAGGCTGTCATAACGGCTGATGCGCGGCCCGACGGCTGGCCCGAAGCGCAGCCCGGACAGGGGGTCGCACAAGACGGGGACGGCCAGCCGCTCGGCACAGGCCCATAGATGGGTGACGGACTCGGGCCGCCACTCACTCGGCCCACAGCAGATGAGACCCCGCCCAACCAACATGGCGTCGAGCTCAGGTGGTGGAGGCCCGCAGATCAGCCAGGGCCGCGATCCCTGACCGGTCGCGAAGCCCCGGTCGAGAACGCCCGCCGGGGCGCCTCGACCGCCCGCTCCGGCACCGGCGGCCGGCGTCTCGCCGACCGCGATCCTGGCGGTATCCGTCTCCCGCGCGGAACCCGCCGCCAGACACCCGGGCGCAGGAACCAGAGGCTCGCGAAACGGCAGATTGAGATGCACTGGCCCAGGACGCCGCCCCAGACTCACGGTTGCGGCGCGCAGACCGAGCGCTCGCATCATCTTGAACCCCGCCGGCCCATCCTCGGCCGGCCCAGGGTCATGGAACTCGCGTACGAAAGGGCCGAAGAGCCGGGTCTGGTCGAGCGTCTGATTCGCGCCCCAGCCACGCAGCTCCGGTGGACGATCGGCAGAGAGTAGGATCAGCGGCAGGTCCGACTCCGAGGCCTCCATGACCGCTGGGAACCAGTGCCCGAGAGCGCTCCCCGAGGTGCACACCAAGCCGACGGGGCGCCCCGAGGCCCGGGCCAGACCCAATGCGTAGAAGGCCGCGCTACGCTCGTCCAGGACGGGCGTCAGAGTGAGCTCCGGGCGCTGCTGAGCCGCCAGCACCAGCGGCGTGGAGCGCGAACCGGGCGAGAGCACCAAGCGTTGCATCCCGCCCCTGATCAGCCCCTCGAGCAGGGCAAGCGCCCAGCGAAGGCTTCGGCAGGCCTCAGCCTGGATCTCGGGCTCCTTCATCGATTCAAGCGAACTGGAGCGCGGTCGACATGGCCGCAAGCTTGTGCTCGGTCTCGTGCCACTCGCTCATGGGATCGGAGCCGGCCACGATGCCGGCCCCGGCATAGAGCTCGGCGATCCGATCGCTGATCTGCGCGCAGCGCAGCAGCACCCAGAGCTCGCCGGTCAGGTCCGGCTCGACGATGCCGGCGGCACCCGTGTACCAGCCGCGCTCGAAGGGCTCGGTCCGGCGCAGCCAATTGCGGGCGGCTTGGCGGGGCTGACCATTGGTCGCAGGCGTGGGGTGGAGCAGCTCGGCGAGCCGGAAGACATCCACGTCGGGATGCAGCTCGCCCCGCAGGACGCTCCACAGATGCTGAGCGTTATTGAGTTGCAGGATGCGGGGGCCGTCCGGTGGATCCAACCGGTGGCTGCATTGACTCAGGGCGTCGGTCACTGCCTCCACCACCACCCGGTGCTCGCGCAGGTTCTTCTCGCAGGTCCTCAGACCTCGGGTGATCTCGGCATCGCGATCGGCATCCTCGGCCCGGCGGGCCGTCCCGGCGATGGCATCCGCCTCGACCCGATTGTGACGCTGGGTGAAGAGTCGTTCCGGAGTCGCGGCCACGAAGTTCGCCCGCTCCCGGCGGATGCTCACGACTTGGCAAGAAGGAAAGAGATAGCTCAGGGCCGCATTGAGCCGGGTCAGATCGAAGCGTCGCTGCCCCCTCAGGCTGAGCCGGCGACAGACGACGACCTTCTGGAAGCGTGCCCGATCGATCTCCTCGAGCGCCGCCGCGACCAGATGACACCAGGTCCGAGCGTCGGGCTCACTGTCCCCGGGCTCCAGATGGGCGGGCGTCAAGGGGTCCAGGGCGGGCAGACCCAGGAGGGGCAGGAGCTGATCCAGGCGCGCCTCCCAACGTGCCAGGAGTCCATCCGCCCTTGCGGGCAGTGCCGTCGTCAACACCAGAGCTGCCTGGCCGCCGTGCGAACAGAGCCCGAGCTCGGGTAGCCAGAAGAGCGCATTCGGCAAGGCGGCGGGATCGGTGCCGCACGACTCGTTCGGCGCGGCGGCGAGCCCCAACATCGCGAAGCCGGAGAAACCCGTCTCGTCTGGATCCACCTGATGCCAACGTGCGGCGACCGCCCGCGCGACCGCGCGCAGTCGCTGCAGCCGCCCGGGCCCTTGGGCGATCCATTCACCCGCGACGCCGTATCCGGCTCGCAGGTCGCCGCGATGGCTGTGCGCGAAATGGAACCTGGGGCCCGGCAGATCCGGGGCCAGCCCGAACCCACAGGGGAGCTCGAGGATCAGCGAGCCGAATCCCTCCGCCTCCCCCAGCGGTAGGATCCCGAGGGTCTCGCGGAGACGAGCCTTGATCTGCTCCAGGATCTTGAGCGGTGCCAGCATGAATGGATCGTACAACAGGGACATGGGGTGCTGGGACATGGGCGCAGACTCGTCGGTGACGCCATGCCCATGCCGGAGTCCTGAGGAGACAGTCGCCGGTCCCTATTGCTGGGAGCTCCAGAAGCGATCTATCGCCTCGCCCGTCTCGGCGGGCTTCTCCCACTGCGGCAGCCCTCGTGTCGGCGCCACTCGCGCGGCGCGCCAGTTGGGATGGCGACTCAGAAAATCCGGAAGCTCGTGGAAATTGATATTCGGGTCCTGATCATAGAGCACCAGAACGGGTTGTGTGAGCCTCCCGTAGAGGGTATCGCCCGCCTTCTCGGTGAAGAGCTGGCCGGAGAGGAAATAGAGGGGTGCGTACTTGGCGCCAGGCTGATGCGAGGTCGCGTAGGCATAGTCGATGATCTCGGGTGGGGTGGGGCCGACGAATGCCTGACGGAAGAAGAACTTGATGCTGGGGCGCGTGGTCAGCAGGCCGAACAGCCCGTCATTGAGAAAGGGCACACTCAGGAACCTGTAGGCGCGCTCGGCCGCCTTGCCGGTCGGAAGTCCGCGAGCGTTGAAGCCAGTGGGTGAGAGCAGGGCCAGTGTCTCGACCAGATCGGGCTTCATCAAGGCCGCACGGGTGGCGAACTCACAGCCGAGCGAGAAGGCGACCAGGTCGGCGGGTGTCTTGACCACCTGCTGCAGAAAATCGGCGATGGCCGAGGCGAAGAGCTCCGGCGAGTAGCGACGCTTGCTGCGGTCGGAGTGCCCGAAGCCGGGGAGATCCAAGGCGAACACCGGCCGCTGCGACCGGTAGCGTTCGAACAGCGGCTTCATCTCGAAGGCGCTTGGCGCCGCATTGACACTATGGATCAAGACCAGCGGGCGGCCGGACGCGGACGCCTCGGAATAATAGTGAATGCGTCCACCATGCGCCGTGACGAAGTCGTCGCGCGCCGCGTCGATGGCGGCGGGGAGCGAGTTGCTGGGGTCCATCTTCTTGCTAGCGGCTTGCGTCATTGCAGACTCCATGTGCAGGTTACCTCGTCTTTAAGTGCTTTTCGATTGCGTTCCATTCTGACGCCCGAGCACTGGGTGCCGATCCTGTTCGGCGCGGCGACAGATCTCGCGCGTCAGCCCTTTGAATAGGATAAGGTGCAAGGGTTCCAGCGAATACCAATAAAGCAGTCCCCAGACCCCTGCCGGATGCCAATAGGCGGTCGCGGTGAGGCGGGTGCCTCCGGCGGCGAGCGGATCGAGCTCGAACTCGAGCATGCCGGCCCCCGGTGCACGCATCCCGAAGGCGAGGCTCAGGCGTCGCTCGGGCTCGACGCCCATCACGGTCCAGGAGTCGATCTGGTCCCCGACACGCACCGCCTGTGCGTGACGGCGACCGCGCTTGAGACCTGGACCACCGATCGCCCAGTCCATCCATTCGCGGATCGACCAGAGCGTGTTCAAATAATAATAGCGATTGTCCCCGCCGATGGCCGCCACCAGCCGCCACACGGCCGCGGGCTCGGCCTTGGTCTCGGCGCTGCCGGATGCCTGCTTGGCATAGAAGCCGTAGTCGATGTGTCGGTTGCGCACGGCAAAGGCCCCTTCGGTCCAACGGGTGACGCCGCCGCCGCGGCGCTCGATGTCGAACGCGGCCTGCACCGCCTCGCGAAATCCCAGTAGGCGCTGGGGTACCAGGCGGCGCAGCTCGGCATCGTCGGCCTCGAAGTCGTGCCGCAGCCCCTCGATGAGCGCGCGGGCGATCCTGGTTGGTACTGAGGTCACCAAACGCAGCCAGTAGGACGAAAGACGCGGCGACAAGAGGGGCACGGGGATGATCCAGGGGGGCCTTCGACCAGCGGTCTCGGCGAGGATCCGCATCATCTCCCCATAGGTCAGCGTCTCTGGTCCCGCGGCATCGAAACGGCGTGCGGCGGTCTCCTCCAGCCAGGGCACACGGGCAAGATAGGTCAGGAGATTCTCGAGCGCGATGGGGGGCGATCTGGCTTGGACCCAGCGCGGCGTGACCATGACCGGAAGATGGAACACCAGATCACGCATGACCTCGAACGCCGCCGAGCCGGGCCCCACGATGATCCCGGCCCGCACCTCCGTGACTGGCACCGACCCGCGGCGCAGGACCTCGCCCGTGTCGCGCCGCGACACGATATGCTCGCTCGCCGCATCTTCAGGGACCAACCCGCCTAGGTAGAGGACGCGCCGGACACCGGCCGCAGCGGCCGCGCTCGCGAAATAGCGGGCCGCCTCCAGGTCGAGCCGCCCGAAATCGCGCCCCGCGGCCATGGAGTGGACCAGATAATAGGCGACCTCCACTTGCTCGAGCGCCGGCGGCAGGGTCTGGGGTACCAGGGCATCCGCGGCGACGATCTCGACACCGGACCAGCCCCGTGCGGCGAGGACCCGGGGGTCGCGGGAAGTAGCGCGCACCTGAACGCCTTCCGCAACCAATCGCGGCACCAGATGACTGCCGATATAGCCGCTGGCGCCGAAGACCAGACAGAGACCACGCCGGTGTTCGGCCCCTTGTGGTGGCATAGGTCCCGCGGCTTGAGATGCTGGTTGCTCCACGGCACTTGGATCTGATAACAGAGAGATCCTGCACAACCCGAAGGGTGGACGGGATCCCCCGATCGCCACCCGGCAGCACGATCGCTCGCTTGAATGAAACCGAAGGACTGTCAATCCATCTTGACAAATGCCCGTCAGCCCAAGTTTACATCGCTCCTGGCGGCTTGTCTGATTATCGCTGGCTGCGCTGGCCCTGTCCTCCGTGAGCCGCCCGAGGCGCGACGACCGGGGGCAAGGCCGACCACGCCAGGTCAACCGGCCACGCCAGATCAGGGCGTGGTGTCGGGCCTGGCGGTCGAGCGCGGCGTGCTGATCTCCAAGACAGGCTGCACACTGAGCTTCGAGCGCCACCTTCCGGCACAGGTGCATACCTCCGATCTGGTGATCCTGGGGCACGGATTCCTGCGCCGGAAGGAACACCTGCGGGGACTGGCCCTGGCGATCGCCGCGACCGGAGTGACGACCTTGAGCCTGGACTTCTGCAGGGACCGACCCTGGGAGACGAACCACTTTCGCAAGGCGCTCGACATGATGCGGTTGGCGGATACGCAAGGCGCGCGGGGTGTCGTCTATGCTGGTTTCTCGGCGGGTGCCCTCGCCGCCCTGATCGCCGGGCGCAACGACCCTCGGACGATCGGGGTGGTGGCACTGGATCTCGTCGACGCTCAGGGTCTGGGAGTCATGATGGCCAGGGGCCTGGATCGCCCCTTGATCGGCCTGGTCGGCGAGCCCTCCTCCTGCAATGCCTATAACAATGGCTTGGCCGTCTTCGCCGCCAGCACTCGGTCGCGGGTCCAGAGGTTTCACGGCGCAGACCATTGCGACTTCGAGTCGCCCACCGATTGGCGCTGCCGGCTGGTGTGCCAAGAGGCCAGCGCATCCCGGCAGGCATCCACCCGCCGCGACATCGTCCGCGCGACCACGGCCGCCGTCAGGTCACTCACCATGGCGAATGATGGTCATTAGAGGGACGAGCGACCCTCCAAGTGGGGTCAGCGGCTCAGCTCGCCCGCCGGCGCCACTCCACACGCCACCCGGTGCCTGGATCCTGGCCTCCTGCTGCGTGCACCTCGCCCGTCCGAACACCCGCAGGCGGACCTGCACCCGGGGGTCCAGTCGCCGACCGGAGGACCCTGAGCAGTCGCGGCAAGAGCCCTTTCAGTCGCCGATCGAACCCGGAGGGCGGATTCATCAAGGCGACTCCGGCGCCCTGAAGGCCGGAGTCTGCCGCGGCTTGAAGCCCGGCAAGCTCGGCGACCAACAGCTCCCCGAAGGTCTGCTGCAGGCCTCGCAAGAGGCGATCGGACTCGCTGTACCGTCCCGCCAGACGCGGGTACCAGACGGCGTAGACCCCAGCTGGCCAGCGCTGGTGGGCGGTGGCGAGACAGCTCGGGACCCGCATGAAGTCGGTGGCGGAGACATAGGGCGGGTCGATCAGTACCAGTCCCTGCGCTGGACTGGGCGGCAGCAACTCCGGCACACCCGCGAAGCCGTCACCCAGGTGGATGCTGACCCGCGGGTCGACACCCAGTTCCATTTGCAGGGTCGAGGCCTCCGCCTCCTGCAGCTCGAAGAGGACCAGCCGGTCGCAGACACGCAGACGGTGTCGCGCCAGCTGCGGTGAGCCCGGATAACGCGCGACTCGGCCATCCGGATTCAGTGCCGCGATGGCACCCAGATAGGAGCCGAGCTCCGGGAGGGCCTCGCTGAGCGTCCAGAGTCGCCCGATCCCCCGCGCTTGCTCGGCGCTCGCGAACGCTCGGCCATGGGTCAGATCGTAGACCCCGGCACCCGCATGCGATTCCAGATAGACCAGCGGCTCGGATCTCGTCGCCAAGAGCGCATCGAGCAGCAGCGTCAAGACGGCATGCTTGAAGACGTCCGCCTGATTTCCGGCGTGCAGGGCGTGGCGATAAGGCCGCATCCTGAGCTCGCCACCGGTCACGGGTGCGACGCGACAACTACCATCCCCGCTCCAACAGACGGCGGAGGAAATGTCCGGTATGGGACCTCGGATCGGCGGCGATGGTCTCGGGCGTCCCAACGGCAACGATCTCGCCACCCTTGTCCCCTCCCTCGGGACCCAGATCGATGATCCAGTCGGCGGTCTTGATGACGTCCAGGTTGTGCTCGATGACCACGACCGTGTTGCCCTGATCGCGCAGCCGGTGCAGCACCTGCAGCAGCTGCTTCACGTCATGGAAATGGAGACCCGTGGTTGGTTCGTCCAAGAGATAGAGGGTGCGCCCGGTCTCGCGCTTGCTCAATTCGCGGCTGAGCTTGACCCTCTGGGCCTCGCCGCCGGAGAGGGTGGTCGCGCTCTGGCCGAGCCGCACATAGGCGAGCCCGACATCGACCAGTGTCGTGAGCTTGCGCCGGATGACGGGAACCGGGCTGAAGAACTCCAAGGCGTCCTCGACCGTGAGATCGAGCACCTCGTCGATGCTGTGACCCTTGTAGCGGATCTCCAGGGTCTCGCGGTTGTAGCGCCGGCCCCTGCAGGTGTCGCACTGCACATAGATGTCGGGCAGGAAATGCATCTCGACTCGGATCAGGCCATCGCCCTTGCAGGCCTCGCAGCGACCACCTTTGACATTGAAGCTGAAGCGCCCGGCCGTGTAGCCGCGCGAGCGTGCCTCCGGCACCGCCGCGAAGAGATCGCGCACCAGGTTGAACAACCCTGTGTAGGTGGCCGGATTCGAGCGCGGGGTACGACCGATGGGGCTCTGGTCGATGTCGACGACCTTGTCGAAATGCCCTAGCCCCTCGACGCAACTGTGCGGCGCCGGCCGCAGGCTGGCCCCATTGAGATGTCTGGCAGCGACCGGGTAGAGGGTGTCGTTGATCAGGGTCGACTTGCCCGAGCCCGAGACGCCCGTGATACAACAGAAGGTCCCGACCGGGATGGAGACATCGAGGACCCGCAGATTGTTGCCCCGGGCGCCCAAGATGCGCAACTGGCGCTCCGGGTGATTGGGGGTACGGCTGACCGGCAGCTCGATCCGCGTCTCTCCAGCCAGATAACGACCCGTCAAGGACCGGCGATTGGCGGCGATCTCCTCGGCGGTCCCCTGGGCCACGACCTCGCCGCCGTGTGCCCCCGCACCTGGACCCAGGTCCACCACCAGATCGGCGGCCCGGATCGCCTCTTCGTCGTGCTCGACCACGATCACCGTGTTGCCGATGTCGCGCAGCTGGGTGAGTGTCTTGAGCAGACGGGCATTGTCGCGCTGGTGCAACCCGATAGAGGGTTCGTCCAGGATGTACATGACCCCGACCAGACCGGCCCCGATCTGGCTGGCGAGCCGAATCCGCTGGGCCTCGCCGCCGGAGAGGGTCTCGGCACTGCGCTCCAGGGTGAGATAATCGAGCCCCACGTCGACGAGAAAGCGCAGCCGGGCGGCGATCTCCTTGACCACCTTGGCACCGATCTCGCCGCGTTTGCCGGGCAGCTCGAGGGTCTCGAAGAAGCGCAGCGACTCGCCGACCGGCATCCTGGAGACCGCAGGCAGATTATGGTCGCCGACGAAGACGTGACGCGCCGCTTCGTTCAGGCGCGAGCCTTGGCACGCCGGGCAAGGCTGATGCGAGATGTAGCGTGCCAGCTCCTCGCGCACCGTGCTCGACTCGGTCTCGCGGTAGCGCCGTTCCATGTTGCGCACGATTCCCTCGAAGGGCTGCACCCTGGCCCCTCGGCGCTCATGTGGCAGTTTGAGCGCGATCTTCTCCTCCCCACTGCCGAACAGGATGACCGTGCGGACCCGCTCGGGGAGCGCCTGCCAGGGGGTCTCCACGTCGAATCCGTAATGCTCTCCGAGCGAGCGGATCATCTGAAAGTAATAGGCGTTGCGCCGATCCCAGCCACGAACGGCGCCGCCGGCGAGACTCAGCTCGGGATGCACCACGACCTTGGTCGGGTCGAAGAACTGCTCCACGCCCAGTCCGTCGCAGACGGGACAGGCGCCGGCCGGATTGTTGAAGGAGAAGAGGCGCGGCTCCAGCTCGGGAATGCTGTAGCCACAAAGTGGACAGGCGAAAAGCGCGGAGAAGATCAGCTCGGGACGCCCCGGCTCGTCGATCCAAGCGATCCGAGCGCTGCCGCCGGAGAGGGCGAGTGCGGTCTCGAATGACTCGGCCAGGCGTAGTGCAAGATCCGGACGGACCCGGAAACGGTCGATGACGACCTCGATGTCGTGTTTCTTCTTGACATCGAGCTGTGGCACCGTCTCCAGCTCGTAGAGGCGACCATCGATACGAACGCGCACGAAGCCCTGCGCGTGCAGCTCCCGGAGCAGACGCTGATACTCGCCCCTGCGCGAAGAGACCAGGGGGGCGAGCAGCATCAGCTTCTCCCCCTCCGGCTGCGCCAAGACCTGGTCCAGCATCTGACTGACGGTCTGGGCCTCGAGCGGCTCGCCATGACTCGGACATCTGGGTCGACCGACGCGGGCGTAGAGGAGCCGCAGATAGTCGTAGATCTCGGTGATGGTACCCACGGTCGAGCGCGGGTTGTGCGAGGTCGTCTTCTGTTCGATCGAGATGGCCGGCGACAACCCCTCGATATGGTCCAGGTCCGGTTTTTCCATCACCGAGAGGAATTGGCGGGCGTAAGCCGACAGTGACTCGACATAGCGGCGCTGACCCTCGGCATAGATGGTATCGAAGGCGAGCGAGGACTTGCCGGATCCAGACAGACCGGTGAAGAGGATCAGCCGGTCGCGCGGCAGATCCAGGTCGAGGTTCTTGAGATTGTGGGTGCGGGCGCCGCGGATGCGGATGGTGTCCATGAGCTCTGCCGGGGATGAGATGGCTGGTTGGCACGCGGGGTATCGATCATCTTCGAAAGGGCAAGTGGGCGGCCTCCGACGAGAGGATCGAGACCGAGCGCCCTCCAGCGCACCTGCGCGGCCCCCGCACCACAGGTCCCCTGCCCTCCGTGGCTCCCGCACGCGACCGGGGTCCAGCGACGGTCTCGGACAAGCGCGTGCGGTCGGCGAGGTCGGTCTGCGGCCGAGTCGGCCAAGCTGCTATTATGCGAACCTTCGCCCCCGGGAAGCAAAAGCCCTTGACCGTGCCGCCATCCGACCGACCCGACCCCGAGATCACCCAGGTTCCACTCTCCGCTACCGAGCGCCGTGCCACCACCGGGTTGGCCGCCATCTTTTCGCTGCGCATGCTGGGCCTCTTCATGGTGCTCCCGGTGCTCGCGCTCTATGCCCGGGATCTGCAAGGCGCGACACCACTCCTGGTCGGGCTGGCGATCGGGGCCTACGGGCTGACCCAGGCCATCTTTCAGATCCCGCTGGGCCTGCTGTCCGACCGGATCGGGCGCAAGCCGGTGATCTATGGCGGCCTGGCCTTATTCGCCATCGGCAGCCTGGTCGCCGCCCTCGCGGACAGCATCCAAGGGGTCATCCTGGGCCGGGCGCTCCAAGGGAGCGGTGCCATCGCCGCCGCCGTCATCGCCCTGACCGCGGACCTGACACGCGAAGAGGTCCGAACCAAGGGTATGGCGATCATCGGGATCAGTGTGGCACTGGCCTTTGCCGCGGCACTGGTGATCGGTCCACCCCTGGCGCGATGGCTCGGGATGGCCGGCATCTTCTGGCTGACCGGGGCCCTTGCGGTCGCCGGTATGCTGGTGCTGGCCCGTGCGGTGCCTGACCCGGATCGTTCGCAGGTACATCGAGACGCCCAACCTGTGCCGGATCAACTCCTGGGTGTGCTGGCCGACCGCACCCTGTTGCAGCTCGACCTCTCCATCTTCCTGCTGCATCTGACCATGGTGAGCCTCTTCGTGGTGCTGCCACTGTCGGTGGAGTCGGCCGGGTTGGCGCCGCCGGACCACTGGATGCTCTATCTGCCCGTGGTCTTGCTCGCCATCCCCGCCATGTTGCCCTTCCTGGTGCTCGCCGAGCGCCGGGGTCGCGTCCGGCCCGTCCTGATCGGCACGGTGATCAGCTTGGGCCTGGCCATGCTCGGGTTCCAGCACTTCCACCAATCGGTCTGGGTCATGGGGGCGCTCTTGTTCGTCGTCTTCACCATCTTCAACCTGCTGGAGTCGGTCCTCCCCTCTCTGGTCTCCAAAGCGGCCCGCGCAGGTGCCAAAGGCACCGCGATGGGGGTATTCTCGAGCGCTCAGTTCGTGGGTGCCTTTCTCGGCGGTCTGCTCGGCGGCTGGGCCCACGGGACCTTCGGTGCCGAGGCGGTCTATCTGCTGGGCGCACTGACGTCGCTGGTGTGGATCGGTCTGGTGGTCACCACCAAGATGCCGGAGAATCTGACCCGCCATGTTCTGCCGCTCGCCACGCCGCTGGTCGGCGATGGACCGGGTCTGGAGCAACGTCTCCTGGCAGTGCCTGGGGTGAAGGAGGCGGTGATCGCGCTCGATGAAGGCGTCGTCTATCTCAAGGTGGACAGTCGCCAGCTCGATTGGGCAAGATTGAAGGCCTTTTCGGCCGGTGCCTGACGCGCAAGGGATGCCGGCGGCGGGTTTCTTGCGAGATGACAATCGCCCCTGCTCGGCGCGGGGGGCGGGAGGGTGAAATGGCGGGACGTGGCGTCAACAAGGTGATCCTCATCGGCAATCTTGGGGCCGACCCGGAGGTCCGCTACATGCCGAGCGGCGACGCCGTGGCCAATATCAGGGTCGCGACCGGAGAGACCTGGAAGGACCGCAACACCGGCGAGACGCAGGAGCGAACCGAATGGCATAACGTGGTCTTCTTCGGGCGGCTCGCCGAGATCGTCAAGCAATACCTTCGCAAGGGCTCGAAGGTCTATATCGAAGGCAAGCTGCGGACACGCAAGTGGCAGGGCCAAGACGGTCAGGATCGTTATACGACCGAGGTCGTGGTCGACATCAGTGGAACCATGCAGATGCTCGACAGCCGCCAAGGCCCGGCCGGCGGCTCCGCGGTGCCTTTCGGCGACGAGCCGCTCCACCCCGCTCGCGGCAGTGGCCCAAGCCAGCCTTCCGGACCCGCCCCGGCCGGTCCCGCCCCAGCCAGCGGCGCCCCGTCCGGAGACCAGGGCGGAACCGCGGACTTCGATGACGATATCCCCTTTTGATGCGTCGAGGGATGCGATGAAAACGCTTCTCGTCACTGGCGGCGCCGGCTTCATCGGCGGCAACTTCGTCCATTTCGTCCTGGATCAGACTCAGGCCCGCGTGGTCAATCTGGACCGCTTGACCTACGCCGGCAACCTGGACACGCTTGCCGCCCTCGAGGGCAATCCGCGTCATCGCTTCGTCCGAGGTGACATCGGCGACCGCGACTTGGTCACGCGACTGCTCGCGGAGTACGAGGTGGACGCCGTGGTCAACTTCGCCGCCGAGAGCCATGTGGACCGATCGATCGACGGCCCGGCCGCCTTCGTGGAGACCAATGTGGTCGGGACCTTCAATCTGCTCGACTGCGCACGCACGCATTGGGCGAGACTGGGTGGCGGCACCAAGGATGGCTTCCGGTTCCTGCATGTCTCCACCGACGAGGTCTATGGATCGCTGGGGCCGACCGGGCGTTTCACCGAGACCACCCCCTACGCGCCCAACTCGCCCTACTCGGCCTCCAAGGCGGCCTCGGATCACCTGGTGCGCGCCTGGTTCCACACCTACGAGCTGCCGGTGCTGACCACCAACTGCTCGAACAACTACGGCCCCTACCAGTTTCCCGAGAAACTGATCCCGCTCATGATCCTCAAGGCCCAGCGGGGCGAATCACTACCCATCTATGGGGACGGGAAGAACGTGCGCGACTGGCTGTTCGTCCTGGATCATTGCCGCGCCATTTGGCGGGTGCTGGAGGCGGGCACGCCCGGCGAGGTCTACAACGTAGGCGGCAACAGCGAGCGGACCAATCTTCAAGTGGTCGATACGCTCTGCGGGCTGCTCGACGAGCTGCTGCCGGAATCGCCCGATCGCCCTCATGCCCAGCTGAAGCGTTTCGTCGCCGATCGGCCCGGACATGATCGCCGCTATGCGATCGACGCCGGCAAGCTCGAACGGACGCTGGGCTGGGCGCCCGAGGAGAGCTTCGAGTCCGGCATGCGACGCACGGTCGCCTGGTATCTCGCAAACCCTGGCTGGTGCCAGCGAGTCACCGACGGCAGTTATCGCGGCGAGCGGCTGGGCGCGGGCACCTCCACCCCCGCGGATCGGCCGGCCAGATCCGAGCCACGATGAGCCCCGCTCCTCTCGAGGCGACCGAGCAGGCCGGTCGAAAGCTTGCTGGAGCGCGTCGCTCCGGCCAGGTCTTGAATCTTCGATGGACCCTCTAGCGTGAATCGAAAAGGCATCATACTGGCCGGCGGCTCTGGTACCCGGCTCTATCCATTGACGCGGGCGATCAGCAAGCAGCTACTTCCCGTGTACGACAAGCCGATGATCTATTATCCGCTCTCCACCCTCATGCTGGCGGGGATTCGCGAGATTCTGGTCATCACCACGCCGCACGACCGACCCATGTTCGAGTCGCTGCTGGGTGATGGTGCACAGTGGGGCATTCGTTTGGGCTACGCCGAACAGCCCCGCCCCGGTGGGCTGGCTCAGGCCTTCCTGATCGGCAAGGACTTCGTCGGCGACGCGCCGTCCTGTCTGATCCTGGGCGACAACATCTTCTACGGTCACGGCCTGGTCGAGCAGTTGGACGCCGCGAGTGCGCGCGAGTCGGGCGCAACCGTGTTCGGCTACTTCGTCTCGGACCCCGAACGCTATGGTGTCGCCGAGTTCGACGATGCCGGTCAGGTGTTGCGGCTGGAAGAAAAGCCGCGAGAACCCAAATCGAACTGGGCGGTGACCGGGATCTACTTCTATGATGGGAAGGTCTGCGAGTTGGCCGAGACGCTCGTGCCCTCGCCACGCGGCGAGTTGGAGATCACGGACCTCAACAACTGCTATCTGGAACACGGAGAGCTCTCGCTGATCCGGATCGGGCGAGGGACCGCCTGGCTCGACACGGGAACACATGATTCGCTCATGCAGGCCGGTCAGTACATCGAGACCATCGAGAAACGTCAGGGGCTCAAGATCTGCTGCCCGGAAGAGGTCGCCTATTTCAATGGCTGGATCGATGATCACCAATTGCGCACCATGGGCGAAGACCTGCGCAAGAGCGGCTATGGCGAATATCTCTTGGGTCTGCTGCACCGGGGTCGGATATGAAGGTTACGGAGACCGCCCTGCCCGGAGTGCTCATCATCGAGCCTCAGGTCTGGGGTGATGAACGCGGCTTCTTCCAGGAGGTCTATCGCGCCAACCGCTATACCGAATACGGCATCCCTCAACCCATGGTCCAGGACAATCAGTCCTTCTCCCGCCAGGGTGTCTTGCGCGGCCTGCATGTGCAGCACCCGAATGCGCAAGGCAAGCTGATCCAGGTCTATCGGGGCGAGGTGTTCGACGTGGCGGTCGATATTCGCCGCGGGTCCCCGACATTCGGACAATGGGTGGGAGCGACCCTATCCGAGGAGAACAAGCGCCAGTTCTGGATCCCGCCCGGTTTTGCCCATGGCTTCCTGGTCACTGGCGAGAACGCGCTTTTTACTTATAAGAACACCGACTATTACAGCCCCGAGACCGAGTTCGGTGTCCGTTGGGACGATCCGGATATCGGTATCCAGTGGCCGCTGGACGGCAAACCCGAGCTCTCGCGCAAAGACCTCACCGCGCCCTTGTTGCGAGACATTCCACCGGATCGGCTTCCGGGCTATGAGGATTACACATGACCCTGCAAACCCTGGCCGGGAACCGGCCCCGTCTCCTCTTGATTGGCGCCAATGGTCAGGTGGGCTGGGAACTGCGCCGAACCCTGGCCGGCCTGGGAGACGTCGTCGCCGCATCCCTGGAGGGTGAATACGGCCCCGCGATCGATCTCATGGACGCCGGCGCACTACAACGTCTGGTCCACGACACCCAACCCGACGCCGTCGTCAATGCCGCCGCTTATACCGCCGTCGACCGGGCCGAGACCGAGCGGGCGGACGCGCAGCGCGTCAATGCCGAGGCCGTCGGCGAGCTGGGTGAGCTGCTGGCCCCTCGCGGGACCCCGATCGTCCATTATTCGACCGATTTCGTCTTCTCGGGCACCTGCGACCGCCCCTACGTGGAAGAGGACTCGCCCGCTCCACTGAACGTCTATGGCGAGACCAAGCTCGGCGGCGAGCGCGCCCTGTTGGAGTCGGGCGCCAAGGCGCTGGTCTTCCGCACCAGCTGGGTCTATGGCGCCCGCGGGGCCAACTTTCTCCGGACCATGCTCCGGTTGTTCAAGGAACGAGAAGAGCTTCGGGTGGTCGACGATCAGATCGGCTCACCGACCTGGAGCCGGATGCTCGCCGAGATGACGGCGCTGGTCCTCTATCGGGTGATCCACGACGGGCTGGATCTGGATCAGGTCGGCGGTCTCTACCACCTCACCGGATCCGGACAGGCGAGCTGGTATGGCTTTGCCGGGGCCATTTTGGAGGCGAGCGGCCTGGAGAGCAATCTCATCCCCATCCCAACCTCCGAGTATCCAGCCCCAGCCAAGCGGCCCATGTACTCGGTATTGGACAATCGTCGCTTCCAGCGAACCTTCGGGCTGGCCATGCCAGACTGGCGTGTCTCGCTCACCCAATGTCTCGAAGAATTGAGATGAGAGACGCCGGCCTGACGGTCATGGCGGTTGACCCCCCGGAGGATGAAACCAGTACCACTGCAAAGGGCGGGCTCTCCCCCAGGGGAGAGGGCGAGTCGGAGCGCCCCGGCGAACGGCGGTGAATCTTCAGGCGATTGCCGGAAATTCTTATGCCAGATGGCGACGGATTGAGGCTCGCCTTCAAGGAGCGCCGGCAGGCGCATCGCCGGGCGATGTGACGGCTGGCGCGACGCAGAAGGCGGGCGTCAAGACCAGCCAGGTGGGATGAGAATCGACAGAAATCGCCTCAGCTCGCGCTCTGATGCAACCGTGTCACGCTCGCCTGGCGTTGGTAAAAGACGAAGCGGTTCTTTCCGCCACGCTTGGCACGATACATGGCGCCGTCGGCGAGGTTCATCAGCTCCTCGGCATTCACCCCGTCGCGAGGGTACAGGGCGATGCCGATGCTGGCGCTGACACGGGCGGTCTGTCCGTCGAGGAGATAGGGCGCTGAAAGCCGTGAGCAGATCTTCTCAGCGACCTCGGCCAACCCCTTTTCGTGCTTGAAGTCGGGCAGCACGACGACGAACTCGTCGCCCCCCAGACGCCCGACGCTGTCGCTGCCGCGTACCAAGTCGCGCAGACGAGCAGCCACCTCGCGCAGCAAGACATCCCCGACATCGTGGCCCATGGTGTCGTTCACCTGCTTGAACTCGTCGAGGTCGATGAACATCAGCGCGACCTCGTTTCCGTCACGCTCGGCTCGCACCAGCGCCTGGCCCAAGCGGTCGACCAACAAGGTACGATTGGGGAGCCCGGTCAGAGGATCCCGATAGGCCATCTGTGACAACCGCTCTTCACGCGCCTTGTGTTCGCTGATGTCGCTCAGGATCGCCACGAAATTGAGGATCTTGTCGCCCTCGTCTCGGATCGCGCGGATGCTAACCATGCATGGCAGGAGATCGCCCGCCTTGTGCCGATTCCACACTTCACCACGCCACTGTGACTCCAAGAGCAACGACTGCCACATGTCACGATAGAAGTTGCCATCGTGGTGATTGGACTTGAGCAACCGAGCATTGTGGCCCACCACCTCGTCCGCCGAATAGCCGGTCACCTCCGTAAAGGCGGGATTCACTTGGGTGATGGTCCCCTCGCTGTCAGTCACCAGGATGGCGTCCAGGACATGCTCCGCCACCGCCGCCGCCATGCGCAATTCACGCTCGGCGAGCTTGTTGGAGGTCACGTCGCGACCATAGAGGTAGAGGAAATCGGCACCTTCGATCACCGCGGGCTCGAAGGTGTAGAAGCGTCCCGCTGCCTTCACCTCCAGCGGGAGTAACTGTTCATGTGTCATCCCCGCGTCGATCTGTTCGAGCCAGGAGGCAGGCATCCGCTTGCCCACCTTGCAGCTGCAGCCCTCCAAGATCTCGCGGCTCGCATCGTTCGCGTAGCGAATCACACCATCGTGGACACCGATGCGCAGCACCGGGTTGGGATTGCGGGCCGGAAAGCTGGTGAAGAGCCGACGTTCTTCTTTCAATTGACGCTCTTCCGTGACCTCACGCACGAGCAGCGCCTCGTCCTCGTCGACACTGTAGCGGGTAATGGTGAAGACCCGCTCGCCGCCTCCATCGCACTTCAGAACACGCTCCACTTCCCGCTCATCCGCGGCCAGCAAGAAATGGCGCATCCCGCCGCACTCGGCGATATAGCGCTCCATCAAGGGATTAAAAGGCGCTGGCCCCTTGACGCGTGTCACCACGATCCCGACGCCAAGACTCTCGGTGAGCCTTTGCAGACGTGACAGCTCGGCTTCGTGCTGCTCCCCCAGAAGGGCGAGGCGACTGAGCTCGATCCGCTCCCGCACCTCGATCTGAAGACGCTCCCGATAGTCGACGACGGCACTGCCGAGGGCGTGAAACTGACGCTCCAGCACCCATATCTCGTCGCCTTGCTCGGCACTCTCCGGGAGTGTACCAAGCCTGTCCCGACCCAAGACCACCACCTCGCGACTCAAGACACGAATCCGCGCTGCCAACCAGGTTGTGAGCAAGGCGAAGGCCCCGACCATCAACGCCACTAACAGGAGGCGCTGTTGATGGTTCTTCTTGAGGATGGTGCTCGACAGCCGCTCCCCCTCGTCGGTCGCGATAAAGGAAGCAAACTGCAGGTTGAGGTCCGAAGCACCATAGTCGAAGAAGGACTTCCCCATCATCAGGAAGCGCTTCACCAGTCCTTGCACCTTGACGCCACTCGGGATCCGATCAGGGGCACTGCTCGCGATGACTTTACCGCTGTCGGGCTCGACGAGCGCCATGATGCTGCCGTGCTTTCCGTAACCAGCGGCAGCGAACAGGAACTCGTCGTCGAGGGGTGCCTCCAGCATCAGGGTGGCCAGCGGACGGCCGTCGGGGGCCTCGATAAGGTGGGCGGCGATGACGTAGGGATGGCCATCGAAGCTGGTCATATAGGCCTGATTGTGGCTCAGCTTCCGCAGCAAGACCGATGGTGCCCGCAGGGCGGCGGGCAGATCGAAGTCATTGCGATGGGGAATATGGTGATACACCTCTCGCACCCGACCCTCTGCATCGAGCAGAACGGCGTGTCGGGCATAGAAAAAGGCGCGCATCACAGAAGCGCTCGGCATCCACTCAGGCGCGTTCTGATAATGCCAGACTCCGTCCTTGAAGTACCCCTCTCCCTCGGCGACGGCGCCGCCGGTCCCGAAACGTCCCTGCTCTACATAATCTAGAAACTGCTTCTGCGAAGCGACGATCTTGGCCGCGTGGTGGATCCACTGAACCTGCTCATCGAAGCGATGCCGATCCTCCGCCGCTCGATGCTCCAGCTCGCGACGCAACTCGTCGCGAAAGAGCCCTCGCAGCTCCCGCTCCTGCCACTCCGCCAGCAAGATCCAGATCCCCATCCCCAACCCGAGGGTGAACAGCAGCATCTGCACCGCCAAGGGGACATGGCGGAAGACCTTGAAGCTGGGATAAGGGAATCGGCTCTTCATCCTTTCGCTCAGTCCCGCTGGAACCCAGGACAAGTATCAGCCGCGCTCGAGCTCCTCCAGGCGCACCTGCCCCTCAGAACTAAGGGGGACCATACCGCCTCCGGGCGATTCTCCCGGTTCTCCGATCAACTCCTGGTCCCGGAACAGCCAACCCGCCTCTCGCAACCGGGTCGCCGGGATGATCCCGAAGCGAGGGTCGACCCGATCTGAATTCTCCATCAACCAGGCAACCAGTTTGCTCGCGTGGGGGTTGGCGGCAACCCCCTCCCAGGTGGTGAGGTTGTAGGTCCGATAGAGAGGGTAGTCCCCTCGCACCAATTGGCCGTCGCTCTCCGGCATCACACCGTCGATCTTGAGGGTCCGGACCCGACCTGTCCCGCCATTGTGTTCAACCATCCAAAGGGTCTCGTAGCCGATCGCCCCCTTGGACGAGGCAACGCCCGAGATCATGTCTGGGATAGTGCTCACCTCGCGCAGGCGCGGGCTGAAACGATCTTGGTCACTCAGCAGGAGTCGCCAGTGACCGGGACGTGCCTTGCAGTGGAGACGGGCAATGGGGCGCACCCGCTCCGCCCTGCCCCCGGAGCCGCTCAACACCTTCACCGCGTCCCAGTGGGAGACATGCCCTTGGAAAAGGCGCCGAGCCTCACGCAGAGAAACGCTCTCCACCGGGTTCTCGGCATGGGTCAGCAGCGCCAGAGAGGCGATGCCGAGGGTGTGGAACCTCAGTCCCGGAAGGCGATCGCTGTACCCCGCCGGGCAGCAGAAACCGCCGATGTCGGCGTGTTTGCCTTCCAGCTTTCCTGCGGAGATGCCACAAGTCCCCTCCTGAACCGCGATGCGGATACCCCGCTCCCGGGCGTACTCCTGAATCAGAGGGAGAAGCGCCGGATAGAGATGCTGATCGAGAGTCACGGCCAGATCTGCTCCCGCGGCCCACCTCTCGTAGACCACGGGAGCCTCACCCCACTCGGGGGGCATGGGAACGATGCCCTCCGGGTCGGTGAAGGCCGGCCCGCCAGGAGCACTTCCAGCCAAGGCCGCACCGACCCAGGACGACAACACGAGAACCCTCATAAGCGAAAGATGTCTCGTCGTAAGCACTCCTAGATCACCAGAAGCTGAGTAGATCGGTTTGAAATCAATAGTCGATGACAAGGCACATGTCAAAGAGAACTGTAGAAGCGGCGATGGTCTCCGATGCGAACCCGAACTGCCGCCAACGGCCTAGCGAGGCCCTGCCTCAGACCGACGAGTCGTGGGGGTGGTGGCCCCGGTTGATCGAACGAAGCGTCTAAGCTTCGGAGATAACCGCCTGAGCGGTGGGAGGACGGTAAGT
>JANQGF010000352.1 GCA_028277465.1 Chromatiaceae bacterium
GGATCCGGCCGCGCCCCTCATCACCTTTTCGAACACCTCGGCCACCTTGCCGAGCCCGGAGAGGAAGAGATGGGTATTGGGCTCCTTGATCAGACGCCAGGCCTCGACCGCGTGCGCTGACAGTCCCTGCTCCAACGCCTGCGATGAGGTCATGAGCGGACGCGTGCCCAGGGCTCGGAAGGCCTGAAAGGTCTTGTCGTCATAGTAATTCGCGAGGTCGGTCTTCTCGTCATTGGCATAGAGAAGGTCGAGACCACTGCGGCCACCATAGAACAAGCGTACCTGTCCCTTCCAATCGCCGCGGCGCTCATAGATGAGTTGAGCGAAGCCGCGAAAGGGAGCGATCCCGGTGCCCGTGCCGACCATCAGGAGGTTGGCGCGATTGTCCAAAGGCACGCGGAAGGGGCTGAGATGGGGCCCGTTGATGGTGAGCCTGTCGCCGGGTTTGGCGTCGCAGAGAAAATTGGACGCAATCCCTGGATAGCGCTCACCGCTGACCTCGTCGAGATAGAAGCAGCGACGGACCAGGATGTCCAGGCTGACTCGCCCACCGAGTGGAACGCTGCGGGCATTGGTAATGGAATAACGGCGCAGATGATACGCATTGCCGAAGGCATGCGGACCAGGCACCAGGACACCGATCGTCTGACCCTCGACGAACTGAAAGGCCGGGTCCAGCACCTCCAGCGCGATGTGGCGCACTTCCTCGGTCGTGTCGGGTGTGACCCGCTCGGATGCCTTGATCACGGCCTCTGTGGTCGGACCAACCTCGGGTGGTAACTCACTCATCCTGCAACTCCTCGATCGTGCGACCCACTGGCCGCACGATTCTTACTGACTCGATATAATCAACATGATGAAAGGGCGCTCACTCCTGACCTGAGGGCCATGAGCGCTATCCCAGATCGCAATGACCTTTCCCGCAGGAACAGCCTCCGCCCTCGCGGCGGAAGGGACCGAGTTCCGGATTGCGAACCGCGAAGCGGGCATAGAGCCGCTGGACCCAGACCCAACCCACCAACACGGCGAAGACGACCAATGGGGCTAGCAGTAGATCAACCATGGGAGCCACCAAGGCCGGCGAAGCCCATGAAGGCCAGGGATAACAGCCCGGCCAGCATGAGGCTCATGGCGGCCCCTTGGCTGACCGTCGGCACCCGCGCCAGCGCGAGTTTCTCGCGTAGCCCAGCCATGAGCATCAGGGCCAGCGTGAAGCCGACGCCGGCCCCTAACGCATAGACGAGACTTTGCAGCAGGTCGTACTCCTTGGAGGTCTGGAAGAGGGCTAAACCCAGGATGGCACAGTTGGTGGTGATCAGCGGCAGAAAGATGCCGAGCGAACGGAAGAGGGCCGGACTGAATCGCTTGACGAACATCTCCACGAGCTGGACGGTCGAGGCGATGACCGCGATGTAGCAGATCAAGCGCAAGAAGAGGAGGTCCAGCTCGGTCAGGAGCCAGTTGATCCCGAAGGCCGCCGCAGAGCTGACCAACATGACGAAGAGCGTCGCCAATCCCATGTTCCAGGCCGTTTCCTTCTTCGCCGAGACACCCAGGAAGGGGCAGATCCCGAGGAAGAGCGCCAGCACGAAATTGTTGACGACCGCGGCATTCAAGAAGATGACGGAGAGTGGCTCAGGATGCATGGATGGCGGCTCCGGTTGGGTCGGGCGACTTGCGTGCCTTGCGTAGACGCAGCCAATTGAACAGCAGCAACCAGGCACCCAGTACGAAGAAGCCACCCGGCGGCAGGATCATCACGACCCAGGGCTGAAAGTCCGCCGGGAACAGTGGGACCCCCAGGATGGTCCCGCTCCCGAGGATCTCGCGCACCGTACCCAGGCTCAAGAGGGCCAGCGTGAAACCAGCCCCCATCCCGAGACTATTGATGAATGTGGTATGCAGCCGTTCCTTGGAGGCGTAGGCCTCCGCCCGCCCCAGAATGACGCAGTTGGCCACAATCAGCTGGATGAAGGCGCCGAGCGCGGCATAGAGCTCCAGACTGATCGCCTGGATCCCATAGTCGACGATGGTCACGAAGGTGGCGATGATGACGATATAGCTCGCGATGCGGACCTGCTTGGGGATCCAGTTGCGCAGCAGCGAGACCAGCAGGCTGGAGCAGACCAAGACGAAGGTGGTGGCCAACCCCATCGCGATGGCGTTCATGGTCGAGTTCGTCACCGCCAGCACCGGACACATGCCGAGCAACATCACGAACACCGGGTTCTCTTCCCACAGACCGCGGACAAAGGTGTCCAGCGTCAGTGGCTCTTGTTGAGTCGGCAGCTCGGCCATTCAGGGTGCCTCCTTTGGGTCTTCGCCCGACAACAGGGTCGCCAGCTCCCGTTGCACCTTTGGTAGCAGGTCCTGGGCGGCGTCGTTCAGCGCCCGCGCCATGGCGTTGGACGAGATGGTCGCACCGGAGACGGCGTCGATCTGCCAGGGCTGGGTCTTGGTCCCATGCTTGACGGGGACGATGGGATTGGCGAGCGCGGTCCCATCTGCATTCAGGCGGGCATCTAACGCCACGAAATTCTTGAGGAATTCCGGATCGGTGGAGATCTTGTCGCCAAGCCCGGGGGTCTCGGTCGATTTCAAGACCTTGCTGCCGACGATGCACTGGCAGTCGGGATCATAACCGAAGAGGAACTGGATCACGTCTTGATAACCGCGGGCAGCGCCCGGAAAGGCCACGCCTCTGAGCCCGCCGTCGGCACCAGCGGCGGCATAGATGACCGTCCCCGCGCCGCCCGTCTCCACCGGCTGCAGGCCCCCCTCGGTGACGACGAAGTCGCGCTTGGTGACTGCGCCTGGTATCACCTGGAACACGGCCTTCTCGGTCAGAAGGCGTTGGTTTTCGGCGATGATCGGCAGGGTCGTCTGATAGACCAGCACCACCAGCAGGCCGGACATCATGGCGATCCCGCCCAAGGTGCGCAACATGGGCCAGGTCGGCGTGACTCCACCACGCGGTTGGGTCTCTACTTCGGCATTCATCTCGTGACTTCTCGTTCCCCTGTGCTGGGACGGTGCAATCATTCGTCCTCGGATGGGCAGAGCGCAGCTGATCGATGGATAGGCTTCGCGCCTCCCATCCTGCGCCAGCATGCGACTTCGTCGTGCCCTCTACTTGGAGCCCTTCACTTTGGAGCCGTAGACCCGCGGCTGAGTCCAGCTCGAGATCAAGGGCCCGACCGCGTTGGCGAGCAGAATCGCGTACATGACGCCCTCGACCAGACCGCCGAAGAGCCGTATCAACACGGTTAGGACCCCGATGAAGAGCCCGTAAATAATGGCGCCACGCGCCGTCACCGGCGAGGCGACCATGTCGCTGGCCATGAACCAGGCGCCCAACATGAGCCCGCCCGAGCTGAGAACGAACCAAGGACTCGGATACTGGGTGCCATCCATCAGCCAGAAGGGCATCGCAACCAGCGCCGCGCCGACCATGACACTGACTGGAATGCGCCAATCGAGCATCCGCTGCCAAGCGAGCCAGAGACCGCAGAGCAGGATGAGAAGCGCCGAGGTCTCGCCGGCCGACCCCGCAATCATGCCGGTGAAGACATCGGCCGGAGGCAGCTCGATTTGCTGGAACTTCTGCAAGGCCAGGGGCGTCGCACCGGTCCAAGCGTCGAGTTGCAGACCGGCGATCCAGTCCTCGACCGGCTGCGGCTGCATGAATGGCAGTGTCAGGGTCGAGGGGATCAGCTCGGTGAAGCGCCCCGGTGCGAAGGCCGGCGTCCAGGTGGTGATCGCCACCGGGAAGGCCGCCTGGACGAAGGCGCGGCCAACCAGGGCAGGGTTCATGACGTTGTAGCCCAGCCCACCGAACAGCGCCTTGCCGAGCGCCACCCCGATGAAGGCCGCGACCGCGGCCATCCAGAGCGGGAAACCCGGCGGCAGGGTCAGCCCGAGCAGCAGCCCCGTGATGACCACCGACCAGTCAGAGATCGTATTCCCCTGACCACTCAGACGTGCGAAGAACCACTCGGTGGCAACCGCCACGCCGGTCGTGGTCAGCAACAGCAGGAGCACGCTCAGACCGAACTGATAGACCGCGAAGGCGCAGATGGGTAACAGCGCCAGGACCACGGCACGCATGATCCGCTCGACCGACATCACCCGCTTGAGATGCGGGGAGGTCCGAATTTCAATGCCTTTCGCCATGTTAATCCTGCCGATCGAGGCGCGCGTCCCGATTGATCGCCTTGGCGATACGGAAGTACTGGGTCAGCGGGATGTTGGATGGACAGACATAGGCGCAGCAGCCGCACTCGAAGCACTGGTCGAGGTGGAACTGCTCGGCCATGATTCCGTACTCACGCGTCTGGGCCAGCTCACCCAGCACGGACGGATTGAGCGAAATCGGACAGGCATTGAGACACTCGCCGCACTTGATGCAGGGGTAGACTGGACGGTGCGCTCGGTCGGGGTCCTCTCGCTCCAAGGCCACCACACCGGAGGCCCCCTTGGTCACAGGCACATCCACCGATGCGACCGACATGCCCATCATGGCGCCACCCAGGATCACCTGGCCCACCATGCCTTGCACGCCGACCTGCTCGAGCAAGAAGCGCAGCGGCGTCCCGATGGGCACCAGGAAGTTACCCGGGTGCGCGATCGCCGGACCGCTGACGGTCACGACCCGCTCGATGAGCCCGCGGCCCTTGGGCACCAGATCCCCGATCTGGGCCAGCGTGCCCACGTTGAAGACGGCGACGCCGATGTCCGCCGGTAGCCCCCCAACCGGGACCTCGCGGCCAAGCAGACTCTTGATCAGCATCTTCTCGGCGCCCTGCGGGTACTTGGAGCGCAGCGCCTCGGCGGTGATGGGCAGGTGACGAGGCAACCGGGCACGCAGATGGGCGACCGCATTGAGCTTGTTGTCTTCGACCCCGATGATGGCCCGCTTGGCGCCGGTCGCCTTGAGGGCCAGCCGGATGCCGAGGACCAAGGCCTCGGTCTGCTCCAGCATGATGCGATGGTCGCAGGTGAGATAGGGCTCGCACTCGCAGCCGTTGACCAGAATCGTCTCGATCGCCTTCCCCGCCGGCGGGTTCATCTTGACATGGCTCGGAAAGGCAGCCCCACCCAAACCGACCAGCCCGGACTCCTGGACCGCGGCGATGATCTCTTCCCTTGTCATGGCATCCGGATCCCGCTCCAGGTCATAGAGCACCCGCTGACAGGCCGCCGGGTAGACCTTGAGGAAGATCGCCGGAATCTTGGGGCCCTCGGGGGTCGGTGCGAGACCGATCGCCCGGATGATCCCGGTCGCAGGGGCGTGCATGGGCACGGAGACGAAGCCGTCCGCCTGGGCGATCGGCTCACCACGCACGACCTCCTGTCCCACCTTGACCAGCGGAATGGCAGGCTGGCCCTTGTGCTGGGCGAGCGGGATGACCAGTTCGGGCGCGAAGGGCAGGCGCCGAATCGGCTTATCCGCCGTCAGTTCCTTGTGCTCGATCGGATAAACGCCGTGTGGGAAGGTCTTAGTGCGTCGGAAAAGACTCATAAGTCCCTCGGGAAACGGCCAGTGCGGCCGGGGCGGGTCCGCCGTCTCGGACCCAAGGCTGGAATCGAGGATCGCTGTGTGTTTCTGCATCGATGGACCGCCGCTATCATTGAAGCTGGAACCCCGTGCCGATCTTGATCAGTTGGTTGATGGGCACGCCTCGCTTTGCCAAATCCGGACTACTGATACTTCTCGGCCCGCTTGACCAGCTTGTCCAGACCCGCCTCCGAGGGGTTCCAGGGCGCACCCGGATGGATGCAGCCGGCGGTACACTTCTCGGCCGCCTTGACGATGTCCTTGTAGGTCCCGGCCTTGGGATCGGCGATCTCGACCTTCTTGTCCCCGTTGTACTTGAAGATCTTGGGATTGATGTCGACGCACTCGTCGCAGGCGGTGCATTCGGGCGTCTCGACCCAGACCGGCTCCCAATCCTCCGCCTCACCATGGCCCGAGCCGTTGGTTCCAGCACGCCCGGAGCCGTTGCCACCCTGACCATTGCCACCTGCCGTCAGCGCCCGCAGCGCCCCGGCGTCGCCGCCGGCCATCGCCAGCAGACTGGTGGTGAGCTTCTGGGCCATCTCGGCCTTGGCCTGGTTGCGCACCTGCTCGACATCGACCTTGCCGAGCTCACCACAGAGTCCTCTGAGCTGGGTCCAGAAGCCGAGCCGCTCCTCGCAGCTGCGGACCAGCTCCTGGGCGACCAGGACACGCATCAGGCGGTTCCGGGCGTCGACGCCCCAGATATAGGGGTAGTGTCCATCCCGATCGTCCTCTTCCAGCTCGAGGAACTCGGCCAGCGGGACCATGGCATCATTCCAGGTCTCGGGCGGCGCCTTGCGGAAGTGCTTGCGGAAACGACCCTCGGTCATGGCGAAGTCGGCGAAGGTGAAGGGTACCTCCATCTCGGCGGGCTCACCCTTCTCGTCGCTGTACTTGAGCGTCCAGTTGATCCAGTCTTGATCCAGCTCGGGGTTGCCCTCGATCGAGCAGCACTCCTCGAAGCTGGTACCGGCGTCCGGATCGTAGCGGAACAGGGGGTAGGCGCGGGAGTCCACCGCCATCCGGGCCTGTTGTGCCGACATATCGTCACCCACGCCATGCTCGGGCTGACAACAGGCGTAGACATTGAATAGGGCTGGCCGGCGCGAGTTCAGGCCATCGATATAACCCTCCAGCAGGTGGGTCAGGTTGGACACCGTGCTGGTCAGCACAAAGCTGGTGCGGTGCGCCATGCCGATCAGACCCATCTCCTTGCGGATCTCGTTCTTGCCCTTCCATTGCTTGCCGTAGGGCGCCATGTCGGCTACCTGGGCGACGAAGCCCGAGGTACAGGACTGACCACCCGTATTGGAGTAGGTCTGGGTATCCAGGACCATGACCTTGACCGGGTGACCCGACATGAGTGCCCGCGAGAGGTTCTGGAACCCGATGTCGTACATGGCCCCATCCCCGCCGACTGCGACGACGGGCGGACACAGGAGCCATTCCTCGTCCGAGAAGCCCCGCCAGTCGAAATAGGTCAGGCTGGAGCTCGGATCGGCCGGGTTGAAGGCGCCCTCCAGCTCAAGACGTGCCTGCCGGATCGCCTTGAAGCCCTCGGCCATCTTGCGCATGTGCCCTTCGAACAGTCCCAAGGCCATCGAGGGCGAATCCTGGAACAAGTGG
>JANQGF010000154.1 GCA_028277465.1 Chromatiaceae bacterium
CACCAGGAGCATCGCCGGGCGATGTGACTGGTGGCGCGACACCGAAGGCGGGCGTCAAGACAAGTCAGATGGTATGAACATTGACAGAAATCGCCTCAGCGGCTGAGCTATGCGCTGTCCCTTCTGTGGCGCCCAGGACACCAAGGTCGTCGACTCCCGTTTGTTCGGAGAGGGCGACCAAGTGCGCCGTCGGCGCAGGTGTGCGGTGTGCAAGGAGCGCTTCACCACCTATGAGAGCGCCGAGCTCAACCTGCCCCGAATCGTCAAGCGTGACGGTAGCCGTGTCCCTTTCGATGGTCGCAAGCTGCGCTCTGGAATGATGCGGGCATTGGAGAAGCGCCCCGTGAGTACCGAGCAAGTCGATACGGCGATCTCGCGTATCCAGCGGCGTCTCATGTCGAGCGGGGAGAGTGAGATCCCCTCGCTGCGCGTCGGCGAGTTGGTGATGGACGAGCTGCGCCAGCTCGATCAGGTGGCCTATGTCCGTTTTGCCTCGGTCTACCGCCACTTCGAGGATGTAGCAGCCTTCCGCGAGGAGATCGAGCGTCTCGAGCGACAGCCGACGCCCGAGGCGAGTCGGCAGCAGCTGGATCTCCTGAAGGATCTGGAACCCGAGCGCTGATGTCCGAGCGGGAACTGGACGTCGAGCAGGATCGCGCCTTCATGGCGCGGGCCATCCGGCTGGCCGAGTGCGGGCACTACACGACCGACCCCAACCCGCGAGTGGGCTGCGTGCTGGTCCGCGAGGGTGTCGTCGTGGGCGAGGGCTGGCATCGCCGAGCGGGCGAGCCGCACGCCGAGCGTCATGCCCTGGCCGAGGCGGGCGAACGGGCGCATGGGGCGACCGCCTACGTGACCCTGGAGCCCTGCTGTCACCAGGGTCGGACGCCGCCTTGCACGGACGCGCTCATCGAGGCGAGGGTCGCGCGGGTGCTATGCGCCATGTCGGACCCGAACCCGCTGGTGGCCGGCAAGGGACTCGAGGCGCTCGAACGAGCCGGTGTCGCGTGCGAGACGGGTGTGTTGGAGGCCGAAGCCCGGGCCTTGAATCCTGGTTTCATCAAGCGGATGGAGGAATCCTTGCCCTACGTCCGCTGTAAGCTGGCCGCGAGCCTGGATGGACGCACGGCCATGGCCGACGGCGAGAGCAAATGGATCAGCTCCGAGCCCTCTCGGCTCGAGGTGCAGCGGTTGCGTGCCGGCAGCTCCGCGATCCTCACCGGGATCGGGACGGTACTGGCGGACGATCCAGGTCTCAATGTGCGTCTGGCGCCAAGTGACCTGCCGGGGATGGACGCCCTTGGCCCCGTCCGCCAACCCTTGCGCGTGGTGGTCGACAGTCATTGGCGGCTGCCGCGCGAGGCGCGGATGTTGCGGTTGCCCGGAGAGACGCTGGTCGCGGGTGTCGTCGACGCGCCGCAGCGGATCGCCGCGCTCGAGTCCGCCGGTGCCCGGGTCCATCTCTGTCCCCAATGGAAAGGGCGCGTGGATCTGGCGGCGCTGATGGGCGAGCTGGCGCGCCGGGGGATCAACGAGGTCTTGCTGGAGGCCGGTGCGACCCTGTCCGGTGCCATGCTGGCCGCCGGATTGATCGATGAGATCGTCCTCTATCTGGCGCCCCACCTGATGGGTGACGGGGGCAGGGGCTTGTTCCATCTGCCGGCGGTGACCAAGATGGCCGACCGTCAGTCGCTCGAGCTTCTGGACGTGTGCCGGATCGGACCCGACCTTCGGATCAGGGCCCGGCCTCTGGGGGTTCCGCGGAGTGACGAGGGTGCAGATCCGTCGGCGGATCCTTAGGCGATTTCTGTCAATGTTCATACCATCTGACTTGTCTTGACGCCCGCCTTCGGTGTCGCGCCACCAGTCACATCGCCCGGCGATGCTCCTGGT
>JANQGF010000284.1 GCA_028277465.1 Chromatiaceae bacterium
TCTGGCGACGGACTATGTCGCGAACTTGCGCCGCCTCACGAACCTGATCGCAACCGCCAATGACTGACTCATTCGTTACGTCCCAGTAACGACCGGCACAGTAGGTGAACACCCTGCGTCCGATTGCGTTCTCGATGTCGAGGTTACGCCAACCCTCGATTAGGTGGAGAATGGAGAGACCCGCGACCTACTGCGCCGATCGCGGCTGATGCGACACCGAGGCGCCCCTTCAGTTGGATTCACCATGCTGCGCAAATTGATGTTTACTGCCATCGCCGTCGCTATCCTTGTCGGCTCCATCGTCTATGCCAAGCTCGGGCAATTCGAGGCGATGGGCAAGGCGGCCGAGAGCATGGTGCCGCCACCCGAGACAGTCACGGCCATGAGGGTGGACAAGGCGCTGTGGGAGCGGTCGATCGCCGCCGTTGGGACCCTGGAGCCTGTCCAAGGCGTCACGGTCAGCGCCGAGGTTGGCGGACGGGTGACACGGATCGGCTTCGAGTCCGGCGGCGTGGTGAAGGCCGGCGATGTCCTGCTTCAATTGGACACGGCCAGCGAGGACGCCCAGCTCGCCTCGGCGGAGGCATCCGCGGCCCTGGCTGAGGCAGACCTGACGCGCGTGCGCGCGATGGGCAAACGCAAGCTCGCGTCGCAGGACGCCATCGATAGCGCCGAGGCCAGGGCGAAGGAGACCCTGGCCCAGGTCGGCAACATGCGCGCACTGATCGCGAAGAAGACGGTGCGCGCACCCTTCAGCGGCCGCCTCGGGTTGCGTCTGGTCAATCTCGGCCAGGTGTTGCAGGAAGGCGATCCGATCGTCTCACTGCAGACCTTGGATCCGATCCACGTGGATTTCTCCATCCCTCAACAGCAGATCGGCCGCCTACGCCGGGGCATGAAGGTGCGCGCCTACGCCGATGCGGCCCCGGGCGAGACCTTCACCGGCGCGATCATCGCGATGAATCCGGAGGTGGACGCGACCACGCGCAGCGTGCGGGTGCGTGCGCTGGTCGCCAACCCCGGCGAGCAGCTGCACGCGGGGATGTTCGCCAAGGTCGAGGTGGTGCTGCCGGACCAGCAATCCGTCCTCCCGATTGCCGCGACCGCGGTGCTCTACGCACCTTATGGCGATTCGGTGTTCGTGATCGAGACGCACGAGGACGACCAAGCCGGGGAAACCGTGCAGACACTGCGCCAGCAATTCATCCGCCTTGGGCGGGCACGCGGCGATTTCGTCGACGTGACCCATGGGTTGAGCCCGGGCGAGACGGTGGTCACCAGCGGCGTCTTCAAGCTGCGCACCGGCATGAAGGTCGTGATCGACAACAAGCTGGCGCCCGACGCCAGCCTCGAGCCGCAGCCGAGCGATTCCTGAGGGGCAGTGTCGTGAAGCGCTTTACCGACCTGTTCATCGGGCGCCCGGTGCTCGCCATCGTGGTCAATCTCTTGATCGTCATCGCCGGCTTGAACGCCTGGAATACGCTGAGCGTGCGCCAGTACCCGCTCAGCGAGAACGCCTCGGTGCAGATCTCGACCGTCTATGTCGGCGCCAGTGCGGAGCTGGTGCGGGGATTCATCACGACCCCGCTCGAGCGCGCCATCGGGGCCGCGGAGGGCATCGACTACATCGAATCCAAGAGCCTGCAGGGCATCTCCATCATCACGGCCCGCTTGAAGCTCAACTACGACTCGACCAAGGCGCTGGCGGATATCTCCTCCAAGGTGGATCAGGTGCGCAACGATCTTCCCGTCGAGGCGCAGGTGCCGGCCATCAGCGTGCAATCGGCCGACTCGGAGTTCGCCGCCGCCTATCTCAGCTTTGCCTCCGACATCCTGTCGCAGGAGCAGATCACGGACTACCTGACACGCGTGGTGCAGCCGCGGCTGGCGGCGGTCGCGGGCGTGCAGCGGATCGAGATCTTCGGCGCGCGCACCTTCGCGATGCGCATCTGGCTCAAGCCCGAGCGCATGGCGGCGCTGGGCATCAGCCCCTCGCAGGTACGCCAAGCCCTGGCCGCGAACAACTATCTGGCCGCCATCGGCAGCACCAAGGGCGCCCTGGTGCAGACCAATCTGGCGGCGAACACCGATCTGCGCAGCCCCGCGGACTTCCGGCGCCTGGTGGTCTACCAGAAGGCGGACACCATCGTGCGCTTGGAGGACATCGCCGATGTCGAGCTGGGCGCCGAGGACTATGACACCCTGGTGCGCTATTCCGGACAGACGGCGGTGTTCGCCGGCGTCTTCCCGCAGCCCAATGCCAACATCATCGAGGTGATGCGCGGCGTGCGCGCGGAGCTGTCCGAGCTCGAGCGCGACCTGCCGGCCGGCCTCGATGCCAGCATCGGCTATGACGCCTCGGAGTATGTCCGCAACGCCATCCACGAGGTGACCGGCACGCTGATCGATACGCTGCTGATCGTGATCGCGGTGATCTTTCTGTTCCTCGGTTCGGTGCGCTCGGTGCTGGTACCCGTCGTGGCCATCCCGGTGTCGCTGATCGGCGGCATCTTCCTCATGCAGCTGTTCGGCTTCACCCTGAACCTGCTGACGCTGCTCGCCATCGTGCTCTCGGTCGGTCTGGTCGTCGACGATGCCATCGTGGTGGTCGAGTACGTCGAGCGCCACCTGCGCGAGGGGCGCACGCCACGCGAGGCCGCCCTGCTCGGTGCGCGCGAGCTGGTCTCGCCGATCATCGCCATGACGGTCACGCTGGTCTCGGTCTATGTGCCCATCGGTCTGCAAGGCGGCCTGACCGGGGCCCTGTTTCGCGAGTTCGCCTTCACCCTGGCCGGTGCCGTGACCATCTCCGGCGTGGTCGCACTCACCCTCTCGCCCACCATGTCCGCCAACCTGCTGCGCAGCGCGCAAGACGAGGAGCGCGGCCTGACCGGCTGGCTCAACCGACGCTTCGACGCCTTGCGCGAGGCCTATGGGCGCGCGCTCGGCGCCACGCTCCAAGCCAGACCCGCGGTCTATCTGGTGTGGATCGTGGTGAGCCTCTGCACCGTGCCGATGTTCATGTTCTCCCCCAAGGAGCTGGCCCCGACCGAGGACCAAAGCGTGCTGTTCGGCATCATCAACACCGCCGCCAATGCGACGACCGACCAGAACGCGGTCCACGCCGAGGCGGCCGAGCAGATCATGCTGCGGGTCCCGGAGAGCGAGCTGACCTTCCAGCTCCTGTTTCCACCCTCCATCGGTGCCACCATCGGTGCCGACGGCTTCAGCGGCATGGTGGTGAAGCCCTGGAGCGAGCGGAGTCGCACGGTCTCGCAGATGCTCCCGGAGGTGCAGGCCGAGGTCTCGAAGATCCCCGGCATCCAGGTCTTCATGACCACCCCGCCGGCGCTGCCCGGCGGCAGCAACTTCCCGGTGGAGTTTCTCATCACCTCCACGGGCGACGCCGAGCGCCTGCTCGAGCTCGCCAAGGAGCTGCAGACCAGGGCCGAGCAGAGCGGGCTCTTCTTCTTCCCGCCCGACATCGACATGAAGCTGGATCAACCCCAGGCGACCCTGGTGTTCGATCGCGACAAGCTGGCCGCGCTCGGGATGAATCTGTCCCAGGTCGGCGCCGACCTGGCGGTCGCCACCGGCGGCGACTTCGTCAACCGCTTCAACATGGATGGTCGCAGCTACAAGGTGATCCCCTTGGTCAAGCGGGTCGATCGTCTCACCAGCGAGCAGCTCGGTGACATTCATGTCGCCGGCCCCAATGGACAGATGGTGCCCCTGTCGGCCGTCGCGCACATCGAGCACGGTGTCGTGGCGCGCTCCCTCAATCGCTTCCAGCAGCTCAACGCGGTCAAGCTCTCGGGCATGAGCGCACGCACCCTGGATGAGGCGCTCGGCTTCCTGGAGGACACGGCGCGCGAGGTCCTGCCCCCCGGGTATGGCGTCGACTACACCGGCGAGTCGCGCCAGTTGCGCACCGAGGGCAACAAGTTCCTGCCGGCCTTCTCGCTGGCCGTGCTGATGATCTACCTGGTCCTGGCCGTGCAGTTCAATTCCTTCCGCAATCCCTTCGTCATCCTGGCAGGCTCGGTGCCGCTGGCGATGTTCGGCGCGCTCATCTTCACCGTTCTCAAGATGCCCGACCCCAACATGCCGTACTGGACCAATGGCTGGACCACGACCATGAACATCTATGCCGAGGTCGGCCTGGTCACCCTGGTCGGACTGATCGCCAAGAACGGAATCCTCATCGTCGAGTTCGCCGACAAGCTCCAGCAACAGGGCCAGAGCAAGCTGGATGCCGTACACCAGGCAGCGATGATTCGGCTGCGCCCGATACTCATGACCAGCGTGGCGACCATCGCCGGTCACTTCCCGCTGGTACTGGTGACCGGCGCCGGGGCCGCGGCCCGCAACTCCATCGGCCTGGTGCTGGTCGGCGGCATGGCCATCGGCACCCTCTTCACCCTCTTCGCGGTGCCCGCGCTCTATGTGCTGATGGCCAAGGACAGGGGCCGGGAGCAATCTCAAAGGCCCTCGGTGCCGAGCGGGGAGCGGTTGGGGCATGCGTCAAGGGCGTAAGGCGATTGACAGAAATCGCCTAAGGACATGACAGTGAGGATATTGGTGAACGGCGCAAAGTGGGAGGGCACTTGAATGGAAACTAGCAAAACGCAAAGACAGATGACCACTGATGCAAGGGAGTCCAGTCCAGATGCGCGCCGCGCCGCCGCTGAGCCGGTCCCGCCGCTCCGGGTCGCTGTGTGGATACTGGCTATGTTGCTGGTCTTCGCGGCGCTGATCTTCGTGCCGGCGGGCCGACTGGATTGGGTGCCCGGCTGGGTCTATATGGGGCTCTTGACACTCTATGTCGTCACGGCTTGGGTCTATCTGCAGCAGTGGAACCCAGAGCTGATTGCAAGACGCATGCGCATCGGCGCGGGGACCAAGACCTGGGACAAGATATGGTCCCTGCTCAACGCACCGGTGATGGGCGCCGTCTACATCGTCGCCGGCTTCGAGGTGCGCCATGCTGAGACGCTGCTACCAGGGATCAACTGGCTGCTCGGTCTGCTCCTCTTCGTCCCCGGCACGGCACTGCTGATCTGGTCGATGACCGCCAATCCCTTCTTCGAGAAGACGGTGCGCATCCAACACGACCACGACCATCGCGTGATCGATACGGGGCCTTACGCCTTCGTGCGTCACCCGGGCTACGCCGGCTTCGTAGGGTGGCTAGTCGGCACACCCCTCCTGTTACTGTCGGCATGGGCCTTCGTTCCGGCCCTGCTCACCGTCGTCGGGATCCTGATCCGCACGGTGCTTGAGGACCGGACCCTGCGCGCAGAGCTCCCGGGTTACGCCGACTATGCGGCGCGTGTGCGGTTCTACTTGATACCAGGCGTCTGGTAGCGTTTCTGATTCCACCCGAGCCTCAAAGACACAGAAACCCTTCAGCGCTCATTGGTACAGCGAACAGCAATCGGGATCGCCTGATGTTTGAAGAACTCAGAGAAATCAATCATCGACCAAAACCATTCGCGGTCTACACTGCTGCTGAGCTGTGGACCAATGAGCACACCGCTCAGAAGATGTTGGAGTACCATCTCAACGAGTCCATTGACCTTGCGTCGAGGAACCGTCAATTCATCGACCAGTCCGTGAATTGGATCCTGTCCCGATTTGCAGTCGGCTCCGGGACCAGCATTGCCGACTTCGGCTGCGGTCCGGGACTATACACATCGCGATTTGCAGAGAAGGGGGCAACCGTCACGGGTATCGACTTCTCCCTGGGCTCGCTCAACTATGCGAAGAGGATTGCTGCCGAGAATCAGCTCCAGATCAACTACGTCCATGCAAACTACCTGGACTTCGAGACTGACGCGCGTTTCGATCTGATCACCATGATCTTCTGCGACTTCTGCGCCTTAAGCCCCGAGCAGCGACAGGCGTTGCTTGTAAAGTTCAGGGACTTCCTCAAACCGGGCGGGTCGGTGCTGTTGGACGTCCATTCCACCGTGGTCTTCAACCAGATGAAAGAGTCCGCCACCTATGAGCGCAATCAGCTTGACGGCTTCTGGAGCCCCAACGACTACTATTGCTTCGTCAACCGCTTCAAGTACGCGGACGAATTGGTCTCCTTGGACAAGTACACGATCGTCGAAGAGACAGGATCCAGAGTAGTGTACAACTGGCTGCAGTTCTACACCAAATCCTCCCTGCGCGCCGAGTTTCACGCCGCTGGCTTCGCGATAGCGGACATCTATGCGGATGTCGAAGGAAAGGCACTTGCACCCGACTCCCCCGAAATGGCGATCGCTGCTTTGAAGTAGGTGAGGGCGGAACCTGAGGCGATTGCCGGAAATGTTCATACCAGATGGCGCCGGATTGAGGCTCGCCTTCAAGGAGCGCCACCAGGAGCAGCGCCGGGCGATGTGACTGGTGGCGCGACACCGAAGGCGGGCGTCAAGACAAGTCAGATGGTATGAACATTGACAGTGTGTAGGTTGGGCAAAGCGGAGCGTGCCCAACAAGGGCGGCTCAAGTTGCACCACTTGTTTCTGAATCGTTCCTAATGGAGTGATGGAGGGTCGGAGTACT
>JANQGF010000205.1 GCA_028277465.1 Chromatiaceae bacterium
GGAGCATGGAACAAGAGCCGCAGCAGTTTGCAGGCTCGTCGCGGCGAGGCGCCGCTCCCACCAAATCGAGCGGCTGGGGTGCTGTTCCACGGTAACCAATCGGCCTCCCCCAGGCGCAAGGCCCAGCCAGCTTAGCCTGATGCCATTCGCGCTATCATAGACCTGTCGCGGTCGGGGACCTTGCCTCGTCGCCCCGCACCGCCAGGCCTTCTTCCCGACGAGGCCCGTTCAGGATCACTAGCGTTGTTGCGCCTGCCTGTCTCTCCCCGCGATGCCGGCCGACTCGAGGCGCGCGCCCTGAATCCCTGGCTTCTGGCCCTGCTCACGCTCGTCATCCTCTGGGCCGGCACATCCCGGCTCGTCGGCCTCGACGATCTGCTGGTCTGGCATGACGAGGTCTTCACCCTGATCCGCGTCTTCGGCTTCAACCAGGACGAGGTCGCGCAGACCCTCTTCAGCGGCCGGCTCTTGACCCCCGAGGATCTTCTGGGTTTCCAGTTCCCGGATCCCGACCACGGCTGGCTCGACGCCTGGAGTGCCTTTGCCCAGCACCCGGAACATGGCCCCCTCTATTATGTCCTCGGCCGCTTGGCGACGGCGCTCCCGGTCGACCCGGTGACGGCACTGCGAGGCCTCTCGGCATCCTTCAGTGTCTTGCTGATTCCGGCTGTCTACTGGCTGATGCGCGAACTGTTCGATCGTGGAGCGGTACCCTGGGTGGCGGCCGTCCTGGTGGCCTGCTCACCCCTGCAATTCCTTTACGCCCAGGAGGCTCGCCAATACGCACTCTGGTCGCTGCTCCTGGTGAGCGCCAGCGCGACCCTCGTCCGTGCTTTGCGACGCGACGAAGGCAGAGACTGGGCGCTGTACGCCGTCTTGATGACACTCGGCTGCTACACGCACCTCTTGTTCTTGATCCTGATCCCGGTGCATGGACTCTATGCCCAGCTGACGGAGACCAGCGTGAGGCCAGCGCAGTACCAGGGCTGGTTCGGCCCGCGGATCCGCCGCTGGGGGGTCGGGGTCGGCGTCACCCTGGTCCTTTTCACGCCGTGGCTCTGGCTCATTGTGGACCGTCGAGAGCGACTGGCTCATTACACGTCATGGATGCAGCGTCCGATCGAGACCCTGGACATCCTGACCGCCTGGACGCAACACCTGAGCCGCGCCTTCGTCGACCTTGGCCCACAGCCAGGGCCTTGGTGGAGCCTTCTGCTCCTTCCAGCCTTGACCTGGATGCTGTGGCATGTCATGCGCCAGGGGCCGCGGCCGGCCGTCTGGCTCCTGCTCTTCACCACCCTGGCCTACACGGCCATCGTACTCGGCCCGGATCTGATCCTCGGCGGCAGCCGGTCGCTGCATGTACGCTATGCACTCCCCGCGCTCTTGTCCCTCCAGCTCATGGCGGCTTGGGCCATTGGCAACGCGATCGGCGCGGCGCCTGATTCCTGGCGTCGTCGCACCGGGCTCGGTGCGCTCGCCGTCCTGATCGTGCTGGGTTCAGTCTCGCTAGCCGCTATCCAAGGCGCCGACACCTGGTCAACCAAGAACTTCAGCGCCCGAAATGGTGAGATCGCCCGGATCGCCAACCAAGCCGAGCACACTTTGGTCGCGGCGAGCGAGAGCGGGGTCGCGACCGGCGAGCTGGTTTCGCTCGCCTACCGGCTCGGGCCTCGAGTCAGGATCCTCGGCCAGGCCCGGGACCAAGTCCCGACTCTGCCGCCCGATTTCGAGGCCATCATTGCGCTCACCCCCTCTGCCAGGCTACGCGAGGCACTCGGGCCGGGGCACCCCCTGGCGCCGCTAGCCGGCACCTGGCAGTGGTTCGCCGTCACTCCCCGTGCCGCGGCGACTGGCAGCGCACCTAGACCGGCCGCAGCGGGAGCCGGCCGGGCGGGCCCAACGGACGAGAGGTCGACTGAATCGAGGTCAGGACCGCAGCCCGGAGTCGCGCGATGAAAGGTTCCTTCAACCTCCTCATCCCCATTCTGATCGCCTCGTTGACGATCGCAGCCTGGTGGTTACTGAATCAGCCCGCGGAGGAACCACCTTGGCCAACGCGCATCCAGGGCTTCTCTTTCGCACCCATGCGCGCCGACGACGACCCGAGCGAAAAACGCTTCCCCAGCCTGCTCGACATCGACGCCGATCTGGCACTTCTACGAGGCGACGCGCACGCGATCCGGACCTACACGGTCGAGGACAGCCTGGCCGCCGTCCCCCGTCTGGCCGCCGCGCATGATCTCAACGTCACGCTCGGTGCCTGGATCGGTCCGGACCGCGCCGCCAACGACCGCGAGCTCCAGCGTCTGAGCGAGGTCCTGGGCGAGGGTCACCGCAACATCGTGCGGGTGATCGTCGGCAACGAATCCATCCTGCGCGATGACCTCGAACTCGCCGAGCTGATGGCTTACCTGGAGCGCGTCCGCAAGATCACCTGGACCCCGGTCAGCACTGCCGAGCCCTGGCATGTCTGGCTCGAGCACCCAGACTTGGTCGACCACGTCGACTTCATCACCATCCACCTCCTCCCCTATTGGGAGGGCGTACCCGTCGATGAAGCCGTCGACTACGCACTCTACCGTTACCAACAGGTCGAGCAGACCTACCCGGACAAGCCGATCGTCGTCGGCGAGGTAGGCTGGCCGAGCAACGGCCGGCGCAACCGAGGCGCAGAGGCCTCGCTGACCAATCAGACACGCTTCCTGAGACGTTTTTTGGCCCGAGCCGAGGCGCAGAACTACACCTACTATGTGATGGAGGCCTTCGATCAGCCCTGGAAGACCAAGATCGAGGGGGCAACCGGGACCTACTGGGGCGTCTACAATGCCAACCGGGAGCCCAAGTTCGCCCTGCGCGAGCCCGTGGTACGCATCCCGCACTGGCGCGAACTGGCCGCCCTATCGGTCCTCATGGCAGTCTTGCTCCTCGTCTTCCTCTATCGCGATAGCGCCAGCCTGGCCAAACGGGGAAAGGGCTTTCTCGCGCTCATTACATATGGCATCTCCACCGCCGCGGTCTGGATCGTCTACGACTACACGCGCCAGTACATGACGCCGCCCACGGCCATCGTCGGCCTGTTGCTCCTGATCGGCGGCCTCGGGGTCATCGTGCTTCTGACTGCAGAGGCACACGAGTGGGCCGAATCGCTCTGGTTGCGCAAATGGCGCCGCCCCTTCCCACTGCGCAACGTCCCCGATCACCAGTTGCCGTTCGTCTCCATCCATGTGCCCGCCTATAACGAACCGCCGGAGCTCCTGATCGAGACATTGGAGGGCCTGGTGGCACTGGACTACCCAAACTTCGAGGTCCTGGTCATCGACAACAACACCATGGATCCAGGGGTCTGGCAACCGGTTCAGGCACACTGCAAGCGACTGGGTTCGCGCTTCCGCTTCTTCCATGTCGCGCCACTCTCGGGCTACAAGGCAGGAGCACTCAACTACGCCCTGCGCCGTACCGACCCCGCCGCCGAGGTCGTCGCCGTCATCGATGCCGACTACATCGTCAGCCGGCAGTGGCTGCGCCATTTGGTCCCGGCCTTCGCGGACCCCGAAGTGGCCATCGTCCAGGCCCCGCAAGACTATCGCGACGCCCATCAGAACGCCTTCAAGGCCATGTGCATGGCCGAGTATCGCGGGTTTTTCCACCTGGGCATGGTCACGCGCAACGAGCGCAACGCCATCATCCAACATGGCACCATGACCATGATTCGGCGTCAAAACTTGGACGCAGTCGACGGCTGGGCCGAGTGGTGCATCACCGAAGATGCAGAGCTCGGGCTGCGACTCTTCGAGGCCGGCCACAAAGCACTCTATATCCCTTGCACCTATGGCCGCGGCTTGATGCCGGATACCTTCGCCGACTTTCGCAAGCAACGCTACCGCTGGGCCTACGGTGCGGTGCGCATCCTTCTGCGTCATCGCCATGCACTTCTCGGGCTACGCCGAACCGCGCTCTCTGCCGGCCAACGCTATCATTTCATGGCGGGTTGGCTGCCCTGGTTCGCGGACGGCTTCAATCTGCTGTTCAACCTCGCCGCACTGGCCTGGTCCGTGGCCATGGTGGTGCTCCCCCTGCGGGTCACACCACCCTATATGACCATCGCCCTCGTGCCGCTGGTGCTCTTCCTTTTCAAGATGTCCAAGAGCTTCCTGCTCTACCGACGCCGAGTCACGGCCACATTGCGCCAGAGCATCGCCGCCGGTCTGGCGGGGCTCGCCCTATCGCATACCATCGCTCGCGCAATGTTCGGCGGACTGGTCACGGGCAAGCTTGGATTCTTCCGCACCCCGAAGATGGCGCAGGCCCCGGCCGCGATCCGCGCCCTTGCCGACACGCGCGAGGAGGCGCTCTTCGTCATCGCCTTCTGGCTCGCCGCAGGCCTGATCCT
>JANQGF010000095.1 GCA_028277465.1 Chromatiaceae bacterium
CCGGGTGCGTGACGTCCCGATCCGGCCCATCTATGGGATCGGTGAGAAGTCCGGAATTCGGCCCTTGCGGATGATCCCGCGCCTTGCGCTGCTCCTGCAACGTCTGTTCTGGTATCGAATGGTGCAAAGGTACGTCATCCGCGACTTTCATCCGCTCGTCTTTTTCTATGTCGCGGGAAGTGTGCTTTTCTCCCTTGGATTATTGTTCGGAGTCTATTTGCTGGGGCTGCGGCTATTCCACGGTCCCGTGGTCGCCACATCGGCATTGTTTGCCGTGTTCCTATTTATGAGTGGGCTACAGTTTCTCTTGTTCGCGATGTGGATGGACATGGAATACAATCGCGATCTCAAATAGAGATTGAATGATCGGTCGCTCAATGTGAGGCAGCCCATCGCAGCACGAATAGGTGCGGAACTAGGTTTGCTGTTGATTCCCGTGAGGGAAGCTGGTGGTGGCTACCCTGTTCTTGAATCGCTCGCGGATCATGATGGGATGGAGTGGAACCGCGCCGACCGGAGCGTTTCCCGGGTCTACCTTGGCGACGATCACGGAGAAATGATCGCTTTTCAAGGATGTTTGCAGCGCATCTGCGGTTTCAATTCCGTTGCATTCGACGACGTGGGTGCATCCTGCCGCCCTCGCCACCTCTGCCAGTGAAGTGCCTGCCGCGGTGTAAGTAGGTTGGTCGCCCGTGGAGCCGTAGCTGCCATTGTCGATGACCACTAGGGTTAGGTTGCCTGGGCCCTGGTGCGCTAGGGTAACGAGTGCACCCAGGTTCATCAGTACTGACCCATCGCCCTCGATCGCGACCACTGGGGCCGGTGTGGATAATGCGAGACCCAGTCCGATGGGGCCGCACATGCCCATGCTGCCAAGCATATAGAAATAGTTATCACGGTCTCCGAGTGCATAGAGCTCTTGGGATGGAATGCCGATATTGCAGATCACGAAGGGCTCGCTGAGCAGGGGGAGGAGGGTCTTCAGAAGATCGTTGCGAGTCATGGCTTGATTAGGACCGCTGCTGGACGAAGTGGAAGTCGATGAGGATGGCGACGGCCGACTGGGCGACGCGGGCGTGTTCGACCATATCCGGGATCTCGAGCTCATCGCCTGGACGGTGACAGTGCAGCCTTGGGATTCGCAACAGCTTGAGCAGGTCCTCCGTGATCATCGCCATCGGGACCTGTGTTCCGACCTTTTCCCCGGGTGTGCCCCGATAGCTGATCAGCAAGACGAAAGGGATCCGGAAGTGTTGGATCAAGGACGCTAACGCGTTGATCGAATTCCCGAGGCCGGAGTCCTGCATGACCAGGCAGGCCATGCGTCCCCCGAGATAGGCGCCGGCTGCGATGCCCATCGCCTCCTCCTCGCGGGTGACGGGTATGTAGGTGATCGAATCGTCGAGCTCGAGCGACGCGATCACACCAGAGAGGAGTTTGCAAGGAACGGACATGAAGAAATCGACACCGCCTTTCTTCAATGCCTCGACCAATTCCTTACCCAATTCGGAGCCCATACTTCGCCCCCCATTGTTGCAGGTTCGAGAGCAGTTGAGGTGATAGTGGTACGCCATGGGTGCGTGCCTTCTCTTCAGATGCATGTTCTTTGGCCCCTGGCAAGAGGACATCCTCGCCGGAGGCGCGAAGCTCGGCAGCTAAGGCGCTGACCTCCGACTCGAAGGCCTCATGTCCAACGAAGGCCTCCGGATCGATGACGATGAAGAGATAGCCTGCGGAGCAGTACTCGGTCGTCGTCACCGTGCCCTTGATGCGCTGTCCGGTGCTTGCCCCGGCGAGCGCGCCTGACAGAAGGTCTACCATGACTCCCAATCCCGTTCCTTTGTATCCAAAACGTCCACCGAGGGGCAGCAAGGCGCCGTTGAGGGCTGACTCGGGATCGGTTGTCGGTGCGCCATCTGGACCAACCGCGATCTCTGGGGGTAGCCGCTCCCCAGTCATCTTGGCAGCCAACAAACGGCCCCGGGCACTAGCCGTGGTCGCCATGTCCACCGTGATGATGCCGTGTGAAGCGCTGCGGCACGAAAAAGAAATGGGATTGGTGCCCAATACCTTGTTCCGACCGCCGAAGGGAACCGCTGCCGGCTCGGTGTTACAGACTGTGATCCCGATCAGCCCCGAGGCGGCTGCCAACTCCGTGAAATAACCGCCGAAGCCGAAATGGGTCATACGTCTCGCAGACGCCATGGCGATGCCAGTCTGGGGCGCACGTTCGATCAGCCGCCGCATGATGATGCAGCCTGCATGCGCGCCGAGCCCGTTCCTTCCATCGACCCTTAGAACTGCACCAGCATCGATTTCGAAGTGTGGCTCCGCCGTTGGACTATGCGTACCGCATTGCAATCCAGTGAGTATGCGCCCGAGTCGCACCAGTCCGTGTGAGGCAAAACCACGCATCTCGGCAGTGACCAACACCTGAGCCACGTCGGTGGCGATTGTCTTGTCGACACCCTGTTCTTCCAGCAACGCAGTCGCGTAACGCATGAGCGCGTCGACGCCGATCTGTGTTGGCCCTTCCTGGTGCTGTCTAGAGTGCATGGAGTCTCGGCCTTGTGTTCGTCTAGCTCTTCGCTTCCAGGAAAGCGAGCAAGGTGTCGCCCCGCAGACCTCGTCGCAGCGTTTCGACCGAGAGCACATCCGCGGGTTGAATATTCCCTAAGCTCACATTACTGCCGAAGCGATTGATGAACCAGGATTGGAGGGAGGCAGTCGGGGCCTCGAACATGAGCTCAGAAATATCTACTGCGTGAACGATTTCGTCGATCAGGCCCTTCCTCAGCTCGCCCGAGGGCCGGCAGACGCCGCCTGAGCCGCTTTCACGAGCCTCTGTGATGACGTACTCGGACCCCGCCGCGCGTTCGGCGCGAATCATCTGGATCCAACGGTATGGGGGAACAGGCTCGTATTCGTCCTTTCGGCCGACCTCGGAGACGACTCGAAACTCTTGGCCAAGGCGCTGAATACAATCAATTTTCTCTGCATGCGGGATGGTGATCGTTCCGTCGGAGACTTCGACCATCTCGATCTTGTATCGGTCCATCAGTTTGCGGTAACCGTCGAGATCCTTACGAATCAGGAAGTATTCGAGCAGGGTGCCGCCAAAATATACGGCCATGCCCGCGTTACGGTAGACACTGAGTTTGGACTCTAGATGGCCGGTCACCAGTGCCGTTCCCCAACCGAGCTTGACGACGTCGATGTGGTCACTGGCAACCTCGAGAACGTCCTCGACCGCACGCCGCGCTAGGCCTTTGTCGAGCATCATGGTCAGACCCGTCTTGCGTGGCTTCGCAGTTCGTAATTCAGCGGCATGGGCCATGGACTTACCCCTTCGAATTATCGAGATTTCAGGACCGGGAATGGTTCGGCGGGACGCCCATCGTCGGACATCCGCGCTCAGGATCGACCCGGGAATTCGCAGCCAGGTCTCAACCTGTTGGGATTCGCGCGGTCGTCGATGGCCACTGGACACCACCAGGCGCCCTATCGCGCAAGGTCGTCAAAACGCATGGCTCCCGTGCCTGACACCTGTATCCGAGTGGCTCGGATACCTCGACAGAGTCTACACGGAGAAGAATCAGGTTGCGGCTTTGCGTTTTCAAAACTCGAAGCCGTTCTCCGATTGGCCGTCGCTCCTCGTCTTCTCGACGCGAGTCAAAAGTCCTGGCGTTGCAGCAAGGCGCTCTCTTCTCCCCAAGGATACGCCTGCATGGCGAAAGGGGTCGGCGAGGGCTCGCAGCAGAGATCCAGATCACGCGGGTCGAACTCAGGACGGGTTGGGTCCAGGAATTTGGCCGCCGCCTCACTTCGGCGAATCCGTTCGAGCGTGACGGTCAGATCCCGATCCTTCGCATCATCCAACAGTCGTTTCAGGTAATCGGCGCAGGCAAGGTCTTCGTCACTCGAGGGATGAGAGGCGATCAAGTCGACGGCGGCCCCGTTTCCGAAGTGGTTCCGCAGGTAGGCGGCAGTGCTGGCGGCTTGCGACACCCCCGTGGCGAGCAAGAGCTCTGCGTCCCGGTTGGCGAGCAGTGCCTGTACACCATGGCTGGTCCGCTGCACCAGGCGGCGGCCTGCCACACCAGCACCTGACATCTGCCAGGGCGAGTTACCGAGATCGAAGTCCTTGATTGGCAAACCGCCTTCTTCACCGGCTAGGAGCAGTCGTGGGTCTTCTTGGCGAAGTGCCAGGGCGCGCCTCGTGTCGGCAACCAGCAGGATCGAAACGGCGCCTCGGCGGAACGCAATGTCGGCGACCGTAAAGGCGCGGATGACATCGATGACGACCCTGGTCGTTTCTCCTCGCGTTGAGCGTCCGTGGCCGCGGTCGATCTGGATATCGAATCTGGAGTCAGGCATTGCATCAAAGCTCGGCTCGATCAAAGACGATACCCAGCAGATGGGGTATATCACGCAGTCTGAGATTGGCCTCGCGGCGTATCGCCGTTGGACTGTGAAAGGTGTTCCTCATCCGCTTCAGTATGACACCGAGTTTCCGCGGTGGCAGCTGCCAGTGGTAAAGACATTCCGGAAAGAGCCAGCGGTATTCAAGCCCGACTGGGTAATCTAAGGACGGCTTGGGTCGCCGTTGTTCTGCGAAGATCTCCAACATCTGCGCTGGTACGTCTTGGCCTGCGGTGACCGTCAGCCAAGTGGTTCCCCAGATCTTCGGGTTACATTCCAGGAGTCTGAAGTATCCCATGCGGTCGCGAATGAAATCGAACATCGCTGGCCCATTCCAGCGCATGGCTTTCACGATGCGCTTGGCGTGAGCCATGATTTCAGGCTCGAACGTAGTGATGTTGACGATTCCCCCGCCTCCGAAATCGTACAAGGACTGGCGCCGCCGCTGTGTGAGCAACGACGTCGGTTCGCCCTGGTAGGCACAGAGGGTGACGTCGTGAAGCTCTCCCTCGATGCGTTCTTGTGCCATCAATGAGCCATCGAGCGGCAGAGAAGTCGGCGATCTTGATGCGTCGAACAATAGGGTCAATTCCTTAGGGCTCGCGACGAAGCGGACCCCGATTGCCGCGAATGAATTGCGGGGCTTGATCACAATCGGGAACCTGAGGTCCGTACTATTATCTAGCGCGAGAGGACCGTCCAAAAGCACTGTATCTGGAATGGGGATACCCTGTTCCGCCGCGAGGCCGTAGGTAAGCCACTTGTCAGCGAGCGGTTGGAGTTTATCGAAGCTCTCTACACAGACTCTAGTACCGGATTCGTGCTCGATACGTTTCTTGTGGAATGACAATTGATTGGTCACTGTCGTACCGGTGGCGATCACAGCGTTGGCGCCATAACGTTGGCAAGCGGCCACGATATCTGTGCAGAAGCCTTCGGGATCGAGCAAGGGGGGGCGATGCCGAAAGACCGTCTCAACACCGGGGTAGCGAAACAGCCGATCGGGTTTCAGGATACGATAACTGGTTCTCTCAACCGCGCCGCCGATCAAGCTGGCGCGAGGCGCCAACGCTTTGACAACAGCGAGTGAGTTACGGCTATAGAAATTCAATACGATGACGCGCAAGGGCCCTTCTCACTATGGCAGGTTGGTCTTCACGCCAGGAGTCCTTCTCCTGATTCAATCTTCGTCTGCTCTGTTGGAAGCAGGCGCACCGAGCCCGGAGAGCGGCGACCTTACCCTCGGAGTCTCAATCCAAGCCCAGGTTAGGGTAACATTGTCACACATTGCAGGCTCCTAGCGGAGCTGTCTGGCGCAAGTACAACTGGTTTTCAGGGTATGTCCAAGCACACCTTTGACATCCTACTGGGTCCTCTGGTCAGGCTTTTTTATCCGCGGGCGCAGGGCGCCTCCGCAGTGAACATCTTTGGCAGTGTCTTCTTCATGCAGAAGATTGTCGGCTTGAACCGCTTCGTGCCCTGGCCAGTCCATTTCACGAGTCGAGTCCTCTATTCGAAGCGCGTGCGAGTTGGATTACGCAGCTTCCCCGGTTGGAGCCAGGGTTGCTACATTCAGGGCCGTAACGGGATCGAAATCGGTTACAACCTGCGGATGGGTCCGAATGTCGGCCTAATCAGCGCAAACCACAGCCCGGACGATTACGATCGTTGGGTCGAGAGTCCACCGATCCGGATCGGAAATAATGTATGGATAGGCATGAACAGCGTCGTGATGCCAGGAATCAGGATTGGGAACAATGTGATCGTTGGCGCCAATTCAGTGGTGACGCGTGATCTACCGTCAAATGTTGTTGCTGCTGGCAACCCGTGCCGCGTCATGCGGGATAAAGGAAACTATAAGGGTAGGGACTATGGCTGCTAAGAGACTCGGTATCCGCTGGTCGGTGGTGCTGGTCTATTTGTCACTCCTGTTCGTGGGAATTTGGCTGTATCGTTCAGGCGAGCTGTATGTCCTCCAAATCCATAATGGTACGTTACTTGCGCTTTCATTGCTGTTGGCTCTGGCTGGTTTTGTCGCCTCCGCAGCTGCTTGGTGGCGGCTGTTGTCGGTGTACGGAAATCCAGTGAGCTTTCGGCTCGCCCTCGCCTCGGTCGGGCTTACGATCTTCGGCAAGTACATTCCAGGCAAGGTTTGGGCACTGATGGGCCGTGCTACTTACATTGCTGAGCATTCCGAGCATGCCCTCACGAGTGTTTCGTCATTATCGGTGACCGGTCAAATGCTGTTCATCTGGCTGGGCCTGCTGTTTGGGGCAGTGACTCTTCTTATTATCGAGAGTCAGGTCGAGTTCGTTCTAGGGGCGTTGCTCGCATGGTTTGTGCTCTCCGCTTTGCTACTGTCAAATGCGACCTACCGTGTGACGGGTCTCTTTGCGCGGCTACTCAAACGGCCTATCCCCAGGCAGCCCCGTCTGCGGCTTTCCCATATCCTTGGCCTCCTGCCCTATTTCACCCTGATCTGGCTTTGCTGGATCGTCGGTTTCAGCTTGTTCGTCAGCGCCTTGACTGGAAACTCGCCGAATCTGGGCAACGGTCTCGCATTTGCCTTGGCGGCCAGTCTCGGTATCCTTGCCGTTATTGCACCTGGTGGTCTTGGCGTACGGGAGGCCATCTTGGCGACACTTCTTGTAATGCTTGGTTGTTCGACCGGTGAGAGTACCAGCATCGCGGTGAATGCTCGGCTCTGGTTCTTGGCTGGGGAAGTCGGAATCTTTCTGACGGGATTGGCATGCCAGTTGGGGCAGCAACACCTGCGGACGGACGGTACAGAGACTTGAGGGTCTGCGCGCCGAATCGAAGATCACCCTATGAAGATCGACTCTATCGTCCGACGCATCGCTGAATACAAACAAAGGGGTTTGTCGTTGTTCGCCTCTTCGTCCTTCCAATCGCAGAGCACACCTCTGCTACACATTCTCAGTCGAATCGATCGCGAGATTCCTATCTACTTCGTCGACACAGGTTACTTGTTTCCAGAAACGCATCGGTTTCGAGATCTGTTGGTGGATCTCCTCGGGCTCAATGTGGTCACGCTGCGCCCGACCGTCTCCAAGTTACACCAGATCACGAGCGATGGGCGGCTGCTCTTTGCCAGTGACCCGGATCTCTGCTGTCATTTCAACAAAGTCGAACCCATGGAGGCCGCGCTCGCGCGCCATGATGTCTGGATCAATGGGGTCCGGGCCGATCAGACGAAAGAGCGGCGGGCGATGCGGATCGAGCAGGCCGGCCCCTATGGGATTCGGCGTTATCATCCCTTACTCGATTGGACTGCGGAAGATGTCCAAGTCTACATGCGCCAGTATGGTCTCCCGCGACATCCGCTGGATTGTCAGGGTTATGTCAGCATTGGTCGCGAACCTTGCACGCGGCGGGTCATGGATGGGCTCGCGCGACGCGATGGACGCTGGTTCGGTCTGAACAAACGCGAGTGCGGTCTGCATACTGATTTGATTCGTGCCCACGAGGCCATGTCCGGCGCGGGCGACGAGGATGCCGACGATCATGGGTCGAGTCCTGGAGGCCAGGCATGCGGATCATGATCACGGGTGGAGCTGGCTACATCGGCACAGAGCTTACTCGATGTCTCTCCTTGCGCCCTGATGTCGACGAGGTGTTGGTCTACGATAATCTGAGCCGAGGGAACTACAATCTCCTGATCGTCGGCGGTCAACCCCTATCCAGGGTTCGCATTGTGCGCGGCGATATTTTGGATCTGCGCTCTTTGCGCGCAAGCCTGCAAAACGTGGATATCGTCTATCATCTTGCGGCACGGGTCACGACTCCTTACTCCGACGAAAGCGCCCATTTCTATGAGCAGGTCAACCATTGGGGGACGGCGGAGCTCGTCTCCGCGCTTGAGGACAGCCCTGTTTCACGCTTGATCTTCACGAGCAGCGTGGCGGTTTACGGTTACTCGGAGCAATCGGTCGACGTAGCGACGCCCCCGAATCCCAAGTCCTACTATGGCGAGAGCAAGTTGCGTGCAGAACAGCAATGCGAGCGTTTGGCGGGGCGTATCGAAACCACGGTCGTGCGTTGCGCCAATGTCTACGGCTACAGTAGAAGCATGCGTTTCGATGCGGTGATCAATCGCTTCCTGGTCGCTGCGCATCTGGGTGAGCCGATGGTCATACAGGGTAGTGGCCAGCAGGTCCGCTCGTTCGCACATGTGGATACCGTTGCCAAGACGCTGGAATGTCTGATCGAACGGCCCAGGCCAGGTGTCCATAATCTGGTCGAGCGTTCAGCGAGCATCGCGGATATCGCTGAGGCGATTCGCGTGATCTACCCCGACGCCGAGTCTTTGTACGTCAGTCAGCATGTGGCACCGAGGCATCTGGTGCTGGATGCGGATCATTCTCTGAGCGCTGATCTGGGTCTGGAGCCAGGCGTCTTTGGCGAGCAACTGAGTGCATTCTCAGCTCGGCTTGCAGTCGGGCCAGGAAGGAGATAGTGGTGCAACGATGCAAATCGGCTGAAGAGCGGCTGCACAAGCGGCGGCGGGGTCCATCGAAACCGAAGAGGTACAGCGAGTTGACTCCCCTTGCGATGATCTTGCTGATCATCGGCCTCATCGCTGTGCAAAGCCATGCGCAATCCGCGGCGCCAACCGAGGTGGTCAGGGCGCCATCCATGCAGGTCCGTGGTGTCGATGAAATCACGCCCTATTACCGAAGGTTATTGCAGTATCACATGCGATTTGATCCACTGATCGCCGAAGAGCAGGTGCTTTTCATTGGCGATAGCCTGGTCCAAGGGCAGTGTGTCGTTTGTATCGTTCCGGGAGCCGTGAATCTTGGTATCGGCGGTGATACCACCTACGGCGTCTTGGGTCGGTTGCAGGTCTGCGGATCATGCAAACGTGTCCGCGGGGTCGTGCTGGCCGTGGGATTGAATGATTTCAAGTTTCGCTCTGAGAAGGCCATCGTCGCAAACTACCGCCGGATCCTGGATGCCTTGGGTGATGTGCAAGCCTTGCTCGTGAGCGCGATTCTGCCACTGGACGAGGAGATCCGGACGGATCGCCTGTCGATCAACACGCGAATTGCAAGCGTCAATGCGGGCCTCAGCAGTTTGTGCTCTGGAATCGGACACTGCGTCTTCGTCGATGCAGGTGCCGCGCTTGCCGATGAAAACGGCAACCTCGCGGATCGCTACCATGTGGGTGACGGGACTCACCTGAATGCCGAGGGGAATCGCGTCTGGGGAGCTGCCATCCGAGCGGGCATCGCGCGCTGGGAGACAATCGCACATTCCTCCGCAGATTGACCTGCTCTGCGAGAGAGATCGACGGTGTGGAATAGAAGATGAGCAACCTTGAGGCGGTTGCTGGAAAGTGTCACACCAGTAAGGCGATTTCTGTCAATTCTCATACCACCTGGCTTGTCTTGACGCCCACCTTCTGCGTCGCGCCGGCAGTCACATAGCCCGGCTATGCTCCTGCCGGCGCTCCTTGGAGGCAGACGCCAATCCGTCG
>JANQGF010000098.1 GCA_028277465.1 Chromatiaceae bacterium
TCCGCCCAGCTGATGTCGTGCAGGATCACACGCTGATCGGCGCTGATCATCGTTCCGGCCATGCCCGCTCGGCAACCGGGGGCGGTCCGCACAGCGGACTCTACAGCTACAGCGCGTGGGATTTCGTAGGGTCCGCTGTGCGGACCGTACGGCTCAGAAGGTCTCGAGATGGGGTCGAAGATCCAGCTCGTGGGTCCACGTCGAGCGGTCCTGCTCGATCAGATGCATACAGGAGCGGGCCACCGCGTCCGGGTCGAGGCACTGGGCACGCGTCAGTCCAAGCTGATCGGCTGTCCGCTGGCTCCAGATGATTCCGTCGATGATCAGATGCGCGACATGGATCCCCTCCGGACCGAGCTCGCGTGCCAGTGACTGGGCCAGACCGCGCAGGGCGAACTTGGCCGAGCCGAATGCCGCGAAACTCGCGCCGGCCTTGACCGAGGCGGTCGCGCCGACGAAGAGCAGGGTGCCTCGATGCGACTGCAGCATCCCGGGCAGCACCCGTTGGGCACCATGGACGGCGCCGAGACAGGTGGTGCGCCACAGGGTCTCGAAGGCGCTTGGCTCGGTCTCGAGGAAGGCTTGCATCAAGAAGGGTGCCGCATTGTGCACATAGACGGCCGGGTGTCCCCATTGGGACTCGACCTCGGCGATCGCCGTGTCCACTTGCGCCGGATCGGCGAGGTCACCGCGGAGGGCCAGATAGCGGCCCGCCGGCGCGCTTGCATCCAGATCCTCGCTCGCCGCTGGGCTGCGGGCCAGGCCCGCCACCCGATAGCCGCGCGCCAGCAGCTGGCGGCAGAGTGCCCGTCCGAGGCCTGGGCCGATCCCGGCAACCACTGCAATGGGTGTTTCTTGGTTCATCGCGATGCGCTCCTCATAGCCCTCGTTTCCGGGTCCGGATGTGCCGGGATTGCAGAGCGAGTGAGGCCGTTGGCGGCTGACCTCAAGGCATGGCGTCAGGCCGCGAGATCAGACAGCGACGGATGCATCGACGCCCTTCATCCCAGCCGCGACCAGTGCGTCGAACCGGCGGGCGGCCTGCTCGCCCTCGTAGCTGGTCCAGCGTGCGACCAGATCCCAACGCATCACATAGATGACGACCGCCTCGAAGTCGAAGTGATGGCCGTCGCTGATCCGCTCCAGGTGGTTCCAGTTGGTCACCAGCAGCAGCCGTTCCAGTCCGACGGCGTCGCCAGCATCCATCAGCCGATTCGCCTCCGGCAGCCAGGGAAAGGCGCCTTTGAGACGAAACCCGGACTCGCCCCAATTGCGCCGGATCTGGCCGAGCCAGCGGCCAAAGCCCCAGCGGTCGTCGATCGGGGCCGGATCGCCCCTGCGGCGCCGTCTGAGCGCTGCCATCAGGGTGCGCAATTCGAGCCGCCAAGTCACCAGGTCACGGACGAAGGGATGGGCGATGCCGGGTACCAGGCGTCGGGCCAGCTCCATGGCTTGCGCATCCGAGCGGGTCGGGTCGAGCCGCGCCCAATCGAGAAGGCGAGCGGCGGTCCCCAAAGACTCGGCATGCACTGGCTCCAGCAAGGTCAGACGCTGCGTCAACCGAATCCGCGAGAGTGGGGTCTGTTTGGCGCCGAAGAGCGGCCCATGACTCGGCAGGGCGCTCAGGAGCATGGCGTAGCGATAGGAGTCGGCCAAGGTTCCCGGCCCTCTACTTGACCGTGCCTTCGAGGATGGCGCGGAAACGAGGCTGCAGATGCGCCAGCAGCAGTGCGGCGACCTTGTCGTCGGTGAGGTCGATATGCACGTCCTGGTCCTCGAGATAGAGACGGATGCCCTTGGATGGCTGCTCGTCGACGGCGAAGGTGACGCCCTCTGCGAGCACATTGCCCGCCAGCGACAGGACGAAATGCGAGAGCGAGCCCTCGCGCAGCTCCAAGGGATTGCGCCGCAGCTCTTCCGGACTGACCAGCGCCTTGGGGAGCTGGACCTCCACCCGCTCACCGCCATCCACGCCGGCCTCGGCCCGGGCCTGGCCCGCGACCTCGAGGATCAAGCGCTGCAGGAAGGCCTGCTGCTCCATCTCGGCGGCGATGAGGCGCTTGACCTCGTCGCTGAACCGGTCCGACAGCTCCGCTTTCAGGCGCAGAATGGTGTCGCGCATGGCGATCCGTAGCGCCTCCTCTCCGCCCTTTCTCAGCGCCTCGGCCTCCTGACGGGCCGTCTCGATCAGTCGCTCCGCGCGCGCCTCGGCCTCTCGCAGGTGCTGGCTCGCCTGGCGTTGCGCCGCGGCCTGGATCTGCTCCGCCTCGGCGCGGCCCACCGCGACCCCTTCGTCGCGCAGCCGCTCGATCAGGGCCTCGACACCGGAGGAGGCCAGGTCCTGGGTGGTCTTCTGTTCCAGTTCTGCCATGATGCTCGCCCCCGTTCAGCCTGGGATGTTGCCCGCGAGGACCAGCGCGAAGACGAAGGCGAAGACGGCGAATCCCTCGACGATCGCCGCCGGTGCCAGCGAGAGGCCGAAGATCTCTGGCTTGGTCTTGCTGGCATGGATGGCGGAGGCGCAGGTCTGGCCTTGACGGACTCCGGAGAAGAGGAGCGCCAGGCCTGCGAGCAGCCCGATGCCGAAGAGCGCGGGGGCGTTCTCCGGGGTGAGGTCACGTTGTAGCGTGAACATGACGACGATGCCATAGATGACCTGCGAGGAGGGCATCACGGAGACGCCGATGTAACGGCCATAGCCCGAATCACTGTCCACCATGGCGCCGATCGCCGCCTGTCCGGCGATCGCGCAACCCATGATGCTGCCGATGGCCGACAGGGCCATCACGCCATAGAGTCCCGCCCAACCCAGGGCAATCACGAGCTCGTTCATTCGCTCAACTCCGCTTTCTTGAAAGGCTTGAAGGGATAGCCCTCGCCGGACAGGGCCCAATTGTAGAACTCGATGAAATTCAGTCGCAGACCGTGCACCACGCCGCTCATGAGGCTGAGCGTGAGGTTGAGGAGATGCCCGACCAGGAGGATGAGCAGGGCGAAGAGAAGCCCCAAGCCAGGCATCTCGGTCGCGGCCTGGCGCGCCAGGTCGTTGAAGGTGATCGCCAAGGAGGCCGAGGCGAGACCCAGCGCGAAGAGCCGCAGATAGGACAGCACGTCACCGAACACCTGGGTCACCCTGGCGAGCTGGCCCAGTCCATCCAGTGCGCGCAATGCGACCGAGCCGACGCTGCTCAGCGGGCGATCGCTGCCGAGCAGAAAGACGCTCGCAAGGGCGCCGATCACCAGCACCGTGCCGGCCGGTGTCACCCAATCCCACGCGGACTCGGCGCTGCCCAGCCAGAGCATGAAGCCGCCGAGCAGTCCGGCGATCCAGCCCAGCGCGACCCGTCCCGCGGCACGCCCGCGGTTGACCATGGCCATCTCGGCGTTGGCCAGGGCGAGGTGCAGGACTCCGATCCCGACCGAGAGCTTCATCATGGTATCGAAGTCATGCACGTCGAAGAGCTTGAGTCGGCCCCACAGGCCTTCGGGTGCGGGCGCGACCCCGAAATAGCTTCCGACCAGGATGCCCCAGACCAGCGCGCTGCCAGTCAGGGCGGCGCCGAGCAGGCGCAGCCGACGCCCGAGATCGCCCCGCCCGAGCCGCCGCCAGTAGGCCGCGAGCAGCAGACCCAGGACCGCGGCATAGCCCGCATCGGAAAGGATGAGGGCGAAGAAGGCGCAGAAGGAGAAGAAGAGGATCCGTGAGGGGTCCCAGGTGTGATAGGCCGGCATCTGATAGAAACCGACCAGATCCTGTCCAGCGGCCACGGGCGCCGGGTTCTCGAGCAGCGTGGGCGGGCTGTCCTCGGGGCGCGGGGGCTCCAGGATCATCGCCAGCCGCAGCTCGTCTGCCAGCGCCTGGACACCCGGGACGTCGCGCTCGGCGACCCAACCCTGGACCAGGAAGAGCGATTCCTCGTCCAGCGTCTGGGCCTCGGCGAAGCGCAGCCGGGCCTCGTCCTCGGCCTGGGCCAGGTGACTCGACATCAGATAGATCCAGCGGGTGAGCGCATGGCGCTCGGCCTGGATCTCCTCGAGCTCGAGCTCGGCCGCTTCCAGCCGGCGGGCGACCTCGGAGCGGCTGAGCGCACCCGTGTGGGCGCGCGGCACCGGGAGCGCCTCGCGTGGGGGCTCCTCGGGGTCGATCACCACGACCCAGGACTGGCGGTTGTCCCGATGGACCACCTGCCAGGGCAGGTCGAGCGCATCCAGCTCCCGCATCTGCCGCTGTGGCACGATATAGAACCAGAGCTTGCGTCCGGCGAGATCGGTCTCGGCCGGTAGCTCGAAGTCCCCCCAGGGCTGCAGCTCCGCCAGCCGCTGGCGCAGGGCGTCCCGGCGGTCGGTCACATTGCGCAATCGCTGTTGGTTGTCCAGCACCAGCTGCACCGTCCTCGCGATGTCGAAGGCGGGGTCCTCGCGGACCTGCCGGCGCTTGTCGGGTAGGTCGCCTAGATAGCGCAGCGCCTTGAGTGCCTCGACCGCATGAGCCGGCGGTGTGCGCTCGGGCTCACTGGGGGCCGGGCCGAGCGGCAGGAGGTGCAAACAACCAAACGTCTGCAGCCGTTCCAGGACCAGGCGTTTCTCCTGCGCGAGGCCCGCCAGCGTGAGTCGGTTCAGGCGCAGTATGCTCATACCAGTCCCTCCCGCAGACGCTTGCCTTTGGCGATCTTGGAGCGCACCACGGCGGCTCGCTCGGCATCGGACAGCGCGATGCGGATGCGCTTGATGTTCGACTGGGTGCGCGGGATCAAGACCTTCTCGAACAGATTGACCCGTTGGGTGACCTTGCGCACGGCCTGCTCCAGGAGTGAGACGCGGCGACCTTGCAGGATCCAGCCGGCCTGCAGCTCAAGCATTCGCGACCACACGGAGACCAGTCGGTCGACCCAATGCGGCTTGAGCATGAGGCCATAATCGCGCACCTCCAAGTCGACCCCCATTAGGATAGGGAGTCGGGTGCCCATGAGGTTCTCCTGTCCGAGCCGCAGTCCACGCAGCTCGACCAGACCTTCGAGCGCGATCTCCTCGTTGGCCAGCATGGGCAGGGTGCACCGGACCTCCTCGCGCAAGGCGGCAATGTCGGCCTCCATCTGGCGCCGGGCGGCGATCGCCTTGGCGCGCTGGGCCATCAATTGCTTGCGCTTCAGATCGAGCGCGGGCAGAAAACGCTCGAAGGCCTGGAGCTGGCGGGTCTGCTTGGTCAGCGATGATTTGCTCAGGCTCAGACGGGCCATCGCGGCGCATCCTCGCGGTTGATGTGGCGCTGCAACTCTAGCACGATTCGAAACACACGCCTGCGTTCCTTCTCGCCGCCCGAGGCCCGCCGAACGAAGTGGTTGGCTCCTCACACCCCTGATCGAGCGGTGCGTTTGCGTCGCGCATCGAAGTTCGCGGTCTCCGTGGACGACTTTCGGGGCTGCATCCGAGCTGGCGGCGGCACAGGCCGCTCCAAAAGGGGCTTGCTCGGGCTCATCTGGTGTGCTCCAATACACCCATACTTGGCGAGGGATTTCGAGGAGCGGGCGCGCCGTGGACACCGATGGACGGGCCCTCAGTGGCCGGGTAGGCAAGCCTTTGGGCCGGATGCTCGCTGGTCTCCTTGGCCTGATACTCTGCCTGGCGCTCCCCCCGACGGCGTCTGGCGCAGAACCGGCGGTTGACGCCGGACTCGCCTGGCTGGCCGCCCAGCTGCAGCCCGATCACAGCATCGCGACCGCAGCGGATCTCGCTACCCCGTACCAATCCACCGCCGAGGCCCACCAGACGCTCCTTGCGCTCGCCCCCGCGGCCCTGCCGGATGCCTCCGCCACGCTCGCCTACCTCGACGCCACGCACCAGGTCGGCACCGAGTCGCTGACCCGGCTGCTCGTCGCCCAAGTGCTCAGCGGTGGCGGCGTCGAGGCGCTTCTCGCCGAGCTGTGGCCACACCAGACGACCGACGGCGGATTCGGCTGGGCGCCGGGCTACCAGAGCACCGTGCTCGACACCGCCCAAGCGCTGGCCGCGCTGCATCACGCCGGGGCCGACGGCGCGCAGGGTGCCGCGGCGGCGGTCGGTTATCTGCTGGCGGCCCAGGGTGGCGAGGGCGGTTGGGCTGACCCGGGCGGCGCCTCGGGTGTCTACGAAAGCGCCCTCGCACTGCACGCTCTGTGGAGCTACCGTCACCGTTTCGCGCTCACCTCCGTGCTCGACCGCGCCCAGGCGTGGCTGCTCGCACAACGTGCCGACGACCGCTGGGCCGAGCCCTTCGCCACCGCCCTGGCGCTGCTCGCCATCCTGCCGCGCCTTCGCGAGACCACCTCCGTTAACGCCAGTCTCGACGCCTTGCGTACGAGCCAGCAACCCGACGGGAGCTGGGGTGGGGATGTCTACACCACGGCGCTGGCGGTGCGCGCGCTGGCGCTGGCGGCGGATCCGGCACGCAATCCGGACCTGGGCACCATCCACGGGCGCGTCCTCGACGGCGAGAGCGGTCTGGCGCTAAGCGGTGTACAGGTCAGTCTCACCGGTGCCATGTCGGTCACCCAACTGACCGACCAGGACGGGCGCTTCCAGCTCACGGCCCTGACCCGTGGCAACTATCAGCTGACCTTGAGCCGCACCGACTATGTCCCGCTGACCACCCATCTGGTGCTGCCCGCCGGCCACAGCCTCGATCTAGGCACCCTGGCGCTGCTTCAGGGCGATGCCGTGGGCACCGGAACCCTACGAGGCCAAGTCACCGACGCGCAGAGCGGCGCGCCGCTGGCCGGCGTCAGCATCTCCGCCCAAGGTCTGAGTATCGGCACCGACGCTGCGGGTCAGTACCAGCTCACCGGCCTCGCCCCCGGCCCGGTGACCGCCACTGCGCGTCTCGACGGCTACCTCAGCGTCTCGGCCAGCGCCGACCTGGCCGCCGGTGGCGTCCTGATCTTCTCGCCGCAGCTCATGCCCCAGAGTGGCCCCCCGGGCCCGGCTGCCCTCTCGGGCATCATCACCGCCGCGGCCACCGGTGCGCCCCTGGCGGGTGTGACCGTGCGCGTCGCCGGATCGACCGATGCTAGCGTGCTGACCGGGGCCGACGGGCGCTACCGGATCGAGCCACTCGCCTCCGGCCGTCTCGACCTGGAGGCGATTCTCGGCGGTTACGATCCCGTCCGTGCCCAGGCCGTGGTCTACGACGAGGCCCAGATCGACTTCTCCCCGGCCCTCTACCCCAGCGACACCACCCCGCCCGGCGCCAACAGCGCGAGCATCAGCGGCCTGGCGGTCGACTCCGTCACCAACCTGCCGTTGGCCGGGGTCACGGTCGAGGCCACCCACGGGGAGCTCACCGAGAGGCTGCACACCGACACCGAGGGGCGTTTCCAGCTCAGCGGCATCCAGGTCTCCGAGGTGGAGCTGCATCTGACCCTCGAGGGTTACCGCGCCAGCAGCCTTGGCGTTCTCGTCACCCCGCTCGCCGCGCGCGAGATCGGCCAGGTGCGACTGCGGCCCATGGGCATCGACCGTCTGCTGCCCGACCTGCGCGTGAGCGCGATCGACCCCGCCGCGCGCCAGACCGATCCTCAGACCCTGGCGGTGAGTGGATCGCTTGCGGTGGAGATCGCCAATCAGGGTACAGCGGCGCTCACCCAGCCCGTCGACCTGGTCGGCTACGACGACGTCGACGCCGACGGCCAATGGCAGGCCGAGCGCGAGCCCCTGCTCGGTCGCACCACCTTCGCCGACGGATTGGAGGTCGGCGCACGCGCCACCCTCACCTTGCCCCTGGCAGGCGAACTGCCCTTCCGCGACGCCCCGATCGCGGTCTGGGTGGATGCCGAAAGCGCCGTCGTCGAGCTCGACGAGGCCAACAACACCCTGGGCTCCCAGCACGCCTGCCAGGTCACGCCCGCATCGCTTAGAGACGTCGAACTGGTCGAGAAATGGCGCTGGTCGGGCGTGACCGATGACCCCAGCCTCGCCAAACGCGTGCATGTCGTAAACACCGTGCTGGTGGCCCAGCTCAGCGACGACGATCAGGACGGGGCCATCACCGAGCGCGATATCCCCGATCTGGTGTTTGCCGCAGGCAATGACGAGTACCGGGCCAAGTCCAGCGTGCTGGTTGCACTGAGCGGCGACGACGGCCACGAGCTCTGGCGCCGCGACGACCTCAAGGCGTCCCAACGAGGCGCCGGGGCCATCGGTGATCTCGACGGTGACGGGGACGTGGAGATCGTCGTCTCCGACCTCACCCGCTCGCGGCTCATCGCCCTGGAGCACGACGGGAGCACCAAATGGTCCGTCCCCGGGGGGCCTGTGCGTAGAGGCAATATCGCCGACGGCCTGGTGATCGTCGATCTCGAGGGCGATGGGAGCCCGGAGATCATCCAGGGGCGACGGGTCTATGACCACCAGGGCAACCTGCTCTGGATCGGTGCGCACGACCGCGCGGCCTACAGCAATACGTCGCTGTGGGGCATGGTCCCGATTGCCGCCGACGTCGATCTCGATGGGAGCACGGAGGTGATCGCCGGGCGCAGCCTCTATGACGCCCAGGGCAACACCCGGTGGCATCGCCGTGACCTGCGCAAGGACGGCTACAATGCCGTCGGCAACTTCGATGCCGACCCCGAGGCCGAGATCCTACTGGTCGGCGGCGGGCGGCTCTATTTGCTCGAGCACAGCGGCGAGACCATCTGGGGTCCAGTCGCGCTGCCGAAAGGGGGACGCGGCGGTCCACCGACCGTGGGGGACTTCGACGGCGACGGCGCGCCTGAGATCGGCGTCGCCGGGTCCAGACTCTACAGCGTCTTCGAGACCGATGGCTCGATCAAATGGACCAGCGAGATCAATGATACGAACTCTGGCAGCACCGGGTCGTCGCTGTTCGATTTCGACGCCGATGGCCAAGTCGAGGTCGTCTATGCCGACCAGGATTGGCTGCGTATCTATGCGGGTGCGACCGGTACCGAGCTGGTTGCCATCCGCAACTACTCCGCCACTGCCACCGAGTATCCCGTGATCGCCGATGTCGACGGCGACGGCGGTGCCGAGATCATCGTCGTCGCCAACTGGAAGGGGGACTTCAAAGGCGTGCGGGTGTTCGAGCCCGCGACCGGCCAATGGGCCGCCACGCGCCCGCTGTGGAACCAGCACAGCTATCACATCACCAATATCGACGACGATGGCCGCATCCCGACCCAAGAGTCGCCGAGCTGGCTGGTGCACAATACCTATCGGCTCAACGCCTTCCTCGACCGCGATCCCTTGGCCGCCGCCGACCTCTCGCTCGCCCGGCTCAACCTGCTCGACAATGGTCTGGGCCAGCCCTTCAGCCTGCGCGTCGATGCCGCCAACGGTGGGGCTCGCCGACCCCATGAGGCCGTGCGTGTCGCCTTCTACCAGGGCGATCCGCAGGCCGGCGGTCAGCCCCTCGGTGAGCTGGAGGTGCAGGACCTGCCCGCCCCCGGGACCCGCGAGCTGCGCCTCGATGGCGTGCAGCTGGCCTCGAGCGCCGATCTCTACGCCCTGATCGACCCCGAGGGGCAGATCGAGGAGTGTGCCGAGCACAACAACACCATCCAGATCCCCTACGACCTGACCCCGGCCCGCGGCCGCGTCAGCGCCCAAACCGACGCGGCGAGCTATGGTCCCTCGCAGAACCTGGCGCTCACGGCCACCGTGACCAACACCGGCTCCTATGCCAACGATTATCGGCTCGCCCTGCGCATCGAGGACGCCGCCGGCAATCGCGTGACCGAGCTTGCCGCGCAGACCCTCACCGCTCTGGCTCCGGCCGCCCCCCAGACGGTCACTGCCTCCTGGAACAGCGGCACGACCCTGGCCGGCGCCTACCGGCTGCGCGTGCAGCTGTTCGACGCCGCCGGTAGCCTGCTCGACGAGGCCACCGCCCCCTTCACCCTGACGGGCGGGGACGGCCCGCTGGTCGCGTTGCGGCTCACCACCGATCGTGCGCGCTACCACACCCACGACCGCGTCACCCTCCGAGTGCTGACCCACAACCAGAGTGCCAACCAGCTGCTCACCGACACCCGCCTGGCGCTCGAGATCAGGGCCCCCGACGGCACCCAAATCCACCAGGAGACGCTGGAGCTCGGCGACCTCGTCCCCGGTGGCCAGCGCGATCGCCTGGTCCTGCACGACCTGGTCGCAGCCCCCGAAGGCGATTATCACGCCAGTGTCCGGCTGCAGGCCGGTGGCGCGCAGCTGGCAGAGGCCCAGGCCGGTTTCACCGTCGCCGAAGACCCTGCGCGCGCCCTCACCGGCCAGGTCACCGTCGCCGTTCCGCAGTTGGAGACGGGCGAGACCCAGCACTGCACCGAGCGCCTGAGCCACCAGGGGACCCGCACGCTCAGCGCGCTGGCGGTGCGTCACCTGCTCGTCGACCTCGCCGACCCCACCGCCGCGCCGCTGGAGCAGATCCAGGAGACGATCGACCTGGCCCCGGGGGCCGAGCGGACCTGGGTGCGCTCGATCGCCACCGACGCCCTGGTGCCCGGCGACTACGGCTGTGTGCTGCAGGCCGAGTTGGCCGCCGAGTGGACCACTCTGGGCCATGACACCTTCCGCCTCACCGCCCCGCCCATCGACATCCAGGGCACCCTCAGTCTGGGGGCAGGTGCGCGCCTGCTCGCCCTCCTCGACAGACGCTGCCGCGGTGGTGGCGATGACGACGATGATGACGATGATGACGAGCGCGACTGCGATGAGGATCGCGACGACGATGCCTGGGAGAGCGGCTGCGACGACGGAATCGACCTGGAGTCCGCCTGCGTCCGCCGCCCGCGACCGAACCCGGACGCCGAGCGTGCCTTCCTTGCCCAGCAGCTCGACGCCGCTGGCTGGTCCTACACCCTGCTCAGCGACGCCTCCGCCTTCACCAGCGCCTGGCGCGGCGGCGGCTACGGATTGGCGCTGCTGCAAAGCGCGCGCCTCAAGCTGCCCACCCAGGTGCAGCGCGAGCTCGTCGAGGCCGTGTTCCATGGTGCCGGCTTGGTGCTCGCCGGCGACCACGACCGCCGCCACCGTCACCTCGAGACCGCCTTGGGGATCGCTCACCGCGGGAGGCTCGTGTCGGCCCGCGGGCTGGTGCTGAGCGGCGCGGCGCCCTTCGCCCCGGCCAGTGGCGACTTCGCCCGCCCCGTCGGGGTACAGCGGATCGAGCTGCAGGGCGCCACGAGCCTCGGCGTCTACCGCGACCGTCACGGCACCCTCACCACGCTGCCGGCGGTCACCGGCTATGCCGAGGACACGGGGCGTAGCCTCTACTTCGGGTTCGATCTGCTGTCCGAGGCAACCACCGCCGGGGCGTCGGACGGCCTCTTCGCCACCCTCTTGGACACCGCCCTGAACGACGTCGTGCCGTCCAGTCAGCCGCTCACCCCGGCGGCCGTGGTGCCCGTGAGCCTCGAGCTCACCAACCGGGGCATCGCGGTCACGGGGCACACGCAGCTGGAGCTGCCCGCGGCCGTGACGGTGGTCGACGCCGGCGGTGCCGTCACCGACCCGGCAGGGGTCCTGAGCTGGCCGTTCGACCTGGTTCCAGACGCCGAGCTCAGCCACACCCTTTGGCTGCGCCTGCCCGAGGCCGAGGACCCGCTCACCCTCACCGCCCGCATCCAGACCGCCGTCGCGGGTGCCTACCAGGATCATCGCGACCTCAGCCTGGTGTTGACCCCGACGCGTCCCCAGGGGCTGGCGGCGGCGCGCCTGGCCATGGCGGGCAAGCCGACCTATGCCTGGGCGCGGCGCCACCTCGATTGGGCAGCGATGTGGTGGCAGCGTGGCCGCGCCGAGCGCGCGCTGCACCACCTGGTCATGGCCGCGCGGGCGCTACGTCGCCTTGCGACGCCCGAGGCCACGCAACTGCGCCACTGGGTCGCCAACGCCATCGCCGAGGTCGGCCGCGGCGCGCCGCCCTGAGGCGCCTGGCCAGCGGCCAAAGATCACAGACCAGGCCGTATCCGCCGCACGCACCGGGGTCGACCCCCAGGGATGATCGAGTCCGATGAACCGCGTACCCGCACCCCACACCACCACCCACCTGATCACCGGCCTGCGCCGCGCCCCGGGCGTGCTGCGCACCGTCGCCGTCCTGGTCACCCTTACCTTCGTCATGTTGATCCTGGCCCCGACCGCGGCGGCGGCGCGCGCCGAGATCACCGAAGCCCAGGCGCGGGCGCGACAGGCCTCCACCGAGGAGGCGCGCTTCGCCAAGGTTCTGCAGGAGATCGAGCACTGGGTCGAGCGCGCTGAGCAGACACCCGCAGCGCTGCGGGAGACCAACCGGGAAACGCAAGACCTCGCCGGCTTACGCCGTCAACTCAAAGGGCTGGATCGACAAGTCCGCACGCGCTTCAAACGTTTGGGTCAGGAACTGGAGGCCAAGGGTCTGCCGGCCGTGATCCTGCAGCGCCATCGCGAGGCCGTGGCCCAGTACCAGTCCCGTTACGCCGAGTTCGAGGCCTTGGCGGAGGAGCTGCAAGATCCCGCCACCGGCCGCGTCAGGCCC
>JANQGF010000134.1 GCA_028277465.1 Chromatiaceae bacterium
CCATTCGGGGGTCCTCATATGGGTTGGCGATCGGGCCTTCAGGCGATTGCCGGAAACTCTTAGACCAGATGGCGACGGATTGACGTCTGCCTTCAAGGAACACCGTTAGGCCCATCGCCGGGCGATGCGGCGGCTGGCGCGATATCGAAGGCGGGCGTCAAGATAAGCCAAGTGATATGAGAGTTGGCAGAAATCGCTTTATCATAATCCAACCCTTCATCCGCTTGTTCACTTCTCTCGCCCGCTACGGCTCGAGCGCACCGACTTCCACCGATCGGACCAGAAGAAGGGCGCGTACAGGACGAAGAACGACACCAATGCAGCGGCGATCAGGCCGACCAGATACCAGGGCCAGGGTCCGAACCAATCCAGCAGGGAAGGGCGGTCCGGCTTCGCCATGAGGTACATGAAATTGGTGTCGAGCCAGAGGTTGACGACGAAGACGGCGGTGGCGAGCCCCAAGGTAATCAAGGCGACCCGGGGGATGGAGTCGATCTGAGGTCGCAGACGAAAGACTATGGTGGCATAGAGGACACCGACGACGACCAATCCGTGGCCGATAAAGAAAAGAAGAAAGGCCGGGTGAGGAAAGGCCTGCTCTAGGTCAGGCGTCAGCAGAGCCTGGGTGCTGCCGCCCAATCCCCAATAGTAGACGACCTCGTAGACCCGGCGGCGCTCGGAGATCAGCATCCAAGCAGTGAGAAAGACGGCTAGGTCACAGAGTTGCAGTGGTAGTAGAGAAACGGAAAACCCCTCGTTGGACACGCCGATCCAGAGTTTCGATGTCTCCTGTGCCAGGAGCGCAAAGGCGATCAGGTAGGCCAGGGGATGCCCGGCCGCAGGCGCGAGACGTCGTATCGAGATTGGCAGCAGGACCGCCAGCAAGGCGATCAAGGAGAGGCTTGCCAGATGTGGCACACCGAAGAGATCGAAGGTCTGTTGATAATGCATCGGGAGCTTGCCTCGAGTCTTTATTCGTTAGGAGAAGGTTGCCCTCGTGCACGCAGGCTTGTCTCTCGACCCCGGGGGAGGCCCGACGACGCGCCTGGGCGAGGGGAGTCATTATCTTATCAAGCACGTAGGGTGGTTGAGGTCTTGCAGGATCTGTTTCACACGCCCACCGGATATGCCTGGAAGATCGTTGTATCGAACCGACCTCGACAAACGCTCATGCGCCATCGCGCGACTTCACGATCAGGCGCTGGACCTTTCATGTCAGGGCGCGCCCTCTGAGTGCATGACGGTTTCTTGGGTTAGACTGAAGCGGACGGCAAACTGAGGGCATTCGGGAGCGACTGATGGCATTGGCGCAGGAGGACATCGATTTCATCAAGCGTCATCTGGGCGAGTGGCTGGCTGAACAGTCGCTGGGCAAGCCGCCGGCGGTCTACGAGATCGAGTTGCGCGAGCGGATGGTGCGGGTGGAGGAGGAGCTCAAGCACCAGCGCGAGTTGATGCGCCAGGGCTTTGAGCAGATGGAGAAGCGTTTCGAGCAGGTGGACAAGCGTTTCGAGCAGGTGGACAAGCGTTTTGACGAGATGCTCAAGCGCAATGATCAGCACTTTCGGTGGCTGGTCGGCTTCATTGCCAGCAGCGCGGGCTTGGCCGTTGCGGCGATGCGGCTGCTGTAATAACCCGCAAGCTTCGGCTTGGCTGGGGGTGGCCTCGTCATCTTCGACATGCCGCCGGTGCTCTCGAGCACGAGCCGGTCGGCGCGCTCGGGCGGTCAATGATCTCTGTGCTGCTTGGCCAGCCAGGCTTCGACCATAGCTGGATCGAGCCCCTTGAGCCGCTCTTCGGGCGCGAGCCCCTTGAGCCGCTCTTCGGGGTCAAGCTTATCGACGTAGCCCTTGAGCCAGTCGAGTGCTTCGCGTTGCATATCCTCAAAGGTGTGAGCCATGTTGCCGTCTCCGAGTATGTGGTGCGCCATGAGGTTGTGCAGGTGCACGCCGACTTCGCTACGCGGGCGGTACTGCTCAAGCGCGGTGCGACGGCGCGCCTCATCGCTGGCAAACAGCCCCCAGGGCGCATTGTGCGGGAGCGCGCGCAGCTCGTTGAGGACGACTAACCGCACCGCGCGGGTGCCGGCGCGCAGCACATAGAGTCCCGGCTTTTCCCTCCTTTGACAACTGCCGGCGGGCAATTGCTTGACCAGCTTGCGCGGAAAGCGGGTCGCGACGGCGAAGCAGCGGAAATCCTCGGCCGGAAGCAACGGATACGCCTTGCGTGGCTCAGTGATGGGTGCGTCGTCCTCCGCCGGTAGCTGCCGCAGTGCGCGCAGGGAGGCGAGCTTGCGGTAGGTGACATAGTGGCTGCTCAGCTCGTCGAGCGCCCAGGCGTCGTACGCCTGCCCGGCGGCTTTGTAGCTCAGCAGATTGTGCGCGGCTAGGTCCTCGAGCCCGTCGGGGCGCTGGTCGGGTGCGGCGTTGCTGGTGGCTCGCGCCTGCTCGATGATGAGCACGTCCAGGCGCTGGCTGCGCAGTGCCAGCTCCTCTTCGGTGCTGACGCGATACGGCAGCCCGATCAAGGCATCGGTAAGCGCCTTGCCGCTCGGCCAAGCACGCGAGTGCATGGCCGATGCGCTCGAAGCCCGCACCGAAATTCTCCCGGCGATGACCGGTCACCAAGATGAGGCGCCGACCGGGGGCGAGACCATCGAAGCGCGACTCGACGCGCGCGCATTCCAGCCGCAGTGTCTGCTAGGAGTCTGTCCGACTTGTCGGACAGACGAGTAGAATCTGGGCGGGGTTGAAGGAGAGAACGCAGCATGGCCGTCAACTTTATCCCGGTGGATCGTGACACGCCGGACTACTTTCCGGCGACGGTGCAGGAGTACCTGCCCGCGGATCACCTGGCGCGGTTCGTCGTGGAGATGGTCGAGCGGCTCGATCTGCGCCCGCTGGTAGCGGCCGACGCCGGCACGGGCTCGCGGCCCTCCCACCCGGCGATGCTGGTGGCCCTGATCTTCTACGGATATGCCACCGGGGTGTTCTCCAGCCGCAAGCTTGCGCAGGCAACCTATGACTCGATCGCGTTTCGTTTCATTTGCGCCAACACCCATCCCGATCACCGCACCATCGCCGACTTTCGCAAGCGCTTCCTCGGCGATCTGGAGGGGCTGTTGACCCAGATGCTGCTCATCGCCCAAGCGATCGAGGTACTCAAGCTCGGCACCGTCAGTCTCGATGGCACCAAGATCAAGGCCAATGCGAGCAAGCACAAGGCGCTGAGCTGGGCGCACGCCAACCGGCTGGAGGGGCAGATCCAGGGCGAGGTGGCCGAGCTGATGCGCTTGGCCGAGCAGGCTGACAACATCCCATGGCCCGCGCCGTTGGACATCCCCGCGGAGCTGGAGCGGCGCGAGGATCGTCTGCGTGCGATCGCCACCGCCAAGGACGAGATCCAAGCGCGCGCCCAGGCGCGTTTCGAGGCTG
>JANQGF010000315.1 GCA_028277465.1 Chromatiaceae bacterium
CCGTAGGTTGGGCAAAGCGGAGCGTGCCCAACAAGGGCGGCTCAAGTTGCACCACTTGTTTCTGAATCGTTCCTAAGGCGATTTCTGTCAATTCTCATCCCATCTGGCATGAGAATTTCCGGCAATCGCCTAAGTCGGGCAACCGTCTCCGGCCACCACCGAGGCGCGGTGGCGGACGGCCTCGGGGGAGAGCAAGGCCTCACGAACTCATGATATATTTGATCGAAGTGTCGCTTTCATGATCGGGTCACAAGCCCGTCACCAAGACAACGAAGAGAACGCGGAGTACCTTATGTCCAAGAAACACCCAATCGTCGCCGTCACAGGGTCCTCCGGTGCGGGCACGACGACCGTCAAGCGTGCCTTCGAGCACATCTTCTATCGTGACGGAATCAGCGCGGCCGTCATCGAGGGCGACAGCTTCCATCGTTATGATCGCGCGGCGATGAAGGCCGAGATGGCACGCGCCGCCGAGCAGCAGCAGAACATCAGCCATTTCGGGCCCGAGGCCAACCGCTTCGATCTGCTCGAGGACTTGTTCCACGACTATGGCGAGAGCGGCTCCGGCAAGAAGCGATACTACATCCACAGCGACGAGGAAGCGGTGCAGCACAATGCCCGGCTCGGCACCGATCTCAACCCCGGACAGTTCACGCCTTGGGAGGACCTGCCACCGGAGACCGATCTGCTCTTCTACGAAGGTCTACATGGCTTGGTCGTGACCGAAGAGGCCAATGTGGCCAAGCATGTGGACCTGGGCGTCGGCGTCGTCCCTATCGTCAATCTCGAATGGATCCAGAAGATCCATCGCGACAATCTGGAGCGCGGTTACTCCGCCGAGGCCATCGTCGACACCATCATGCGCCGGATGCCTGACTACATCCGCTATATCACGCCGCAGTTCTCTCTCACCGACATCAATTTCCAACGCGTGCCGACCGTGGATACCTCCAATCCATTCATCGCACGCGACATCCCGACCCCGGATGAGAGCTTCGTCATCATCCGTATCCGGGATCCGGAGAAGCTCGAGGTCGACTTCCCCTATCTCTTGTCCATGATCCACGACTCCTTCATGTCGCGCCGCAACAGCATGGTCGTGCCGGGCGGCAAGATGGGGATGGCCATGGAGATCATCCTGCAACCCATCATCGAGCGCATGATGGAGGCCCGCAAGGTCTAGCCGGTTCGTATGACGGCTCCTGCCGGCCCGCTGCTGGATGCATGGATCCACCCGGCGGGCCACAGGGGGCCGGCGGCCAAACGAGGACAGCGCATAGGTAATGATTCAGAAACAACCTACACACCGTAGGGCGGCTCAAGTTGCACCACTTGTTTCTGAATCGTTCCTAGCGACCGCGTAAGACTCAGTCCCCACCCCGTTTGTTCATCCCAGCGCGCACGCAACGCAGGAGCCCGTAGTCGTACTGGCCATCGAAGGCATCGAAGACTGGCTTCAGGGCACTGGGTGCATCCTCGGTGAGCCGGTCGAAGGCCAGCTCGATGTCACGCCGGACCTGCTCGTCCAGCTTCACTGCATCCTGCACCTGCAACTCCCCTTCCTCGATACAACGCGAAAGGTGGGTGTAGACGGTGCCGATCGTCAGTGACCGGCGCTCGGCGATCGCCTCCGGGCCGAGCCCCTCGCGCAAGAGTCCCAGGGTCTCCCGAACCGTGTCGCTCAGGCCCGCGGCTCGACCCCGTCCCGACTCTCCGACCTTCTTGCCCGCAGTCGTCGCCGGCAGACGGGGCAAGCTCGCCGGACGGCCATACTCCGACTCGTGCTCGGCCAGTCGTCCCAGGAATCCGGACCCGAAGCGCTCCAGCTTGGCCTGACCCACGCCTGCAATCCGGCTCAATTCATCCCGGTCGCGAGGACGATAGGTGAGAATCTCCTGCAGCGTCGCATCCGTGAAGATCACGTAAGCGGGCACCTTGTGCTCCTCCGCCAGGCTGCGGCGATAGGACCGCAGTGTCTGCCAGAGCGCCGCCGCCTCGGGGTCCGTCGGAGTCACGGCGGCAGACGCACGCCCGGTCCCCGAGGAAGGCTTGCGGTCCGGATCTCGGCGCAGACGGATCCGCTGTTCGCCCCGCAGCAGCGGACGGCTCGCCTCGGTTAGTCTGAGCCCACCATGACCTTCCATGTCGACGGCAGCCAGGCCCGCCGCCACCAACTGCCGATACACCGATCGCCATTGGTCGGCGCCCAGGTCCTTGCCGATGCCGAAGGTGCTGACCCGGTCATGACCGAAGCGGCGGATGCGCTCATGGTCCTTGCCGAGCAGGACGTCCACCAGATAGCTGCTGCCAAAGCGCTGGCCGGTGCGGTAGATGCAAGAGAGCGCCTTCTGCGCCTCGACTGTCCCGTCCCAGCTCTCCACCGGCTCCAGACAGGTGTCACAGTTGCCGCAAGGGTTCGCCAGTGTCTCACCGAAGTAGTTCAGCATGACCCGGCGGCGACACTCGGTGGTCTCGCAGAAACCCAGCATCCCCTCGAGCTTGTGCCGTTCGATGCGTTTGAAGTGCTCGTCGGCCGCCGAGTCCTCGATGATCCGCCGCAAGGTCAAGACATCGCCCAGGCCATAGGTCATCCAGGCGTCTGCCGGCAGACCGTCGCGCCCGGCGCGACCCGTTTCCTGGTAATAGGACTCTAGGCTCTTGGGCAGATCCAGGTGGGCGACGAAACGCACGTCAGGCTTGTCGATGCCCATCCCGAAGGCGATGGTCGCCACCATGACGACACCCTCCTCGCGCAGGAACTGCGATTGGTTGGCGCGGCGCGTCTCGGCGGAGAGTCCGGCGTGATAGGGCAATGCCGAGAAGCCGTGCCCCTGCAGATAGGCCGCGGTCTCCTCGACCCGACGTCGGGACAGACAGTAGACGATGCCGGCGTCGTTCGGGTGCTCGCGCCGCAGAAAGGTCAGGAGCTGCGAGCGCGGGCTCGCCTTCTCGACGATGCGATAGCAGATATTCGGCCGGTCGAAGCTGGAGACGAACTGCCGCGCCCCCTCCAGACACAGCCGGCTCAGGATCTCGTTACGGGTGGGGGCGTCGGCGGTGGCGGTGAGCGCGATGCGTGGCACCTGGGGCCAGCGCCTCTGCAATAGATCGAGCTGGATATACTCGGGCCGGAAGTCATGCCCCCACCGAGACACACAGTGCGCCTCGTCGATGGCGAACAGCGCGATCGAGATCCGATCGAGCAGGGCCATGAAGGGCTCCGTCAGGAGCCGCTCCGGAGCGACATAGACCAGGTCCAACGCGCCCGCCAGCATGTCCCGTTCGATCTCGCGTGCCTGATCCGGTCTGAGGGAGGAATTCAGAAAGGCCGCCCGCACCCCGAGCTGTTCGAGTGCCTCCACCTGATCCTGCATCAAGGCGATCAGTGGTGAGACTACAACGGCGGTCCCCGGCCGCACTAGGGCAGGGATCTGATAGCAGAGCGATTTCCCGCCACCGGTGGGCATCAGCACCAGCGCGTCGCCCCCGGCGATCACCTGGGCGATGATCTCGGCCTGAGCACCGCGGAAGCTGTCGTAGCCGAAGACCCGGCTCAGGATTTCAAGCGGTTTCTCGGACATACCATAGCGTGTAGAATTTCATGCTTCCGCCAGCCACGCACCAATCCGAATGAGCAAATCAGACCCGACCCCCAAACCCTGGGCCGGTCGCTTCAATGCGCCGACCGATGCCTTCGTCGAGGCCTTCACCGCCTCCGTCGATGTGGATCGGCGGCTCTATCGTTACGACATCCGGGGTTCGATCGCCCATGCCACCATGCTCGCCCGCCAGGGGGTCCTGAGCCAGGCCGAGCGCGACGCCATCGTCGCTGGGCTGGAGGCCGTGCGCGAACGCATCGAGACCGGCGACTTCGAGTGGTCGATCCCGCTCGAGGACGTCCACATGAACCTGGAATCCGCCCTGACCGCCGCCATCGGTGCGCCCGGAAAGAAGCTGCACACGGGACGCTCGCGCAACGATCAGGTCGCGACCGACGTCCGGCTCTGGCTGCGCGACCAGATCGACACCATTCGCGCCGAGATCCAGCGGCTCCAGCAGGCGCTGCTGGACCTGGCCGAGCGCGAGGCCGACACCATCCTACCTGGCTTCACCCATCTGCAGGTGGCCCAACCCATCACCTTCGGACATCACATGATGGCCTGGTTCGAGATGCTGGAACGCGACCGCGGCCGGCTGGCCGACTGCCGCCGGCGAACGAATGTCATGCCACTCGGCGCCGCCGCCCTGGCCGGCACCAGCTACCCCATCGACCGCCATTTCACGGCGGAGCTGCTGGGCTTCGACCACCCGGCCGAGAACTCGCTGGACGCCGTCTCGGATCGCGACTTCGCGATCGAATTCACCGCCGCCGCGGCCATCCTCATGCTGCATCTGTCGCGCTTCTCCGAAGAGCTCATCCTCTGGTCGTCAGCGCAATTCGACTTCATCGAGCTCGCCGACGCCTTCTGCACCGGCTCCTCCATTATGCCGCAGAAGAAGAACCCGGACGTACCCGAGCTGGTGCGTGGCAAGAGCGGGCGCATCTTCGGACATCTGATGGGTCTACTGACGCTCATGAAGGCACAGCCCCTGGCCTACAACAAGGACAACCAGGAAGACAAGGAGCCCCTGTTCGACACGGTCGACAATCTCAAGGGATCGCTCAAGGTCTATGCCGACATGATGGGCAATGTCACCTGTCATCGCGACCGGATGCGCGCGGCCGCTAAACAGGGGTTCAGCACCGCGACCGACCTCGCCGATTATCTGGTGCGTCAGGGCGTCCCCTTCCGCGACGCGCACGAGATCGTCGGCAAGGCCGTCGCGCTGGGTGTGCGCGAGGGGCGCGACCTGGCAGAACTGACCCTGGCCGAGCTGCAGCAGTTCTCGCCGGCCATCGGCGAGGAGGTGCTGAGCGTCCTGACCCTTGAAGGATCGGTCGCGGCGCG
>JANQGF010000209.1 GCA_028277465.1 Chromatiaceae bacterium
CGTTAGGCGATTTCTGTCAATTCTCATACCACCTGGCTTGTCTTGACGCCCGCCTGCTGCGTCGCGCCAGCAGTCACATAGCGCGGCGATGCTCCTGCCGACGCTCCTTGAAGGAAGACGCCAATCCGGCGCCAGTTGGCATGAGAATTTCCGGCAATCGCCTTAAATCGTCCGAGGGGCGTGGCTGAGCGAAACGTCTTGGCCCCTATGCCGGTCATAGAAGCGAATCTCATCACGAAATCAGGAGTACAAGGGTGTTTTTGATCAGGTGGATACTGCTCGGCGGTATCATGATGACGATGTCGCTGAGCGCCGTTGCCGGAGCCGACTCCATCGTGCTCGGTATGGGCTGTTTCTGGGGTGCGGAGAAGCGCATGTCCGAGGTTCCGGGCGTCATCGATGTGGAGGCGGGCTACGCCGGCGGGGATGCGAAGAAGGTCGACTATGAGGATGTTCTGCGCATGGAAAGGGCGATCCGGCGCGGCAAGGCGAATCGGCGCAACCATGCCGAGGTCATTCGGGTCAGCTTCGACCCCGATCGGGTGCGGCTCGAGACCATCCTGGCCGCCTTCTGGGAGAACCACGACCCCACCCAGGGTGATCGCCAGGGCAACGACGTGGGCAGCCAGTACCGCAGCGCCATCTATACGACCGGTGACGCCCAGAAGAGGATCGCCCTGAGGACCCGTGCGGCGTATCAAGAGGCGCTGAGCAAGGCCGGGTACGGTCGGATCACGACGGAGATCGCATCCCTGCGCCACTACAATCGCGCTGGATCCTATCATCAAGACTACCTGGAGAAGAATCCGGACGGCTATTGTGGCCTCGGTGGCACCGGCGTGGCCTTTCCCGGTGGTGCGGGCAAAGCCACACAGCTCTCGCTGGCAGTCGACCAGCTCGATTTCGATCGCCAGCTGATCGTGTTCGAGGCGGAGGACTGTCCTTATTGCAAGCGTTTCCGTGCCGAGGTGTTGGAAGGTTGGCAGTCGGAGGTCCCGATCACGGCGACCCTCGACGTCAAGCCGCCCAAGGATTGGGTATTGAAGAAGCCATTGTTCGCGACACCCACCGTCGTGCTGTTCGAACGCGGCAGAGAGGTCTCACGATACACTGGCTATCGGGGCGACAAGGAGCGCTTCTGGAAGTGGCTCGGCTTCCAGGTCCTGACGCCGGAGCAGCGGCGCATCGCCTTCGAGCAGGGTACCGAGCGTCCGTTCACTGGCTCCCACCTGGACGAGAAACGTCCGGGCGTGTTCGTCGACCCGATCACAGGTGCACCACTCTTCCGCAGCGATACCAAGTTCAGGAGCGGCACGGGGTGGCCAAGCTTCTTCACTCCGGTCGAGGGTGCGATCACCCTGCATGAGGATCGCTCGCACGGCATGCGTCGGGTGGAGGTGCGCAGCGCGAGCTCCGGGATTCACCTGGGCCATGTGTTCGACGACGGCCCTCCGCCGTCCGGCAAGCGCTACTGCATCAACGGCAATGTGCTGAGCTTCGTGCCGGATCCTTGATGATGTGTGGACGCTTTGCGCTCGGGCTCTCGCCCGATGACCTGACTGCTTTCTTCGGCCTCGTCGAGGCGCCGGAGTATGGTCCGCGCTACAACATTCCCCCCTCTACTTCCATCCTCTCGATTCGGGCGGCGGAGGGTGTTCGACGGGCGGATCCATTGCGCTGGGGCCTGGTTCCGCACTGGGCCAAGGAGGTCAAGACAGGATATGCGCTGATTAACGCGCGAGCCGAGACCCTGGCGACCAAACCTGCGTTCCGAGACGCGTTCCGTCGCCGGCGCTGCCTGATTCCGGCCGAGGGCTTCTACGAGTGGCAGGCGCAGGCGGGTGGGGCGGGGAAACAGCCCTATTTCGTCTCACGTACCGACGGCGCACCCATGGCGTTCGCGGGGCTCTGGGAGCGCTGGCGCTCGCCACAAGGCGAGCCCCTGGAATCCTGCGTCATCATCGTCACGGCCGCGAACGCGCTGATCCAGCCGATCCACGACCGGATGCCGGTTTTGCTCGACCCCGAGGACTTCGGGCGTTGGTTGGACCCGACGAACCAGGATGTCGACGCCTTGAAAGGACTGCTCCGCTCGTACCCGCCCGAGCGACTGCAGGCCTGGCCCGTGAGTCGGCGAGTGAACAACCCCAGGAACGATGACCCGGATCTGACGAAGGTGCCGGGCGACTCTGCCTCGGATTGCGCTGGACGCAGTTCAGCTTGCGTCTCGGGACAAAATGGCCCAGCAGATACCTAATTCTACTTTGTTACTTTGCCCACGGACCTGGGACGCAAAGCAGCGATGCCGAAATCGGACCATAAGCAATCGTTTTCCATTGAATCGCAGAGCGTTGTGGTAGCAGCAGGGGATGGCTGAACATCGGCTCGATCTCGGTAGCCATGTCATTCGCGCGTTGCGCCCGGATGTCCCGTGATCAGCCCGACACCGCCGTGCGGCAGCGCGGGGGCGGGCACAACGCTCAGCGGCGCAACATCGCGCGCTGTATGGCCGCTCGCGCGGCCACGTTACTCCAGCAGCTCCATGCCCTGCTTGGCGTCGTGGGCGCGCATGCTCGCCAAGCGCTTCTTGTGGCGCTTTTGCATCTGCGCCAAGACCTCCTCC
>JANQGF010000418.1 GCA_028277465.1 Chromatiaceae bacterium
CACCAGTCACATCGCCCGGCGATGCTCCTGGTGGCGCTCCTTGAAGGCGAGCCTCAATCCGGCGCCATCTGGTATAAACATTTCCGGCAATCGCCTAACCTAACCACGAGGGCGGTTGACGCCACCCCGGCAGACGAAATGGAGCACCGACGGTGCGGCCTTCTCGGCGAATGCACGACTTGGTTGGACTCGCGGATCCGGAGGGCGCGAAAGGTGTCACATCGAAAGGTACAAGGGCGAGCTGGTTTCTGGTTCGCCCTGCTTCTGGTCGGCCTCGCCGGGCTGGTCGCGGGATTGGGCGCGGAGGAGGGCTCGGGAGGCAAGGCGCAGGAGGCGCTGGTGATCGATGTTCAGGGCGCCATTGGGCCGGCCAATGCCGCCTATGTCGAGGGGGCCATCGCCGAGGCAGAGGAACGTGCTGCCGAGCTGCTGGTGTTGCGACTGGATACGCCGGGCGGGCTCGATACCTCGATGCGCTCCATCATCAAGGCCATCACGGCCTCCAGCGTCCCCGTCGTGGGTTATGTGGCCCCGACCGGAGGGCGCGCAGCGAGTGCCGGGACCTACATCCTCTATGCCTGTCAGATCGCGGCGATGGCCCCCGGGACCAATCTGGGTGCCGCGACACCGGTCGAGCTGGGGGGGCTCCCGACCCCGGAGCCGCGACCGCGCACGCCAGTCGCGGAGGAGGACGACCCGAATGGAGAGGCGACCTCCGGCGAGACGGACCCCGACCGAGACCGTGCGCCCGCTGCCCCCGCGGCCGGCGACGCCAAGACTCGCAAGGTCGTCAACGATGCGGCCGCCTATATCCGCAGCTTGGCGGATCTGCACGGGCGCAACGCCGACTGGGCTGAACGCGCGGTGCGCGAGGGCGCGAGTCTGTCCGCCGAGGAGGCCTTGAAGCTCGGGGTCATCGACCTGATCGCGCCGAGCCTGGAGGTCTTGCTCGAGCGCATCGACGGGCGCTCGGTGCGGCTCGGCGAGAGGCGCACCACACTGGATACGGAGGGTCTGGGCATCGTCGAGCGCGAACCGAACTGGAAGACCCGTCTGCTCGCGGTCATCGGCAACCCGAATGTCGCCTACATTCTGCTGCTCATCGGCATCTATGGGCTGATCTACGAGTTCGCCAACCCGGGGGTCGTGCTGCCGGGAACGGTCGGTGCCTTGAGTCTTCTGTTGGCGCTCTACGCCTTTCAGCTGCTGCCCATCAATTACGCTGGCCTGGCGCTCATCGCGCTGGGTCTGGGACTCATGATCCTCGAGGTCTTCACGCCCAGCTTCGGGGCCTTGGCACTGGGAGGTGCCGCCGCCTTCGTCATCGGCTCCCTCATCCTCATCGATGCGGATGCGCCCGGCTTCGGCATCTCGGTCCCACTCGTGCTCAGCTTCACGGTCGTCAGCGCCCTCTCCTTGTTCTTCATCGTCGGCTTCGCCGTCAAGGCCCACCGGCGGCCAGTCGTGACGGGTCCCGATGAATTGGTCGGTGCCTTGGGCCAGACGGTCTCCGGATTCCCCGGCGAGGGCAGCGTACGCCTTCGCGGTGAGATCTGGGCCGCCCGCTCCAATCGCACCATGCCGCCCGGGACGCGGATCTGGGTGACTGGTCGCGACGGCTTAACCCTTTTGATCGAACCTCTGTCCAAGCTCTAGAGGAGTGCTACCCATGTTCATCGAGTTGCTCGCTGGGCCGATCATCCTAGTCATTGCATTGCTCGTCTCGGCGATCAAGATCCTGCGCGAGTATGTGCGCGGCGTCATCTTCACCTTCGGTCGGTTCACCGGGGTCAAGGGACCCGGTCTCATCCTGGTCATCCCCGGGATCCAGAAGATGGAGCGGGTGGACCTCAGGGTCCAGGTCATGGATGTGCCGAGCCAGGACGTCATCTCGCGCGACAATGTCTCGGTGAAGGTCAATGCGGTGGTCTACTTTCGCGTGATCGATCCGGAAAAGGCCATCATTCAGGTCGAGGAATACCGGATGGCCACCAGCCAGCTGGCTCAAACCACCCTGCGTTCCGTGCTCGGCCAGCACGAGCTCGACGAGATGCTCGCCGAACGGGACAAGCTCAATGACGACGTCCGTCGGATTCTGGATGCCCAGACCGATGCCTGGGGCATCAAGGTCGCCAATGTCGAGATCAAGCACGTGGACCTGGACGAGTCCATGGTCCGTGCCATCGCCCGCCAAGCCGAGGCCGAGCGTGCCCGGCGGGCGAAGGTCATCCATGCCGAGGGTGAGCAGCAGGCGGCCGAGAAGCTGATGCAGGCGGCCGGGGTGCTCTCCCAAGAACCCCAGGCGCTCCAACTGCGCTTCCTGGAGACCCTGACCGCCATCGCGGGCGACCGCACATCCACCGTCGTCTTCCCCTTGCCGATGGATCTGATCGAGCCACTGTTGCAGCGCAAGCGCTCGAGCTGAGCAAAGCGCCGCAGCCAGGGGTCAGCCGATCGGTGCGACCCCCATCAGCACGCGGTGCAGCCAGAACAGGAAGAGCAGATACAAGGCGATCCCGCCGACGATGGCGATGGCGTCGTTCGCCTGGCCGGGCGGCGCCCCCCGGACCGGCGGGCCGACTCGGTGCTTGAGCGAGATGCGGTCCGCGACGGCCCACGCCAGGAAGGCGCCAAAGAGCAGCAGATCGGGCAGGGTGCCGTTGGCCAACAGGTGTGCCAGCGCCCAGATCTTGACCGCCAACAACATGGGATACTTGACGGCGGACTGGATCCGGCCTGGCAGATAAGCGGCCAGGAGCAAGGGAAAGACGGGCAGCATCAACAGGAGGTTGATGTGTCTCAACCAGACCGGCGGGTCGTAGATGACGAGTGGCGATGTACGGGCGTCCCCGTAGCCTGAGACGATCAGCACGAACCCCACCAATGAAAGGATTCCGTAGACGGCTTGCCAGGGCGCGGCACCGAAGCGAGCGACGATCTGATCTCGCAACTGCGGCTTGACGATGGAGGTCGAGTGCGTCCCGAGAAAGATGATCAGACCGAGAATGAGTACTGTCATCCGACAACTCCTTATTCTTGAAATGAGTCTCTAAACCGCGTCCCACCAAGACGCGGTTTGGATGCTTCAGGCGCCGCGCGCGGACGGGTTTGAAACCGTCGCGAGGAGCCCGTCCAAGGCATTCGCGAAGGCCTGCCGGTCACGCGGACCCAGTGCCTGCGGGCCGCCCGTCTCGACACCACTGGAGCGCAAGGTCTCCATGAAGTCGCGCATGTTCAGACATTCCCGAATGTTCTCTTTGGTATAGACCTGGCCTCGAGGATTCAAGGCGTGCCCATCCCTGGCGATGACCTCGGCGGCCAGCGGGATATCGGCGGTAATCACCAGGTCGCCCGGCGCCAGTCGTTTGAGGATCTCATGGTCGGCGACGTCGAACCCAGGTGCGACCCGGATGGCCCGGATGAAAGGCGACGGGGGAAGACTCATGGGTTGATTGGCGACCAGGGTCGTGATGACACCCACCCGCTCGGCCGCGCGGAACAGGATTTCCTTGATCACCTTGGGGCAGGCATCGGCGTCGATCCAAATCCGCATCTGTCCTCCCGGTCTCGTTGCTCGCGGTCCGCGTGATCCCAAGTCTCAGACCGATTCGGCCTCATCCGCAGGCCCAGCTCGGCGCTCACCCTCGTTCGCCCCGGGCAGACGCTCCTGGGCGGCGCGCTCGGGTTCGTACACCAGGATCAGCCCGCCGAGCGGTGGCAGTGCGATCGGGAGCGAATGGGGACGGCCCATCCAGCTCACGGGCTCCGACTCGACCCCACCCTGGTTGCCGATGTTGCTACCGCCATAGACCTGGGCGTCGGAATTGACCGCCTCACGATAGAATCCGGGCTCGGGAACGCCGATGCGATAGTTGGTTCGCGGCACCGGCGTGAAATTGAAGACGGCCGCAACGATCCCCTTGCCGAAGCGGCTCTTGCGGAGATAGCTCAGCACGGATTGGGAGCTGTCGTGGCAGTCGATCCACTCGAAACCCGAGGCATCGAAGTCGACCTCATGCAGCGCGGGGAGCCCCCGATGCAGTTGATTCAGGTCGGCGACCAGGGTCTTCAGGCCCTGGTGCTGAGGCCGTTTCAGCAGTTCCCAATCCAGCGACCCGGCAAAGCTCCATTCCGTTCCCTGGCCGAACTCGCAGCCCTGGAAGAGTAGCTTCTTGCCCGGATAGCTGAACATGAGGGTATAGAGTAGCCGCAGGCTGGCGAACTTCTGCCAGCTATCGCCAGGCATCTTGTCCAGCATGGATTTCTTGCCGTGCACCACTTCGTCGTGCGAGAAGGGGAGGACGAAGTTCTCGGTGAAGGCGTAGAGCAGACCGAAGGTCAAGAGGTCGTGATGGAAGTGGCGGTAGATGGGGTCCTTCTGCATGTAGGAAAGGGTGTCGTGCATCCAGCCCATGTTCCATTTCATGCTGAATCCGAGTCCGCCCAGATAGGTCGGGCGCGAGACCGCCGGCCAGGCGGTGGACTCTTCGGCGATCATGAGGCTGCCAGGGTGTCGTTCGTGCGTGATGGTATTGAGCTGGCGGATGAAGTCCACTGCCTCCAGATTCTCGTTGCCCCCGTACTTGTTCGGGATCCACTCGCCCGCGTCGCGTGAATAGTCCAGGTAGAGCATGGAGGCGACGGCATCGACGCGCAGACCATCGATGTGGAATTCCTCCAGCCAGTAGAGCGCGCTGGAGAGGAGGAAGTTCTTCACCTCATTGCGTCCGAAGTTGAAGATCAGCGTGCCCCAGTCCTTGTGCTCGCCCATGCGCGGGTCGGCATGCTCATAGAGTGCGGTACCGTCGAAACGCGCCAGGGCATAAGCATCCTTCGGGAAATGCGCCGGCACCCAATCCAGCAGCACGCCGATCCCCTGACGATGGAGATAATCGACCAAGAAGCGGAGATCGTCCGGGGAGCCGAAACGGGCGCTGGGTGCGAAATAGCCGGTGCACTGATAACCCCAGGAGGCATCGAGCGGGTGTTCGGTAACGGGCAGCAGCTCGATGTGCGTGAAGCCCAGCTCGCCCACATAAGAGGCGAGTTGCTGGGCCAACGCCCGGTAGTTGAGAAAATTGCCATCTGCATCCCGCCTCCAGGAGCCGAGGTGAACCTCGTAGATGGAAAGGGGCTCCCGCTGCCAATCGGACTGGGTGCGCGCCTTCATCCAGTCCTCGTCGGCCCAGACGAAATGGCTTCGGGGACACATGAGTCCCGCGGTCCGAGGACGCTCCTGGAAGGCCTGGGCGTAGGGGTCGATCTTGAGGTGAATGAGAGTCGCACGATCGCGGAGCTCGTACTTGTAGAATCCGCCGGGCTCGAGACCTGGGATGAAGAGCTCCCAGACACCACTGCCACCACGCACCCGCATGGGGTGGGTGCGCCCGTCCCAGTCGTTGAAGTTGCCGACGACGCTCACGCGGTCCGCATTGGGTGCCCAGACGGCGAACTGGACGCCGGAGACGCCGTCCACCTCCTTGAGATGCGAACCAAGAAATCGATAGGCATGCCAGTGGCGCCCCTCGCCGAACAGATGCAGATCGAAGTCCGCGAGCTGGTTGGGGAAGCAATAGGGGTCGTACCGAGTCTGGGTCGCTCCGGCCGCGTCCTGCCACTCGATTCGATAACGCTCCGGAACTTTCGAGGGGCTCCCTTCCCAAACGAAAAGGTCTGTGCCTTCGATCCTCTCGAATGCCTCGCCGGCCTCGACCAGAGTTGCCCTTTCGGCCCTGGGCAAGAAGGCGCGCACGATGGCCCTGTCGTCGGTGACGTGCCGACCAAGGACCTCGAAGGGGTCGTGATGGCGCGCCTCGACGATGCGCAGCAAGGATTCCGGAAGCTCGGGGAGGGAGCCGAGTGCGGTTGCCATGTCGTCGGTGTTCCTCTGCGGTCAACGATTGTATCGACCAAGCGCCCGCTTGGTGAGTGGGCCCACGCCGAGCCGATCACGGCTTGCGGTTAGCGTCGGGTTCAGGGTGAAAGTTCGCCGCAGGCGCTCCGAACCACCCTCTCCCCGGGGGGAGAGGGGTGACGCCGCAGCTGGGACAACGCGCCACTCTGGTCCTCGGCGGGTGGCGTACTGCCATGATGGTTACGGGGTCTGTTAACGGTGTCGTCGCCGTCTTCGATCTCGAGATCCCGGGGGTTGCATACCGCAACGATGGTACCATAAGGGCGCTGACACGACCGCGGCCACCAGTGCCTAGAGGAGGATGTATGTCCCAAACGAACCACAGGTTCATCAGCCGCCTGACCCGTAACACACTGGCGCTGATCCTGGCTGGAGGTCGAGGCTCGCGGCTCAAGCATCTCACCGCCTGGCGATCCAAACCGGCTGTGCCCTTCGGTGGGAAGTTCCGCATCGTCGACTTTCCGCTGTCCAATTGCATCAACTCCGGCATCCGACGGATCGGCGTGCTGACCCAATACAAGGCGCACTCGCTCATCCTGCATATTCAGAAGGGCTGGGGCTTCCTGCGGGGCGAATTCGGCGAGTTCGTCGAATTGTGGCCTGCACAACAACGCGTGGCGGAGACCGCCTGGTATGCGGGGACGGCAGATGCCGTGTTCCAGAACCTGGACATTATCCGCAATCACAACCCCGATTACATCCTGGTATTGGCTGGCGACCACATCTATAAGATGGACTATGGCACCATGATCGCCTACCACGTCGAGACTGGAGCCGATATGACGGTCGGCTGCCTTGCCGTCGATGCCTCGCGTGCCCGCGATCTCGGCGTGATGGCGGTGGATAGCGACCACCGGGTCAAGAGCTTCGACGAGAAGCCGGAGAACCCGCAGACCATTCCTGGCATGCCCGACCAATGTCTCGCCTCGATGGGCATCTATGTCTTCAATCGCGACTTCCTGTTCGAGCAATTGCGCAAGGATGCCGAAACCCCGGGCTCGACCCATGACTTCGGCAAGGACATCATTCCCGCCGTCATCAAGCTGTACCGGGTGATGGCCTATACATTCCGTGACCCGAAGAGCGGGGAACAAGCCTATTGGCGAGACGTGGGGACGCTGGACGCCTTCTGGGAGGCCAACCTCGAGTTGATCGGCGTGACCCCACCCCTGAACCTCTACGATGACAGCTGGCCGATCTGGACCTACCAGGAACAGTTGCCGCCGGCCAAGTTCGTGTTCGATGACGAGGATCGGCGCGGCATGGCGGTCGATTCCATGGTATCGGGTGGCTGTATCATCTCCGGGGCGACCGTTCGGCACTCGCTCCTCTTCTCCAATGTGCGGGTGAATTCCTATGCCTATGTCGAGGACTCGGTCGTGTTGCCGGACGTGGATATCGGGCGCAATTGCAGGATCCGCCATGCTGTCATCGACCGCTATTGTCAGATCCCGGAAGGCACCCTGGTCGGCCAGGACCCGGAGGCCGATCGTCGCGCCGGGTTCTATGTGAGCGACGGTGGTGTCACCCTGGTGACGCCAGAGATGCTGGAACAGAATGCCTACCACATCCGCTGAGTCTCATGGAGGCGTGGCCCGGGCACACGAGTGGGCGGAGACCTGACCGACTCACCGCCGTCAGAATCGCCCTGTGAAGAAGATCATCCTGTCATGAACATCATTGTGAACGGAGCCCCCACCGAGATCGCCGACGACAGTCGGTTGTCGGACCTGGTCGAGGCGTTGGCACTGGGCGGACAGAGGTTCGCCGTCGAGGTCAACGCCGAGCTGGTCCCGCGCAGCCGACTTCACCTCCGGCCTCTCGAGCCCGAGGATCG
>JANQGF010000022.1 GCA_028277465.1 Chromatiaceae bacterium
CCCGGAGCATGGAACAAGAGCCGCAGCAGCTTGCAGGCTCGTCGCGGCGAGGCGCCGCTCCCACCAAATCGAGCGGCTGGGGTGCTGTTCCACGGTAACTCGGCTCAGTTCGTCGGACCGTGGGAGCGCCGCCCCGGCGCGACGCCCCCGTTTCATCGCCTCTAATTCGGCTCAGTTCGTCGGACGATATGCAACTGCACGTCATACGTTGCCTATCGGGTTTCATCGCCTCTAATTCGGCTCAGTTCGTCGGACGAGGTCGGCAAGTTCCAGCTTGCCTGACCTCCGTGTTTCATCGCCTCTAATTCGGCTCAGTTCGTCGGACGCTGAGGCGGAGGCGGTGTTGGCGGAAGTTGCCGGTTTCATCGCCTCTAATTCGGCTCAGTTCGTCGGACAAGGAAAGAGAGAAGGAGAAGAGTAGCGCTCGGTTTCATCGCCTCTAATTCGGCTCAGTTCGTCGGACAACGCATGGGACTGAAACCATGGGGTTTTCTCTCCGTTTCATCGCCTCTAATTCGGCTCAGTTCGTCGGACCTAGAAATTCTGGCCGCTCAGTACGACGTGAGCGTTTCATCGCCTCTAATTCGGCTCAGTTCGTCGGACGGCTGCTTGTTTTGACAGGAGAAAGAAGAAGACGGTTTCATCGCCTCTAATTCGGCTCAGTTCGTCGGACGTCACCCCCTCACCTGACCACGGTTCCGGCGGATGTTTCATCGCCTCTAATTCGGCTCAGTTCGTCGGACACCTATGGTATGGAAATCATTTTCAACGCCGACAGTTTCATCGCCTCTAATTCGGCTCAGTTCGTCGGACGCGCGGTGGTCGGGAGACAATCCGTGGCAAAAGCGTTTCATCGCCTCTAATTCGGCTCAGTTCGTCGGACCGAAGCCATTCTCGCTATTCTACGCGCCATACTGTTTCATCGCCTCTAATTCGGCTCAGTTCGTCGGACCGAATGACTTCACCGTCTCAATCGGAGAAATCGGTTTCATCGCCTCTAATTCGGCTCAGTTCGTCGGACGCCCATGAGCAGACTCTCTGTTCACCTTCTCATGTTTCATCGCCTCTAATTCGGCTCAGTTCGTCGGACCTCGCCGGGCTGGCCGAAATTGTTGGTTGTCTGGGTTTCATCGCCTCTAATTCGGCTCAGTTCGTCGGACCTTCCGAAGGAACCCGCACGCGTCGCCGGGCACTGTTTCATCGCCTCTAATTCGGCTCAGTTCGTCGGACAAGGCCCCGGCCACGAGCCCGTCAGTGGTCGATGTTTCATCGCCTCTAATTCGGCTCAGTTCGTCGGACCCCGACGTATGCTGGGTGGGAGAAACTTGAGAAGTTTCATCGCCTCTAATTCGGCTCAGTTCGTCGGACATTTCGATATCCTCAATGAGGTGGCCGACATCCTGTTTCATCGCCTCTAATTCGGCTCAGTTCGTCGGACTTCCGTGTTGATACCAACGCGGTCAAGGAGGTGGGTTTCATCGCCTCTAATTCGGCTCAGTTCGTCGGACCGCCCGGCGGGCCAAAAGAGGTCAACCGGAATCGGTTTCATCGCCTCTAATTCGGCTCAGTTCGTCGGACTGCCGGAGCGCCCGTCCTACTCCCGCTTCTTAGTTTCATCGCCTCTAATTCGGCTCAGTTCGTCGGACCCGGCCCTCGCCTCCGAGCAGCCATGGAAGAATTGTTTCATCGCCTCTAATTCGGCTCAGTTCGTCGGACCCACCTGTGGATAACTGTACCGCGCCAGGACGAGGCGCAGATCGGTATGATTGCCCTGAGAATTCTCCACTATCGTAGGCCCATTGATGTCCGACGCGAAGAGTATCGCACACGGATTTCTTGCCTGCACTCCTAATTTGTCGCTAAGGCTGCCCCAACGTCCGAGAATCGGTTCGAGCGATCCGTCGACACATGGGTTCCAACGCGGATTGGACGCCATTTTTCATTCGAGTTGAAAATCGCGCCGCCAGAAGCGTTGGACTGGTGAGACCATCGCGAGGAGAGATCCGCCCATGGCAGACTGGATCACGCACATCGCCAGCCCCGTCGTTCTCAACCATGCGTGGAATCTCGTGCGCAAAGACAAAGCGCGCTGGACCCGCGACCTCACGATGCAGGAGGTAGAGCGCGATCTTCCGCTGCATATCGGGCTGGTGTCAGAGGAGCTGTTGAGCGGGCGGTACAGGCCGCAACAGGTGCAGTGCTTCGGCGTCACCAAGGCTAGCGGGGGAAGACGGATGATCTGCGCGCCGATGGTGCGGGACAAACTAGTGCAGAGGGCCGTCCTGACGGTACTGGAGCCGCTCGGCGAGCAGATCTTTCATCCCGCGAGCTTCGGGTATCGGCCAATGTGCACGCTCGACATGGCGCTAGCCCGGCTGCGCGAAGGGATTCGACAAGGCTATTGTTGGCTGGGGGACGCCGACATCGCTCAGTGCTTCGACAGCATCCCGTTGAGACCCATGCTGGAGCAGGTCCATGCCCTATGCACCGACATGCAGGTGGTGAGCTTGGTGGAAAGCTGGCTGCACGCAATTCCGCCACGGCTCCGCCCCTTGGGACCCGGATTCGGGCTGCCACAGGGCTTGGTGCTGTCACCTTTTCTCTGCAATCTCTATTTGCACGACATGGACATGGATCTGGAAGATCAAGGGATTCCATTCGTCCGCTACGCGGACGATTTCATCGTGCTAGGAAGCAGCAGGCCAACCGCACAAACAGCGCTGGAAGTCGCAGCGGCCAGTCTGGAGCGCTTGCAGTTGCGGCTCAATCCCGAGAAGACCCGGGTCATCAAGACCTCGAGCATTCATCGCTTCCTAGGGAAGCGTCTGCCCAATGTTCGCAAGAGGATTGCCGGATGAGTCTCATCGAGCGCGCATCGACCTTTCACCGATCGGGCTTCGAGCGAACGCCGTTCGTCTTCAGCTATGACATCTCGTCGCCGAAACAAGCACGGGCCGTGCGCCGTTGCCTGCGGCGCTGGCGCCTGGATGGCCAATTGTCGGTGCACGAGGTCATCCTAACCCCGCCTGAGGCCGAGGCGCTGGGGGTCGAGCTGGTCGATCTGGTGGATCCAAAGACGGACAGCCTCATTCTGTTTCGCTTGTCGAGACGGGGCGATGGACCAGTCTACGCCTTGTCGTCGAAGACACCGCTGATGCTGTTCGCGCAGCGGATGGCCGCATTGCCCAGGTACCTGCATGATGGATGCTATGTCGTGGCTTACGACGTTTCGCACCCGCGGCGCCTGCGTCGAATTCAACGCGTCACCAGTGAGCAGGGGGTGTTTTTACAACGGTCGGTCTACCTGTTTCGCGGCAAGGGCTCGGAGTTGTCCGCGATGCTGCACAGGGCCGAGCAGGTTCTGACCCAAGGCGAGGACGACATGCGGGTCTATGCCCTCTCGGCTCCGGATGATCTCTGGTTCTTGTGCGGCGCTGTCCCGCCCCTGACAGGATTGGTCAATCACCCTGCTCCAGAAATGTGGCAGCGGCTCCAGCGCTGGACCACGAATCCGGACATGGAGGGGCCTCGCAATCCGGCCTCGACCAGTCTCTTTGGAGCAAACCATGGATAAGGCAACGCTGATCGCGGATGAGCCAGGCACGCGCCTGCATTTCAAAGACAGCGTGATCGTGCTGGAGCGGCCCGATCAGAGGCATCACCGCATCGGGCTGAAGGCCATCAAGCAGATCGTCGTCAAGGGGGATGTGGATCTCTCCAGCAAGCTGCTGGACGCCTGCCTGGCGGCGGGGGTGAGCATCATCATCCTGCCGGGGCAACGCCGCGAGCCAGCGCGGCATTTGTTTCCCCAGGCGGGCGGGGCCTTGGCCGTCCGCCTGGCGCAGTATGCGGCGTTTCTGGATCCTGGGCAGCGTCTGACCCTGGCCCAGGCCTTTGTGACCAGCAAGATCGAGGCGCAGGCGGAGTGTCTGCGCCAGCACGGCGTCGAGCTGCCCTTGGAGCGTTTTGTCTCCAGCGCTCGCACCACGCACGACATCGCGGCACTCATGGGGGTGGAGGGCGCTGCGACCGCGCGCTATTTCAGCCATTGGTCGGCCTTGCTCGATCCGGACTGGGGCTTCAAGGGGCGTAATCGCCGCCCGCCACGCGATCCGGTCAACGCTCTGCTCTCCTTGGGCTACACTCTGGCTTGCCAAGCCGTCGGTCGGCTCGCCGCTCAACACGGCTTCGAGGCCGCGCTCGGGTTTCTGCATGCCCCGGCGCCGGGTCGTCCCAGCCTGGCGCTTGATCTGGTCGAGCCGTTACGGCCTTGGGTGGACGAGTGGATCCTGACGGTCTGCTCCGACGGGGGCTTCAGGGTCGACGACTTCGTCACCGACCCGACGCAGGGGTGCCGTTTGAAGAAGGCGGCCAGCGGCAATTTCTTTCATCGCTGGTATTCGACCGCGGAGCATTGGCTCGAGCACCTGGCGCGAGGGCAACTGGGTGCCTTGCAGGACAGTCTAGCCAGCGCATGCGACTTTCGGCCCGCTTGAAAATCGTCCGCTCCCGATCGTTGCTCGAGTCAGGAGCAGATGTGATCTAGAACGCTTATCATTGGCAATGCAGGCCTGTGTACACAGGATCGCATTGATTGGGAAACTCTGTTCAGGAGCCAGTGTGATGCCTCGACCTCAGCACAAGAACCCCGGCCTGCCCCCCCGCACCGCAACCGCGCCCTACAACTTCATTCCGTTGCCCTCGCAGGTCGTGCGGGCCGTCGAGACCCCAGAGCTGCTGCCCAGTCACGGCGGCACTTTCGATCAGGAGCGCTACCAATACTCGGGGTTCTTCGAGGTCGAGCTGACGACCCGCTCTCCGCTCTTCATCCGTTGCCCGCTCCGCCGCGCGCTCTTCGACCTTGATGAGCAGGGGCGGGATCGCCACGGCCAGTCCGTCACGGCCGACACCCCTTATCCGGACCGCATCCGCAACATACCGGATTTCTTCCATCGCGGAGTCGCTGAACGACCCGTGATCCCCGGCAGCAGTCTGCGCGGCATGCTGCGGACCCTGCTGGAGATCGTCGGCCACGGCAAGATGGAGCAGATCAGCGAGCGGCAGCTCTTTTTCCGGACCCTGGATGACAGTGCCTTGGGCAAGGCCTATGGCAATCGCATGGTGGATGGAGAAGGGGACGCCGGGGATGGCTATCGGCCCAGGACGCGGCCCGGTTTCTTGCGCGCGGCCGGTGACGGCACCTTCCAGATCGAGCCCTGCGACCTTGCCCGCGTCGAGCTGGAAGACGTGTGGCAAGCGTTCGGATTAGCGAGCGAGAGCAACCTCTACGATGGTACGGGACCGAACGCCACGCCGCGCTGGGCCTATCAGCACCAGCGGGTTTGGGTGCGACTCGATCCAGCGGGTGTCCAGGACCATCGCCACAGCGCCGACAAACGGCACCCCGCTGGCAAGTATCTGCGCTACTGGGAGGTCCTCGAGATCAGGACCGTTGCGACTGCGGGCTACGAAGAAGCAACCCTGGTGCTGACGGGCAAGGTTCAAAAGCAGCACATGGCGTTCGTGTTTCTGGATCGGCCTGGTGCCCAGGCTTTCGACGTTGGATCGGACATCATTGAGCGGTTCTGCGATGACGATCAGCTCTCCCAGTGGCAGGAGTCGGCCTTTCCCTGTGACCAGCCGACATGCAACGCGCGTCGGCAGCCTGGCCACTTGCGCGACGGCGAGCCGGTGTTCTATCTCATCGAAGACGGCCAACTCACCTTCCTCGGCCGGGCCCAGATGTTCCGGCTCCCCTATCAGCAGCGGGTGATCGATCTGGTCCCACAAGATCTTCGCCGGCCGGGGGACATCGATTTCGCCGATGCCTTGTTCGGCTACATCCGCAAGTCCGGTTATCCGGCCGACGCCAAGCAGGGGGATCCGGCGCGCGCCTACGCCGGACGAGTCTCGGTGACGGATGCCGAGTTCATCCCTGGACAGGATGGCCCCTGGTATTGCGAGAACCCCATCCGCCCGAAAAGGCTGGCTTCCCCCAAGCCCACCGCGATCCAGCACTATCTGGTTCAGACGGCGGATGAGACCAAGATCAAGAACCAGGTCGACAATCAGCTGCGACATCTCCAGGAACACGAGCGTCAAAAGGAATCACTGAAGAGAGTCCGCAAATCCTTGCTGCACTACGACAGCAATAGCGGGGGAACGGCCAATACCGAGCCGCGCGGCTTCAAGCGCTATTGGCATCATCAGCAGCCGGACATCGCGGCTGGTCCTGACGACGACATCAGCGACGCCCAGGATACGCAGTTCCGCCCGGTCGATATCGGCAAGCGGTTCGTCTTCCGAGTCCACTTCGACAGTCTGGCGGCCGAGGAACTGGGCGCGTTGTGCTGGATCCTGCGTCCGCAAGGCCATCCTGACCGCCAGTTCTGGCATCAGCTCGGCATGGGCAAGCCTTTGGGCATGGGCTCCGTGTCGCTGGAGACCAAGCTGCATCTCATCGATCACCGCGCTCGTTATTCAAAGCTCTTCGATGGGAAGCGTTGGATGCAGGGAGGCACCGACCCGCAACCCGTCGGCCTGTGGCGGGGGCAGAATATTCCGGCCGACCGTGAGCAAACCCCCGACGCACTCTTGCGCGCCTTCGAAAAGGCGGTGTTGCGCGGGATCGGCGCGCGCCCCAATGAGCGACGCCTAGCGGATACGGCACGCGTGCAGATGGTGCTGAAGATGCTTGATTCGGCCGGTCAACCGCCAGCACAAGTGAGAACACTCCCGCTACAAGGTGGAGACGTTGCGTTCCAGAAACGCCCGGTCCTGCCCGATCCGCGTGGGGTCGGACAGAACCAAGATTACCGTATCCCTGCGCCTACTCCCATCGTCCCAGGGCTTGGCGGGGCAGTGCTGGATGACAAGGCTTTGCTCGGCCAGATCACTAGATTCAAAGGGACGGGAGAGTCTCATAAATTGCATGCGCTGGTCGACGCGATTGCTAAGAAGGATGCTCCGAAGGAGCGCTGTGGCTATGCGAAACTGCTCATGAAAGAGATCAAGAAGCACAGGAGTCTGAAGAGCGATCCGAAGCACGTCAATGCCATTTGGCGAAAGACGCTTGATCAGATCATTGGTGAGGATTGCAATGACGCCGTAGAGTGATGCTGGGCGTAATTTCAGTCGAATAGCAACAAGTCGTTCGAAAGGATCTAGCTCTGATCCAATCACAAAGAGAGGGAACCATGCGTCACTTGATCCTGCTGGTTGGAACCAATCCGCTGCCCAATGCGGTTGCGGCCCGTCTGCTGGCCAATCCCGGAGATAAGATCACTCTATTCGGATCGAAGGATTCCGGAAGGGAGATCGCGCAAAGACTCGGCCGCTGGCTTAGTCGGCAGTATCCGGAAGGCGAATCCCCAACGATTGCCTATGCGACGCTATCGAACGCTGGTGACGAGTATCGACCGACTGCCATCACGTCGCGGTTGGAAGAGCACTTCGCGCGAGAGTGGCCGAACAGTCGGCCCGACGAGATTCACCTCCACTATACCGGTGGAACCAAGACCATGTCCGTTCACGCGCGGGCCGCCGCCCTTGCCTGGCGAAATCGACAGAGCCCGCGCCCGCGCTTTCGTGCCTCCTACCTGGATCCCGAGGCGCTGGCGCTAGTCACCGATCCGGACGAAAACGAAGACGAAGAGCTTAAGATACCGCAGAAAGTCGAGACGATTACGTGCGACCGCATCCAGGTGACCATGTCTGATTTCCTGGATCTGCACGGCTGGAACCCGGACCTACCGGACGAGCGAGGCCCTGTGCTGCCTGATTTGGCACTTGCGCTTGCCAAAGCCCATGCCGATGACGCGGGCGACGGATTGAAAGCCTGGGAAGATTGGAAATGCCAGGAACTCTTACCAAGAACGAAGGAATGGCGAGAGGATGATGAATTGCCAGGTCGTTGCACGGAAACAGGCGAATGGCTGAAGATCTGGCGCCCAATTGGGCGCTGGCGCAGACAGAACTCGTTTTGGAGAACGATTGTTATCCCGCCTCCTAGCAGCCGCCTAGTTCCTCATTTGTGGCAGCCAGATGTCCCACTCATCGACGCCATAAGCGGAATCGCTCCTGATGATCTTGCCCTAAAGCCAGAGCATTTCTGCAAATGGCTGGACGGAAACTGGCTCGAATCGGCAGTTATGCAGGCATTGTGCGACCTGAAGGAAGCCAAACAGCTTTATGAGTTGCGGACGAACGTGAAGCCGAGGCATCTTAGTGGAAATCAGGATCTCGGTTTCGAATTCGATGTCATCGCAATCCGGGGCTACCGCCTGTTCGCCTTCTCCTGTACGACAGGCAATCAGAGCAAGGGACAACTAAAGCACAAGCTATTCGAAGCCTCAGTAAGGGCGCGCCAGATGGGTGGCGACGAGGCACGCACAGCCTTGGTCTGCTGCACCTCAAGAGACTGCGCCGGCGAATTGCAAGAAGAGCTCGAGCGGGAGCTGGATCTGAAGGACAAGATCGCCGTTTTTGGTCGGACGGACCTGGGCGACCTCACCAGCGCGATCGGCGCCTGGCTGGACGAGAACTGAGGCTTGAAGAAATGGAATTGCTGATGACGGATACCGTGGGCATTCAAGGCTATGTCTTTGGCAGCAACCGGCTGCGGGAGAACGTCGGCGGCTCCTATCTGGTGGCTCAAGCCACCGGGGACTGGGCCTTCGAGGCCCTGCGCGCCGCGACGGGGGGACGGTGCAACATCGCGAAGGATCGCACGCTGGACCCCAACTGGACCATTGAGCATCAGGACGATGGCGGCGAGCTGATTTACAGCGGCGGCGGCAATGTCCTCGCACTCTTTCAGACCGCTTCCGCCAGAGAGAATTTTCTACGCATCCTCTCCAAGCGCCTGACCGAAGAGGCGCCGGAGCTCGAGCTGGTGGCCGCGAGCATCCCGTTCGACTGGGCGCGCGATCAGCTTCGGGACAAGCTCGATGAGCTGACCTTGAAGCTGGCCACCAAGAAACGCGAGCGACCCCGCTATCTTCCGCTCGCCGGTCTCGGCGTCAGCCGGGCCTGTCAGGCGACCGGGCTTCCCGCCATTGGCGCCGTTCCGATCCCCACGTCGGACGGCGAGACCGAGGAGCGCATTGCGTCCGCGGAGATCCTGGCGAAGCTGGCCGCCACCAAGCCCGGGAGCGACAACCGCAGCGCCGCCGAGCGGCGGCTCTATGCACTCGTCGGGGACAGCCTCCCGCCGCGGTTCCGGTTTCCACGCGACATCGAGGATCTCGGGGGAACGCACGGCGAGAACAGCTACATGGCCGTGGTCCACGCCGATGGCGACGGTATGAGCGAGCGTCTGCGCCAGGCCGTCCGGCAGCCGGGTCTCGATGGCCCGCGTGATCAGATCAAGGCCCTGCGCGACTTCTCGGCGGCCGTGGAACAGGCGGGCGCGACGGCCCTGAAGACGATGGTGAAGGCCCTGGCCGACCGGATCGATCAAGCAAGCGGCCGTCTCTCCCACTCGCATTCAGACAAGAAGGATCTGCATATCGACCTCCGCAAAGTGAAGTCGCGCAGTCCCGCGGATCAGGACGTGGCCTGGTATCTCCCATTTCGGCCGCTGGTCTTCGGTGGGGACGATCTCACGTTCGTCTGCGATGGCCGCCTCGGGCTGTCTCTGGCGCAAGTCTTCCTGGAGCAATTCAAGGCCCATGCGGCAAACCTGCCTGGTGGCGGCACCACGGCCTCGGCCGGCGTCGCCATCGCCAAGGCGGGTCGCCCCTTCGCGCGGACTTATGCGATGGCCGAGGAGCTCTGCCGGTCAGCAAAGGACTATCGTCGGGAGACCCAACAGCAGAACCCCTGCCTGGATTGGTACTTCACCGCCACCTCGGCGAATCGCGGGATCAAGCGGATTCGCGAGCGCGAGTATCAGGCCGCTGTAACCCGCGACCCCCTGTACCTGAGACCCGTCGAGCTGACCGACGACACCCCCTATTGCCAGGGTCGCACCTGGCAAACCCTGGAGACCGTGCTGCACGCGTTTCAAGGCGAGAAGTGGCGGCATCGGCGCAACAAGGTCAAGGCACTCCGCGAGGCGCTCCGGCAGGGGGATCCGGACACGATTCACTGGTTCCGGACCAAGTATCTCGAAGGCGGCGAGCTTCCCCCGGTGCCGAATGGCCGCGCGAATTGGCCTACGGAGGGCTGGGACGGTGAATTGTGCGGCTATTTCGACGCCATCGAGCTGATCGATCACTACATCCCGCTTTGAGGACAGAGACATGAGGCTCCGAATCACACTGGAGAGTGACGCCACCTTCGGCGGGGCGGACGGCGTACCGGGTCTGGTCGACCTGGAGGTTCGTCGCGATCGTTACGGGCTGCCGCTCATGCCCTGGCGCCGGATCAAAGGCCTGCTCACCGAGGAGTGCGCCAACCTGCTGTATGCCTTGAAGACCTTGCAGACTCATCCGGCCAGCGCCGACCTGGAAGCGGCGGCCCGCGCACTCTTCGGCTCGCCGGGCGGTCAAGAAGGCGCCCTGCGCGGCGGTGATGCGCGACTGCCCGAGGATTTGGACGCGGCGGTGATGGACGACGTGCGCGCCAACAAGGTGACCCCCGACGAGGTCATCGGCTCCCTCACGGCCATTCGCCGCCAATCGGCGATCGACCCGCATGGCGCGCCGGCTGAAGGCAGCCTGCGGGCGATACGGGTGCTCCTGCGTGGCTGCGTGCTCGAAGCCCGCGTGAGGATCGACCCGGCCCCTGACGCGGCGCAGCAGGCGCTGCTCGGCAGTTGTATCAGCGCGCTGCGGCGTGGCGGCGTGGGTCGCAATCGCGGCTTGGGCCGCTTGAGCGTGCAGTTGCTGGATGAGAAGGAAGACAAGGACTTGGCCACTGAGTGGCTGTCCGCTCTGGAACGACTGACCGAGGCGAGGCAAGCATGAAGGTACTGCCCTACCGGATCCGACTGCGTCAACCGGTCCTGGCGTCCACGCTGGGAGGCGATCCCAACAATGTGGTCGGGCTCGACTATCTGCCCGGAAGCGCCCTGCGCGCGCTGCTGATCAAGGCCTTTTCCAAAGGCCAAACGTTGGACGCCGCCGATCCCCGAGTACGTCGTCTGTTCTTCGATCATCGCGTGCGGTTTCTGAACGCCTATCCAGCAGGCTTCGAAGGTCGGCGCGCCATCCCGACGCCACGCTCCTGGCATCGGATCAAGGGGGACGAGGGCTCGCCGGCCCTCGACTTTGCGCTGAATCAGCCGGCGTCCAAGGAGGGAACGACATACGAAGCGGTCTCGGCACCGTTCGTCAATCCCTATGAAGAAGAGGGCGATGAAAAACAGCGTGCTTATGTGATCGTTCCGGAGCGCGAGCAGAGCATCCATACGACCCGTGACCGTCGCGCGGGGCGGGCGCGGGAGTCAGGTGACATCTATGGCTACGACGCCCTCGCCCCAGCTCAGACCTTCAGGGCCGCGATCCTCTGCGACGAGGATGCGGATGCCGAGATTCTGCATGGGTTATTCCCGCCACATGCCCGCATCGGCGGCGGGCGTACGGCCTACGGCGAGGTGGAGATCACTCCCGAGCCGCCGACCCGTGGTGACGATTGGCGGGAACTGGAGGGTGTCGGCGATGAGCCGGCGATCGATGATGACGAGCTCGTCGTAACCCTCCTGAGCGACACCCTGCTGCGCGATGAGCATGGAACCCTGCGTCCGGACACCGAGCTGTTGCGTACGGTCCTCGAGCGCCGACTCGGCAATGGCGTCGCGCTGCGGCCGCGGGACAGCTTCCTCGCCGCCGAGACCGTCGGTGGCTTCAACAACACCTGGGGACTGCCCCTGCCGCAGAGCGCGGCGATCGCCATGGGCTCGGTCTTCGTCTACCAGCTCGCGCGGGGCGCAGCCACGAGCCAGCAACTCCTAGCCCTGGAGTGGACCGGCATCGGCGAGCGGCGTGCCGAGGGCTTTGGACGTCTCCTGGTCAATTGGCCGACGCACAAGTCCTGGCGGATTGGCGACTGGTCAGGTCCGGGCCAACGGTCAACCGCGGCGATTACCAGCAACGCTGGCCAGGACATGGCGAAAGCCATGGCGCGCCGAATGCTGGCGTCCCGGGTGGAGCGTGCGATGACCAAGACCGCCATGGATCATTCGACCGATCACTATCGGATCCACCGGGCGCCACCTCCATCACAACTGGCCCGGCTCCGTCAGACCGTGCAGGAGGAGCTGCTCGAGGCGAGCCCAAGCCCCGGCTGTATCACCGCTTTTCTCAACGATCTTCAGCGCACGGCGATGAATCATCTGAGTCGCGCCCGCATCGAGGGCCAGCCGCTGGATGGCTGGCTGCGGGGGTTGGCCAACGGCTGGGATGAAACAACCTGGCAAGGGCGCCTTGGTCTGAGGAGCAGGGATCTCCCAAAAGTGGGTGAAATCGCGCCCTCCATCGACCAAGCGCAGCGCGACCTTGACCTGTTGCGCTTCCTCGATCTGGTTCTGGCCCGAGCGATCAAGGATGCCCGCAAAGGAGGTGGAACATGATCACATCGATGTGGGCTGCGGAGAGCAGCCGCAAGATCCGCAAACGCATCTGCGTGACTGGAGACCTGATCTTGCAGACGCCGGCCTGCCTCGGCAACGGCGACGCCGACGACGCGGTGGACATGCCATTGCTGGTCGACCCCTCGGACGGTCGAACACCACTCTTGACCGGGGCCTCGCTGGCAGGCGCCCTGCGCTCCTTTCTGCGCGAGTGGGAGCACGGGTATGAGGCTCCGGCTCGCTCTCAGTCGCACACCGTCGCGCTGTTCGGGGGTAACCGTGAGGATCCCGAGGGCGAGCAGAGCAGGCTGATCATCGACGATGCATTGGGCCGTGACGCGCATGTCGAATTGCGTCACGAGGTGGGACTCGACCCGCGTAGCCGCACCGCGGCGGAGGACCGGCTGTTCAATCGCCAGCTGTGGGCCGCCGGCACCCGTTTCACTGTGCGCTTCGAGCTCATCATTACGGACGGGGATGACGAGGCCGGACTGATTCAGGCCCTGGCGACCGCGCTGATGGGTCTGCAACGGGGCGAGATCGCGCTGGGGGCGAGGAAGCGTCGGGGCTACGGTCTCGCCCGAGTGGAGACCTGGACCGTGAAGCGCTACGACCTTGGATCGCGCGAGGATCTGTTCGCCTGGCTGCGAGACGGAACGGCATCGGGTGGCAAGCCAGACGGTGACATCTGCCAGGGGCTCGGAACTGCGCCTCTTGTCGACAAGCGACGCCATTTTGACCTGAGCGCGACTTTCTCCATCCAGGGAACCCTGCTGATGGCGGCAACGGCCAGCGCGGAGGGTCCGGACAAGATTCATATCCGCTCGCGTCGTCAGGCGACCGAGGTGCCCGTTGCTCCGGGTACCGGCATCGCAGGGGCGCTCAGGGCGCGGTCGAAGCGCATTGCGTGGACCTTGTTGGCCGCCGATGAGACACGGGCCGATAAACTGGTCGATAGCATCTTCGGCCCGCGAAAGATCGAGAGCGGCGTGCCGTCCTTTGCCTCTGCGCTGGAGGTTTGGGAATCCGAGGTCACGGGCGGTGAGCCGGACTGGGTCCAGTTTCGCATTCGTATCGATCGTTTCACCGGTGGCGTCTTGCCCGGCGCCCTGTTCAATGCCCAGCCCCTGACCGGGGGACAGGTGAGCCTGAGATTACGCCTACGCAACCCGGAGCGGCACCAGATCGGTCTCCTGCTACTTCTGCTCAAGGATCTATGGACCGGCGACTTGCCCCTGGGAGGTGAAACATCCATCGGACGCGGCAGGCTCAAAGGGATCGAAGCTGCGCTCACGCTCAGCGGCCCCGAGGGCAAACAGCGCTGGACGATCAGCGATCCAGGTTCCGATGGGCTGGCTATCGAGGGTGATACGCAGATCCTCGAGAATTATGTCAGCACGCACCTCAACGAATGGATCGCGCAGCGGGAGAAGGAGACGCGCCATGGCGAGTGAGCCGATTCGGAAGATTCACGCGGTTAACGCCAAGAGTGAGCCACTTGGGGATGCCTCCGGCATCGCCGATGATGCCGGCCTGTTGGCCTGGCTCCAGAAGAACCTCAAGGAGCACGCGCCGACCTGGCTTCTGGCGCATGCCGATGATGGGGTCATCTGGGGCCGCTATACGCCTAAGGCGGGACTCGTGACCTCACACGATCTGGAACCAACGGTCAGTCCACCGCTGCGTGAGATAACGCTTCAACAGGCGCGACTCTTTGCGGTGTCGACCGAGATCCTACTGTGGCGCGACGAGGACGGGTGGCGTGCACGTCTGGTGCAGGATGGATGCGAGGACGCCGTCTCCCAGTGGCATGAGTGCTACGACGAGCACCAGATGCTCTGGGGCAACCGTGGGACCGCTTTGGAACAGGATTTCACGCTCTGGGAAGAAGGCGCACGCGGACTGCGTCATGCGGTTCCTTGGCCGCTACCAGAGACCGGAACGAAACCGCCCGTCCCGCCCCGCCTTTGGGTCCGTCATTACCTGACGCCAAGCGGTATCGCGGCGGTCGAGCTGTCCCGCCTCTGTGGTCTGGTCGCGGAAGGCGCACCTTTACCGGTATCGGGCGATTCGCCAAAGGCAGGCGTCGGGGAGTCGACTCAATGAGCGCATCACTGTTCGTCGCCAACCTGCCCCAGCCAGTCAACCCGACCGAGGACAGCCGCAAATCCAGGGCACCCTACAATTTCGTGCCACTGCCGGAGCGTGTGGTCCGCGCGGTCGAGGAGGCCAAGGATTTACCATGGCATGATCGCTATGATCGTACCGACTATCCGCGCAGCGGTTGCTTCAAGGTTCGTCTGACGACCGAGACGCCGCTTTACATTCGCGCACGGGTGCAACCTGTCGAGCGCGCTTCCGCCCCGTACACGATTTTGAGCGGGTTGACCTGCATGGCTTGGCAAGCCCGACGGCCTGAGCGAGGGTGACAGACACCGCTAATCGGTGGTGATCGGCGCACTTTGTTGCCTTGCTGAGGAGTCCGTGATGTCGAGTCTGTTGCCCCCTATTTCCGAGCACGCTGTCTTTGCCCCGGTGCAAGCCGACGTCGATGACCTGATCACGATGGTCAAGGATGCCGTTGGAGCGGGCACCGCAGCCCATACCCTCGAGTTGGGGTTGTGGCGCAGTCTGCTGGAGCTGGGTCATCAGCTGTTTCAGGGCTTTCTCACGCTCAGCGGCCAGGGCGATGTCGGCGCGCGGCTCACGCTGGAGGATGGGCGCGAGATCAAACGCTTGGCCGCGCGTACGCGACCCTATCGCAACCTGTTCGGGGAGTATGAGATTGAGCGGTTCGTCTACGCTCAGCGCGAAGGTCAGACGCTGGAAGCGATCCCGTTGGATCAGCGCCTGCAACTGCCACAGGGCTGTACCTCCTACCTGCTGTCGGATTGGAACACCCAGTTGATGCAGGAGACGCCCTATGCCCATGCCGCGGGCTGGCTCGAGCGGGTGTTGGGGCTGCGCCAGTCGGTGCAGACCCTCGAGCGGGATCAGGGGCGCTTGAGCGCTCAGGCAGAACGCTTTTGGGAACAGGTGCCCGTGGCAACGCCGCTGGCGGCGGGAATGATTCTGGTCGATACCCTCGACGGGAAGGGCGTGTGCATGCGCCCGAGCGAGACCCAGGGCGAGCGCGGCAAGAAGAAGATGGCACTCCTCGGGAGCGTCTATGGCATCGCGCCGTACGTGCGCACCCCCGAGCAGGTGCTCGCCGCCCTGTTTGCCGATACCTGCCCAGCACCCCCGTCTGGCGCACGCCCCAAGCCGTTGACGAAGCATGTGCGCGCCTGCCTCAAGCGTGACGATGCCGATACAACCGCCCCGCAGACCGCCGAGATCTGCGCCTGGATCGCCCAGCAGAATGCCCTTCGCGACCCCGAGCAGAGTCATCCGAGCGTCCTGCTCATCGACGGGCAGACCAACCTCTGGCAGGCCATGCGTGAGGCGGTTCCGGGCGAACAGGTCACCGAGATCCTCGATCTGCTGCATGCCTCGGGATATGTGTGGGAGGCGGCCAAACTGTTGCATCCGAACGATTCACCCGCCGCCGAGGCGGCGGCCAAGCGCGATCTACGCCTCATCCTGCACGGCCAGGTCGGCGAGGTCATTGCCATGCTCCAGCGCGACGCCGAGTCCTCAACCGGCACCCGCCGCAAGACCCTTGAGGGCATCGCCGGCTACTTCGACAAGCATCGCGATCGGATAGCCTACGACCTCTATCTTGCCGAGGGCTTTCCCATCGCCACCGGGGTGATCGAGGGCGCGTGCCGCTGCCTGGTCAAGGACCGCATGGAGCGCGCAGGCATGCGTTGGGTGATGGCCGGAGCCCAGAGTATGCTCGCGCTACGCAGCATCACGCTCAGCGGGCTGTGGGAGGAGTTCATGGCCTTCTACGTCCGCGACGACTTGCGCCGACGCTACGGGACAGCCGTCGCTAACGATGATACCTACCACTGGCTCGCCGCCTGAAACGGGCGCGCTCGGCAGGTTGCACCCTTCGCGCACCCTTGGCGTTGAGCCAGTTCACCAACCCAGTAGAAGGCGGGGATGACTACAAGCGGCGGACCAAGAACGTTCCGGGTTTCTTCCATCGCGGACGGATGACCGCACCGGTCATCCCAGGCAGCAGCCTGCGCGGGATGTTGCGCACGATCGTCGAAGTGGCGAGCTATGGCAAGGTCAGCCAGGTGACAGATCGCGCGCTGATCTATCGCGCCGTTGGCGATACGACCTCATTGGGTGCCTGGTATCGGCAACAGACTCTCGGCCCGAACAAGAAGCTCGCGGCGGCATTGCACTTCGATTATCCCTCGCTCAATCTCAAAGGCGGCTACCTGTGCCGGCACCAAGGGGATTGGGCGATTCGCCCGGCACGGTGCGATGCGTCGACCTACGACCAATCGATCATCCGCGTCCCCTTCGATCGGCTTGGTCCGACCTTACAATCGGCTCGACTGGGTCGCCATCAGGTTCATCCTGTCTATGTCGTGCCGGCACCGCGACGCGACACACCGCGAGGTGATGGCGGTCTGGTGCTGAACATGGCGGAAACCCCCGAATCGATTACGCGACGTGATCCCGCGCGCCCGACGAGCTCCGATCATGACATGGTACCGGCTTGGCTGATCGAGTCGGGGGTTCTTGGTGGGAAGAAATCTCAATACGCCATCTATGAGCCAGATTCGAAAGCCAAGCCGATCCCGATTCCACCCAGCCTGTGGGAGCAGTATCTCGAAGACCGTGAGCTCAACCGAGGGGACGGACGCGGATCCCGTGCGCTGGGAAAGAAGACGGATCTGCTCGAGGGCGACGGCGACCCACTGTTCTATCTGGTCGATCATGAAGACAAGCTCATCTTCTTCGGCCCGACCATGATGTTCCGCCTGCCCTACCAGAGGTCGCCGAAAGACCTGATCCCCGAGCCTTTGCGCCAACCGCTCGATATCGACTTCGCCGATGCCTTGTTCGGCTATATCCGTCGTGCCGAGGATTTCCGGCAAGCCGGCAAGGAACGGCCCGAGCAGGGCGATCCGGAATGGGCCTATGCTGGACGCGTATCCGTATCGGATGCAACCCTGGAAGATGGACAGTCTGGTGACGATCTTTTCTTGCCAGAGTTGACTCCCCGTATCCTATCGTCTCCCAAGCCAACCGCTTTCCAGCATTATTTGGTGCAGGGCAGGAATCCATCATCGCCCATTCGCCGACCTGAAGATCTGATGAGCCTGGATGCGGACTCCGTGGTGCGGACGAACCTAAGCCATTATGATTCGCCAACACCCGACATGGATGAACGCCTTCGCGGACAGCATACGGTGCTGCGCGGTACCAAGTTCTATTGGCATCAAGGGCTCCGTACTACCCATCAGTTGGCTCAACCCGGGGAAATTCCGGAAAGCTCAAGTCAGCACACCCGCATGACCCCGGTGGCACCCCACAAGACTTTCGTCTTCTCGGTGCACTTCGATAATCTCTCGGATGCAGAGCTCGGTGCACTCTGCTGGGCGCTGCATCCGCGTGGGCACGAGGGTCGGCAATACCGTCATAGTCTTGGCATGGGCAAACCCCTTGGCATGGGTGCCGTTAAGCTCGAAGCCGAACTGAGGCTGACGAATCGCCGCGAGCGTTACACGCGGCTGCTTGATATCAATCACAATCATTGGGAAAGCGGATCTGGACGTCCGCAAGATTTATCCGACCCAGCGGTACGTGATGCTCTAGTTGAGCCATTCGAAGACCGTATCCTGAACGACTTAGGCGTGAAAGATTGCGCATCGCTCGCACACTTGCGCCGCTTGGGCGCATTGCTCAAATTGATGGATTGGCCTGGCCCGGATCCCGAAAGAAGTCTCGCCTGGGACATCGAACTGGAGGGTTGGCAGCCGTGGAAAGACCGGCGCGTCCTGCCGCCCACATCGGACATGGCCTTTGGCGATTCTATCAGTCGCACATCAGTGCCAGCCCCTTCTGACTCGAGAGAAGTCCTCGATTGGCGCGTGGCCCGAGAAAGGGGTGATGCGGAGCCCGTTGTCGAGCCAGGCGAGCATTTCGCAAGCGCGGATGATCTCCGGAACGCACTCGCGAAGACAATCGGCCTGACAAGTCATGCAACGAAGCTCAAACCCGAGGATACGCAGACTCCAAATGTGCCAGTCGTGGACCGAGATGCCGAATTGGAAAAAATCGCTAATTGGAATGAAAATCAGTTGGCGCGCAATCTTGGCCGTGATGGAAACAAGGTCATCAAGGCATTCAGCGGCGCCGAGTCAGAGCTTATTGCTACCCTTTCCAAGCATCACTCGGAAACACTGCGTTCTTGGCGGGAAAGTCAGGACAAAAGCAAGAGCAAGGCTGCGAGGAATTGGGAGAAATGGCGACGGACGCACGGCGGCACTCTCTCCTAGGCGTGGCGCATTCACTCCGAACCCTGATGCCCAACAAGCAAGAGGAAGGCATCCTCCGGGACCGGACGACCGAAGAGGAAGCCTTGGCAGGCATGGCAGCCGTGGCTGGTGAGAAACTCCAGCTGTGACTGGGTCTCGACGCCTTCGGCGATGACCCTGAGCTTGAGGTTGCGCGCCATGGCAATGATGGTCGCCGCGATCTCCATGTCGTTCGTGTCCTCGGGGATGTCCTTGACGAAGCTGCGATCGACCTTGAGCTCGTCGATCGGGAAGCGCTTGAGGTGCGCGAGCGAGGAATAGCCGGTGCCGAAGTCATCGATGGATAGGCGAACCCCGAGGGACTTGAGCGCCTGCAAGAGCTCCACTGCCTGGTCGCCTTGTCCCATGATCGTGCTCTCGGTCAGCTCCAGCTTGAGCCGATCGGGGGGGAGTTGGGTCTGTTTGAGGATCTCGGCGATCGTCGGCACCAGATCGGGTCGACGTAACTGGCGGCCAGAGAGGTTGACGGTCATGACCAGGTCAGACAAACCGGCGCCGAGCCAACGCCTGCCTTGGGCACAGGCGGTGCTCAGCACCCACTCGCCCAACGGGACGATCAGGCCCGTCTCCTCGGCAAGTGGGATGAAGCGACCGGGCAAGATCAGGCCTTCCTCTGGGCAATGCCAGCGCACCAGCGCCTCGCAGCCGATTAGTCGGCCGGTATCGCTCTCGATCTGTGGCTGGTAGTGCAACACCAGCTCATCGTTGAGCAGTGCTCGACGCAGGCGCGCCTCCAGCGCGAGACGCTCGTTGGCGGCGCTCGTCAGGCCTGGCGTGTAGAAACGATAGGTGCTGCGCCCCTCGTTCTTGGCCTTGTACATGGCGACATCGGCGTGCTTGATGAGGTCGGTCACCGAGCGGCCATCGTTCGGATAGAGGCTGATGCCGATGCTGGCACCGGCGTAGATCTCGGCCCCGCTCGGCAGCGAAAAGGGTCGCTCGAGCTCGCGTAGCATCGTTTGCGCAACGGTCGCCGCATCCCCCGGGCGCACCAGGTCTTCCACCAGGACCAGAAATTCGTCACCGCCGAGACGGGCGAGGGTATCCTCCGCTCGAAGCCGGCTCGTCAGACGCTTGGCCAAGGCCTGTAGCAGTTCGTCGCCGATCGGATGGCCCAGGCTGTCGTTGACGTCCTTGAAGCGGTCCAAGTCGATGAAGAGCACCGCAACCAGATGGTCTTGGCGGCCGGCCTTCGCGAGCGCATGCTGCAGGCGGGATTCGACGAGGCGACGATTAGGCAGATCGGTCAAGGGGTCGTAGTGGACGAGCCGCTCGAGCTGCGCCTGCGATTCCTTGAGCTGACTGATGTCGGTTATCACGCCGACGTAGTGACTCGGCTGCCCCTGGCCGTCGTAGACGGTGCTGATGTTGAGGATCTCCGGATAGATATCGCCGCTCTTGCGCCGGTTCCAGATCTCGCCCTGCCAATGCCCGTTGGTTTCGATGCTCGCCCACATCGCCTGGTAGAAGGCCGGGGCCTGCCTGCTGGAGCGCAGCAGACGGGGGTTGCGTCCCAGGACCTCGCCCTCGCTGTAGCCGGTGATGTCCGTGAAGGCGCGGTTGACGGTGAGGATACGGCCGGTCAGATCCGTGACCAGAACACCCTCGCGGGTGCTTTCGAAGACAGCCGCTGCCTGGCGCAGACGGGTGTTGGCGCGAACGTGCGCGACCGCGATCCCGGCAATGGACGCGACCTCCTCGAGCAGTTGCTGCTCCTGAGGCGTGGGTGGGCGCGGGTTCCTGTAGTGGGCCAGCAGGTGCCCGAGCGTCTGTCCTTGGCCGTCCATCAGCGGTAAATCCCAGTCGGGCCCGCACCCAAGCGGCACCGGCTGGGCGGCTGCCTGGTGATCATCCTGCTCGCACACGATGGTTACGCGCATGTCGGGCAGAATCCTTTCGACTTGGCTCGTAATCTTTCTCAGAATGTCCGCGAGCGAATGCTCGGCGAGGAGCGCATCCAGCAAGACCATGCGGATCTCGCGCATCTGTTCGGCCAGCCTGGTCTCGGTGATGTCGCGCCAGGCCCCGGTCGCCTCCCGGGCCGTGCCGGCGGCGGCGTCCGGCGGTTGGATTTCGTCTTGAATCCAGCGCACGCGTCCCTGGCCATCGAGGAATCGATAGATGTGGCTCCAGCACTTGGCGCCGCCTCGATGGGCCAGCCAGGACAGGGCCCCAGCTCGGTCCTCGGGATAGAGGCGCGCGAGCCACCAGCCAGGTCGTAGCGCCGTAGCGACGCTGTCACCGAGGAGACCGACGATGTTCTCGCTGATCCAGGTGAGGTCTTTGTTGGCCGTGTCGAGACGGCGCCTGTAGAGGATGACCGGGCTGGTCGCGAGCGCGAGGTTGAGTTGATCGGAAATGGCGCGGAGATTGGCGCTCTGGCGCGCCAGCTCGGCCTGGCTCCAGGCCTTCTCCAGGGTGGCAGGGAGCTCGTGCAGGTAGCCTGCGTGCTTGGAGACGTAATCGCTGACCCCGAGGTGGATGGCGCTTGCAGCGACCTCCTCGCTACCATGCCCCGTGACCATGACGATCGGGATATCCAGGCCGCGCTCGACCCTTAGTGCCTTCACCGCCTCGAGCGCATCGACGCCGGGCAACCGGTAGTCGAGGAGGACCAGGTCGTAGTCGCACGACGTGTCGGGGTCAGGCGGCAGCCGGGCAAGCACTTGATCCACGTCGCTGAACACGGTGAGACGGATGTACGGGGCATGGCGGGCGAAGTAGCGACGGGTCAGATCGATGTGGGCGCGATTGTGCTCGGCGTAGAGGACGCGCAAGGTGCGGGCGCGCCGTGCATGTGCCTCGCGGAAGCGCCGCCGGGCGTCCTGCAGGGTGATGGGGAGGCGGTCGAAGGCGTCGGTTCCTTTGGTGATGTAATCGTCGGCACCGGCCTTCAGGGCCGCGATGGCGGCCTCCTGGTCGCCGGTACCGGTCATGACGACGACGGCGACCGGCAGTCGCCGCTCGCGAATCCAGGTCAACAGCTCGAGCCCGGAGCCATCCGGTAGGTGCAGGTCGATGATCGCGAGGTCGAAGCGCTCAGCGGGCTGCAGCCGGGCCATCGCATCGACCCGCGTCGAGCAGCGCTCGAGCACGATCTCGGGCGCCCGGCGGACCAGCATCCGATGCGCGAGGTCGGCGTCGGTCGGGTTGTCCTCGACGTGCAGTACACGCATTGCTCACCTCGGCGGCTTGTTGAGCAGGCACCAGTAGAGCTCGATCTGGGCTGCCACCTCCATGAACTTGTCGAAGTCCACCGGCTTGACGATGTAGGAGTTGGCGCGCAGCCGGTAGGCCGCCTCGATGTCGCGGTCCTCGCTCGATGAGGTCAACACGACGACCGGGAGATCCCGGCTGACCGGGTCCTCGCGCAACCGGCGGAGCACCTCGAGCCCGTCGATGCGCGGAAGCTTGAGGTCGAGCAGGACCACCAAGGGTAAGGGTTCACCGGCCGCCCAGCGCGGGATCCAGTCGAGCACCTCCTGGCCGTCCCGCGCCACCGTGAGTGGATTGACGAGCTTGCGCCGGGCGAAGGCGCGCCGCGTCAGGTCGAGATCGGCCGGGTTGTCCTCGACCAAGAGGATGGGGCGGGTGCTGGTCTGGGTCGTCATTTCGGCAGCTCCAGAAAGAAGGTGGTGCCTTGACCGCGCCTGCTCTCGGCCCAGATCCGCCCACCCATGCGGCTCATGGCCTTGCGCACGATGGCCAGGCCGACGCCGGTCCCCGGATAGTCCTCGGCGCGCTCCAGACGCTGGAAGATCTCGAAGATTCGGTTGCGAAAGCGCATGTCGAAGCCGATCCCTTGATCCTGAATCCGGAGCCGGACCCGATCCTCGTCGGTCTCGCCGCCGATCGTGACGACCGGCGGCTCGCCGGGTCGGCTGAACTTGAAGGCGTTGTCGAGCAGGTTGCGCAGCACCATGGCCAGGCCGTCTGGGTCAGCGCGCGCCTCGAGGCCATTGAGGTCCACCTGCACCTGCGCGCCCCGGGTGCTGATCTCCTCTTGGCGCTCGCCGAGGACGCGCGTCACAAGCTCGCCAACATCGAGCGAGATGCCCTGCAGGCTACGACGCTCCATCCGCGAGTAGGCGAGCAGGTCCTCGATCAGCTCGCCCATCTGCTCTACGCCTTGGCGTACGTTGCGCAGAAAGAGTCGGCCTTCAGCGTCGAGCTGCTCCTGGTGATCCTCAAGCAGAAGACGGCTGTAACCGTCGATACCACGTAATGGCGCCTTGAGGTCGTGCGAGACCATGTAGGTGAAGGTCTCGAGCTCCTTGTTGACGGCCGCCAGCTCGGCGGTACGTGCCTCGACGTGCTCCTCGAGCTCGAGGTTGAGCCGATGCACGGCGTCTTCGACCCGTTTGCGCTCGGTCACATCCGTGATCACCGCGACGCGGGCCTGTCGGCCGAGGTAGTCGAGGCCGTGCGAGCGCGCCTCGATCGTCATGCAAGTACCGTCCTTTCTCAGGTGATGCCACTCGCCGACGTGCGCAAGGCCCGTCAAATCGGCGGCGAGGTCGGTGATCGGCCCCCGTTCCTCGGGCGGGTAGAGATCGGTGAGGACGAGGGCAAGGGCCTCTTCGCGGCTGTAGCCATAATCGCGGCTGAAGGCCTCGTTGACCGCCAATAGGCGCAGACTGGCCCGCTCGTAGATCAGCATCGGTGCCGGGCTGAAGTCGAAGAGGTGCCGGTAGCGGGACTCGCTGAGCGCGAGTGCCTGATTGCTTCGCACCAGCTGGAAGGTCAGGAACGCCGCGGCAAGGCCGAGGACCAGCCCGGTCAGCCGGATGAGCCAGGGAAACATATGGGACGCGCCCCAGCCGCCGACCGGGATCGCCGCCAATCGCCAGTGTCCGGCCGGGACCTCGACGTCGAGGGTCACGGCGTCCTCGGCGAAGACCGAAGGATGACCGAAGAACACCGGGCCCTGCGCGCCCGTGCCGTCGGTGCCCCGGATCGCCAACCGCAGCTCCTCGAGCAGCGCGGGCAGGCCCGCCTCGTGATATAGGGTATCGAGCTCGATGACGGCGGCAACGATCCCCCAGGGGCGGCGCTCGCCGCCGGTCCCGGTGGACGGCAGGAACACCGGTGCTCTGAGGACGACTCCCATGCCACCCTGCACCAACTGGATGGGGCCGGCGAGCACCGATTGGCTGCTCTGTATGGCGCGCATCGCCGCGCGCGACTGGGCTGGGTGGCTCTGATAGTCGAGTCCGAGCACCGCCTCGTTGCCGGCGAGCGGGTAGACGAGAGACACGACCATCCCTGGGGCGCCGACGATGTTGCGCAGGGCGTGGCGCTCGTCGACGACGCCCTTGGCGATGCGAGAGAATTCCTCTTGATCGATGTCCGGATCGGCCGAAATCACGGCCGTCAGACTATGTACGAGGAGTAGGTGGGCGTTGATGACACCCTCCAGGCGGGCTCGCAGCGTCGAGAGTTCGATCAGAACGTGGACATGCTCGTGCTCGATCGCGCGGCCGCGCGCGAGTTGCTCGATGGCCTGCTCTGTGATCAGGAATAGGAGCAAGACCAAGGCCGCTGCCATCCGAGGGCGGATGGGGTGTCTGGCTTGGCTCGAGTCCTTCTGCATGGTGACGGTACTAGGCTCAATCCTGCACATAGAAATGACGCCACCGAGTACCGCTGACCTGGGCGAGGCCGTCGAGCAGTGACTGGGTCGGCACGGCCTCCCCCGGAAAGACCTCCTCTATAAGGATCAGCCGCCGCCCGAAGCCGCCCTGCCGCTTCCAGTCCCAACACCAAGGCGGGCTGGTGTCGCCGCAGTGCGGACAGACGACACAGCTCTCTGGCCGAGCCCTCCAGACAGCCGTCCGCGCTCGCCAATCGGACAGACGACCACGGCAGCCGGAGCAACGCGGCGCCCGGGTGTTGCGCCCGGCGTAGAGGCACGGCTGGGGTGCGAGCGGCGGCAAGCGGACATGGCACAGGGCACCGGATGCGCCGGGTCGAGTCTCGATCCGGACCGCGCAACCGGCAAAGGCGACGAGGCTCAGAAAGTCTGGCCCGACCAAGAAGGCATCCTCCTGGCCGCCGAGTCGGGCGCCGATGAAACCCATCTGGGTCATGGCCTCCAGAAGGGGACCAGGTCGAGGGCCGGCATGGGGATCGGCGGTCGTCAGCACCAACCGACCCGTGTGGCCGACGGCAGGAGTCGCGGCAGGATCAGGGACGGTTTCGGTCCCGGTCGGTACGCTGACGCCCGAGGTTTCAGAAGGCATTGGACAGGCGTCCGAAATCGAAGCTCAACTCGGATCCAGGCAACCCCAGATAGTTGCCCTGGACGAAGTCGGGGCGGCGACTCCAGACCCGGGTCAAGGCGTCGGAATCCTCGATACCCGCCGCGACGACTGACACACCCTGCTCGCGCAAACGCTCGATGATGTCGACTAGTTGACCTTGCTCGGTGCGGGCGATGGTTCGGAAGGACAACCTGGCCATGGTCACGCCGAGCCGGGCCAGCAACCTCACCTCCTCCACCGTACCCCCGACATTCGCGACGCTCAGCTGGAGACCGTAATCGCGCAATCGCTCCATGACGGGTCTGGCCTTCAAGATGTTCTTGCGGAGGTCGCGCATCTGAAGCTGGATCATGGGAAACGGCTCGCTCAGCTCGCGCCCGTTGATCCGTTCGCGAAACCAGGGGAGCCAGTCCGTCGCGGTCAGGGTGTCGAGTCGCTGATGGATCAGGAGGCGCAGTCGGGGATTCTGCTGGCAGCGGTCGTCCAAGACCTCCAACGCCCGCTCCAGGACCCAGCGGTCGACCTCGGGCATGAGACCGGAACGCTTCGCGACGGGGAGGAAATCGGCGGGCGGTATCTGCTCGCCGTCGAGGGTACGCAATCTGAGCTGGGCCTCGTAGACCTCCAGCTCACCCGATTCGAGCGGTATCAGGGGCTGAAACAGCAGCAGCAAGCCGCGCTGGGCGAGCGCGGTCTTCACCAAGCGTGTCAGCAGGGCCTCCGCTTCAGGTGTGCCATCGGGCGTCACGACCGGGGTCCAGACACGCAACTGATCGCCACCGGCCCTCCTGGCGCCGGCCACCGCCTTCTCGCCACGCGAGACCAGGGTGATGGCATCGCCAGCGGGCGGTGCAAAGAGCCCGATGCCGATACTCACGGCGGTCTTGACCGCTTTGGTCTCGTCGCCAGGGGACTCCTCGACGCCGAGCTCGGCGAGCCGACGACAGAGCTTCCTCGCCAGCTCTTCCAACCGCACCTTGGAGTTGCGTCGGGCAAGCAGGGCATAACGGAAATCATCGAGACGCGTCGCACTCTCTTCGGGCGTCATCGCGTCGCTGAGCCGCGCCTCCAACCGGCGCAGCAGCTGCTCGGCGCCGCCCAAACCGAGCGCATCGCGAAGCTGGTGCGGCTCGTCCAGCTCGATGACCAGAAGGCCAAGACCATCATGATCCCGAGAGCCAGCGGCGACGGTCCGGTCCAGGTGGGCCATGAAGACATGCCGCGGGAGAAGGCCATTGGCGATCTCACGACGATTGACCAAGACGAGCCGGTCCTGCAGCCAGCGCGACATGCGGATGCGCTGCTCGACCGAGCCGATCAACTGATGGCTGTCGATCGGTGTCGGTATGAAACCGTCACCGCCCGCCTTCAGCACCTGCAGCTGTCGGTCGAGGTCGGTCTCCGCTGAGAGAAAGAGGATGGGTATGCCGAAGAACTCGTCCTGATCGCGGATGATGGACGTCATTTCAGTACCCGTGGCACTCGGCATCTCGAGCCCCATGAGAACCAAATTGGGGCGGAACCCCTGCATGACCTCCAAGACCTGCATCGGATCCTCGAGGACCAGGGCCTCCATCCCGGCACTGGCGAGCAGGCTGGAGATCAGCTCGGCCTGAGTCTGGTCCGACTCCATCACCAGGATGCGGTACCGCTCGGCATCGATCAGACCGCACATGCGCATGACCCGCCGTGCGAGCCGCACGGCCGAGACCGGCCGCGGAACATAGCTCCTGGCCCCGGCGCGCATGACCGCCAGTCGACGCTCCATGGTCTGGTCGTCCGGCTCCTTGCCCGCGATACAGATGATGGCGGGACAGGGCGAAATCCCTTTGAAGAGCGCGGAGACGAAGTCCTCGAGGGCGCGCGCCCCTGGCAGCTGAGCCATGTCCAGGAGCAGGACGGCCGGTGGGGTACGTCGCACCAGCCTGACCAGATCGGTCGGACTGGCGACGGCCGTGAGCTCGAGGCCCTTGGGCTCGATCAAGGGAGAGAGGTCGGTCAGCAATCCCTGATCCGCACCGAGATAGAAGACGCGACTGCGCGATGCGGCATGGAGCGAGGGTTTCATGTCCCAGTGAACCTGTTTCGGTTTCTTATCGTCAATTCGCTGTCGGTACGCATGATGAAGTGCCTGTCCAGGTTTCGCAATTCGGGACGCTTGGAATCAAGGCCACTGGAATCGCGGTTGCAATCCCCGCGGCCTTTCGCTAGCTTCGAGCCTTGATACTGCTGGGGGTGTCCGTGAGGACTCGCCGCCGCCGAACCCGAGGTGTTTGGAGCCGCGACCAGAGGGCTTGGCGCGCAGGAATCGGCGGAGCTCGTCACGGGCTGAGATAGACCCTTCGAACCTGATCCGGATCATACCGGCGCAGGAAAGCAGACGCTGGAGATGGTTCCCACCGCAGACGTATCCATTGCCAGTCGCCCACCCGGACCCTATGGCGCCCGGGGGTTCGGGTATCGTCCCTCCGCGCACTGCCCCTCCTGCCGCCGCAACGCCCGCCCAAGGTCGTCGATTGCCGTCATCCACCCGGATCGACCCGCACCCCCACCCACCGAGCCCGACGCGGCGCGCTGCGCGCGCCTGTCCCCATTGAGGAAATCCGATGAGTGCCATCCGCCAAGAACTGGTCCGTGAGACCGCCCGCCTCTCCACCGAGGTCCGGCGCCCCTTCCCGAACTCGCGCAAGGTCTACGCGACGGGTTCGCGGCCCGACCTGAGGGTCCCCATGCGCGAGGTGATCCAGACTCCCACCCGCACCAAGGGTGGCCTCGAGGACAACCCGCCGGTCATGCTCTATGACACCTCAGGGCCCTATACGGACCCGGACGCCAAGATCGACCTCCTGGCCGGCTTGCCGGACGTGCGGTCGGCCTGGATCGAGGAGCGTGGGGATACCGAGCAGCTGGCCGGCCCGAGCTCCGCCTTCGGCCGGGCGCGCCAGCACGACCCGGCGCTCGCGCACCTGCGTTTCGAGCACCTGCGCACCCCGCGCCGGGCCCGCCCGGGCTGCAACCTCACCCAGATGCATTATGCACGACGGGGGATCGTGACCCCGGAAATGGAATATGTCGCCATCCGCGAGAACCTGCGGCTCGACGAGCTGCGGGCCGATCCGCGCTACACCAAGCTGCTGCGCCAGCATCCGGGTCAAGCCTTCGGTACCCGACTGCCTGATCGGATCACCCCGGAGTTCGTCCGCGAGGAGGTGGCGCGCGGGCGCGCCATCATCCCCGCCAACATCAATCACCCCGAGCTGGAGCCCATGATCATCGGGCGTCACTTCCGGGTGAAGATCAACACCAACATCGGCAACTCGGCCATCAGTTCCTCGATCGAGCAAGAGGTCGAGAAGATGGTCTGGTCGGCCCGCTGGGGTGGCGACACCCTGATGGACCTCTCCACCGGCAAGAACATCCATGAGACCCGGGAATGGATCCTGCGCAACGCACCCGTACCCATCGGCACGGTGCCCATCTACCAAGCGCTGGAGAAGGTCGATGGCAAGCCGGAGGAGCTGACTTGGGAGCTCTTTCGCGACACCCTGGTCGAGCAGGCCGAGCAAGGAGTGGACTATTTCACCATCCACGCCGGCGTGCTGCTGCGTTATATCCCCCTGACGGCCGATCGGGTGACCGGCATCGTCTCGCGCGGCGGCTCCATCCTCGCCAAATGGTGTCTCGCCCATCATGAGGAGAACTTCCTCTACCGTCACTTCGGCGAGATCTGCGAGATCATGAAGGCCTATGACGTCAGCTTCAGTCTGGGGGATGGCCTGCGCCCCGGCTGCATCGCCGACGCCAACGACGCCGCCCAGTTCGCCGAGCTGGAGACCTTGGGCGAGCTGACCAAGGTGGCCTGGGAGCAGGATGTGCAGGTGATGATCGAAGGCCCCGGCCATGTTCCACTCCAGATGATCCAGGAGAACGTCACCAAGGAGCTGGCCGACTGTTTCGAGGCGCCCTTCTACACCCTGGGGCCGCTCATCACCGACATCGCGCCCGCCTACGATCACATCACCTCGGGCATCGGCGCGGCCAATATCGGTTGGTACGGGACCGCCATGCTCTGCTACGTCACGCCCAAGGAGCATCTGGGGCTACCCGACAAGCAGGACGTGCGCGACGGCATCGTCACTTACCGAATCGCCGCCCATGGTGCGGATCTGGCCAAGGGTCTGCCGGGTGCGCAGATCCGCGACAACGCGCTCTCCAAGGCCCGCTTCGAGTTCCGCTGGGAGGACCAGTTCAACCTCTCGCTCGACCCCGACCGGGCACGCGAGTATCACGACCAGACCCTGCCTCACGCGACCCACAAGGTCGCCCATTTCTGCTCCATGTGCGGCCCGCATTTCTGCTCCATGAAAATAACACAAGATGTACGCGATTATGCACAGACACGTCGGATCGACGACGTCGACACCGCCATCGAGGCGGGGATGAAGGAGAAGTCCGCAGAGTTCCTGCATCAGGGAGGTGAGCTCTACAAGGAGGTCTGACGCGGCCCGTTCGGGTGCGATCCGCTGGCGATTGGACCCACCGGAACGACCCCGGCCCCGGTCTCGACGATCTCTGTCGAGGCGCCGATGAGGATCTCTCGGCGCGTGAGCCCGATCGTCAAGCTGATCGAGCGCCTGTGAATGTGATAGAATTCTCCCGCTCAATGAAGGGGTTTGACATGAGCCTTCTTGGTTGGGACCCTAGCTGGAATCGCCTTCAGGAAGACCAGAGGCGGGCGAGATCGACGCAATCCCGCAGACGCCCTGCCATACAACTCATCCAGCCTTGTGACCACTCGGCGCCGGTCGCCTCGTCCCGTCCCGGGTCGTCGCCCGCGGCCTTTCATGCCCCTCCGGCCAATGATTCTGGCTGCGCGATCGCGACCGGCTCACGCCAGCACACACGAAACGCCGCCGGCAATTCGGCGGTTGGATTTTTCCGGTCCGCACTGGATTCGCTTCCGCGGCCCATCGAGAGCGCAACCTCTAGGAGCTCATTCAGCATGCCGACCCTGTCCGGAGTGGCCGACGAGAAGGAGAACAAGGCCCGCCCTTACCGCTTCAAGAATTATGTCGTGGCAATCGGGGCCTCCGCGGGTGGACTCGATGCCCTGGAGCGCTTCTTCCGAGGTCTGCCGGAGAAGACCGGGGCCGCCTATGTGGTGATCCAGCATCTCTCGCCCGACCACAAGAGCATGATGGCCAACCTGCTCGCGCGCCACACGCCCATGCCGGTGGTGACCGTCCAGCACGACATGCGCATCGAGGCGAATCGGGTTCATCTGATCCCGCCGGCGAGCATGATGAGCGCCTCGGGCGATGCCCTGCGTCTGAGCCCCAAGAACCCCCGCGGCCTGACCCTGCCGATCGACCTCTTCTTCTCCTCGCTCGCCAAGGAGTTCGGCAATCGCGCCATCGGAGTCATCCTCTCGGGGACCGGTTCCGACGGTACGCGAGGGGCGGTCGCCATCAACGACGCGGGCGGCTTTCTGTTGGCCCAGGAGCCCGAATCGGCCAAGTTCGACGGCATGCCGCGCAGCGTCATCGCAACCGGCCTGGTGGACGCCATCCTCGCGCCCGAGGAGCTGGGACCACGACTCCTCGAGCATATCCATCAGGTGCCCCAGGCCAGGATCCAGGTGCCAACCCTGGCCGCCGAGATCGACAAGGACAGTGCCCATGAAGAGGTGATGCACCTGCTGCAACACTCGGGCGGAATCGATTTCCGCGAGTACAAGCCGGCGACGGTCATGCGTCGGATGGAGCGGCGCATGCAGGTGCGCCAGACGCCGGACCTCCTAAACTATGTCCGACTCCTGGGCGGAGACCGGGCGGAGCTGGCCACGTTGCGCCGTGAGCTGCTGATCCCGGTCACCAGCTTCTTTCGGGACCCGGAGGCGTTCGAGGTGCTGACCGAGACGGCCATCAAGACCATCGTCACCGAGCGCGCCGACACGCAACCCATCCGCGTCTGGGTGCCAGGGGTCGCCACCGGCGAAGAGGCCTATTCGATCGCCATCCTCTTCGCCGAGGCCTTCGAACGGGCGAGGCACTGGCCGAACTTCAAGCTCTTCGCGACCGACGTCGAGCCTCAGAACGTGGATTCGGCCGGTGCCGGCGTCTTCTCCGAGGCGATCAGCGCGGAGATCTCGCCCGAGCGGCTGGAACAATTCTTCATCAAGCGCGGCAACCACTTCGTGGTCAAGACCGAGATCCGACAGGGCATCGTGTTCGCACGGCACAATCTGCTGGAAGACCCGCCCTTCACCCGGATGGACCTGGTCTCCTGTCGCAATCTCCTCATCTATTTCCGCCCCGAGGCACAGGAGCGGGCCTTGCGCCGCCTCCAGTACGCCCTAGCCCCGGGTGGCTTCCTCTTCCTGGGCCCCAGCGAGACCATCGCCAATCTGCAGACCGACTTCTCGGCGGTCAGCTCCAAGCACAAGATCTACCGCATCTTGCGTCACGTCGCCCTGCCACTGGACGCGGCAACGGCCCCACTGGCGCCGCACACCGTGTCCGGCAACAGAGTGCGTCCCGGGGTCCACATGCAGGGCGTCAGAAGCGACGCCGCGGCCATCGACGCCGCGCAGAACCTGCTGCTGCAAAGCTATGCCCCGACCAGTCTGCTCTTGAACCAGCAGCATGAGCTGCTGCACGTCTTCGGCGACGTCAATCACTATCTGCGGATCGGCGAGGGCAGCGCCAGTCTGGAGCTCGCGAAGCTGCTGCCCAACGCCCTGGTCGCCATGGCGAAGGCGCTGCTCTACAAGACCGCGCGCGACCGTCTCCCCTTGCGCTCCGATACGATCGGCCTGCCCTTGTCCGACGGGATGACCGAGCGTCTGAGGCTGGTCGCAAGACCCCTGGAGCTGCCGCAGGGCGAGCAGCATCTGGTGTTGTCATTCGAGGCGGAGGCCGTGATGGCACCGGCTCGGAGCGCGACAGAGGGGGCCGAGTCGTTGGCACGCGAGGGATCGTCCGCTTTGGCCGCGATCGAGACCATCAGCCTCGACCGCGAGACCTTCCAACGCATCGAGACCCTGGAGCGCGAGCTGGCGGCGACCCGCGAGAGCCTGCAGGCCACGATCGAGGAGCTGGAGACCGCCAACGAGGAACTGCAGGCCACCAACGAGGAGCTCATGGCCTCCAACGAGGAGCTGCAGAGCTCGAACGAGGAGCTGCAGTCGGTCAACGAGGAGCTCTACACGGTCAATGCCGAGAACCAAGAGAAGATCGAGATCCTCAACCGACTCAATGCCGACCTGGACGGCATGGCCAAGGCCGCCTCCATCGCGACCGTGTTCGTGGACTCCCAACTGCGTCTCACCCGCTTCACACCCGAGGCCACGGCGCTGTTCAAGATCCGCGAGGGCGACCTCGGCCGTCCGATCGACGACTTCACCAACCTGCTGGACTATCCGGAGTTCGTTCCCGAGCTGCGTCGCACCATCGCCAGCGGGGAGATGCTCCAACACGAGATCGAGTCCACCAATGGCCGCCACTATCTCGCACGGGTCCTGCCCTATGCCGTGCGCTCCGGCGAATCGCGCGGTGCCGTCGCGACCTTCGTGGACGTCACCAACTTGCGCGACGTGGAACACCACCAAGCAGTGCTGGACTCACTGCCCGAGCCGATCGCCGTGCTCGACCCGCGGGGGATCATCACCATGGTCAACCGTGCCTGGCGGACCCGCGCCCGCGCCGAGGGCGATCCCGAGCTGATCAAGACCGGGATCGGGGTCGATTATCTTGCGGCCTGCGCAGATGAGGACTCGGAGACGCAGGGGCCACACAAGAGCGCCGCGGCGGAGGGCATCCAACAGGTCCTGACGCGAGAGCGCGACCTCTTCTCGCTGGAATATCCTGTCGAGATGGCCGATGGACGTCATACTTGCGTCATGCAGGTCGCTCCGATCCAGCACCCGCACGGGGGTGTCATCGTGAGCCACAGGAAGATCAGTCCAGGATAGGCACAGGAAGATGGTTAAGAAGAAGCCTCCGGAACAGGGCACCAGAAGCACCGAGAGAGACATCAGCGATCTCTTTGGCGTCTCCCCTGAACAAGTGCGGGATCGCGCCTTGAGCGCGCTACGCCAGAAGCGATTCAACCTGGTGGAAGAGCTTCTGGAGAGCGAGGATCTGGAGTCGCACGCCCTGGTCGAGAACCTGCGCGTCTATCAGGCCGAGCTCGAGATCCAAAACGATGAATTGCTGCGCAGCCAGCGTGAAAGTCAGACGGCTCTGGCGCGCTTTGCCTCTTTCTTCAATGGATTGCCGGTGGCCGAGCTGGTCATCGACCATCAGGGTCTGGTCAAGGAGTCCAACCCGGCGGCGCAACGCCTGTTCAATCTGAGGAATATCCAGTTCCATCAGCACTTCTTCGCCCGCTTGATCGATGAGCCGCAGCGCGGACGCGTGATCGGGGCCTGGTCCAACCTGGCTGCGGGTCGCCCCGTCGCGCTGACCGAGATCCGCTTCCTCGGGGGTGAGGCGGGTGAGTTCATCGGCGACCTGCATATCGCCCCTCTGTCGGTGTCCGAAGGTGAGACGCCCCAGTTCGTCTGTGCGGTGATCGATCGCACCGATGCGATTCGCCAACGCCTGGCCTTGTACGAGACGAGCGAGCGTCTGCGTCGCAGCGAGGCGGAGCTGAAGGACCGGCTCAAGGAACTCGCCGCGCTGCATGACGTCCTCGCCGAGACCAGCCGCGCCGAGGCGCCGCTCGATCAGGTGCTGACGCGGGTCGTCGAGCGACTCCCTGCCGCATGGCGTTTTCCTGAGCTGGCCGAGGCAAGGATCGACCTGCCGGGTGTCCGTTTCGAGACCCAGGGTTTCGCGCTCACACCCTGGGTTCAGCTTGCCGCCATCCCACTGGCCGAGGAGACCGAGGGAACACTCAGGGTCGCCTATCGCGCGCAACCGCCGGACACCGAAGAGACCGGACCCTTTCTCGACGAGGAACAGGCGCTGCTCGACGCCGTCGCCACCCATGTCGCCGTCTTCCTCGCGCGGTGCAGGGACGAGGAGCGATTGCGCGAGAGTCGCGAGCACTATCGGATCCTGGCGGAGTATAGCCCGGACTGGGAGTACTGGCTGGGTCCCGAAGGGCATTATCTCTATGTCTCACCGGCCTGCGCCAAACTCACTGGTTACCAGGCGAAGGAGTTCCTCGCGGACGCGAAACTCTTGAGGCAACTGATTCACCCAGATGATCGGGGGCGCTGGAACCGGCATCTGGAAGAGCAGCTGTCCAACCAGGTCGAGGATCTGAATTGTCTGGAGTTCCGCATCCGCACCCGCGACGGCGAGGAGCGTTGGGTCGAGCATGTCTGCAATCCGGTGGTCGCCGAGGACGGTCGCCATCTGGGGCGGCGTGGTGTCAACCGCGATATCACCGACCGCAAACGGGCCGAGGCCCTCGCCTCGAGGCTATCCAACCTCTACAACACCCTGAGCAATTGCAGCCAGGCGATCGTCCGCTTCGATGATCAGGACAGACTGCTGCAGGAGATCTGCCGTATTGCCGTCGATTTCAGCGGCATTCGAGTCTGCGCCATCACGCTCGAACCGGCGGTTGGTGAGGCCCAAGCGCTGGTTGCGGCCCATGGCGTCGATGCCGCGGTGGCCCAGCGATTGATCGCGGAGACCGCCTCCACACCAGCCGCGGCCCTGTGCCTGGTCGATCGGCCGCAGCACCCGAGCGAGGTTTGGTCCCAAGAGGTGGAGACCGGCCCGGCCCCCGCAACCTCCCGCGTGGGCTTGCGCGCACGCGCCACCTATCCGCTGTTGCGCGGGGGCCGGGCGGTCGGTGCGATGCACTTCTTCGCCCAGGAGCCAGGATTCTTCGCGCCGGATGTGGAGCGTCTGCTGGGGGAGATGTCGGCAGACGTCTCCTTCGCCCTGGAGACCTTTGCCCAGGACCTTGCGCGCCACCGTGCCGAAGCGGCCGTGCAAGAGCGCGAGCGACACCTGTTGGCCGTGCTCAAGGCCGCCCAAGTCGGAATCGGGGTGTCCGACCGGGGTACCATCCGTGAGGTCAACGACCATCTCTGCAAGCTCCTGGGCTATGACCGTGCAGAGCTGATCGGTCTCGGAACGCACCGGCTCGCTGGCGAAGACCGGACCTCTTCGAGCCCCGAGTACGGGGTCGATGCGTCGCAGCGATCCACCGACGGCGCCGTCGAAGGCTGCTGGCGCCACAAGGACGGCCGCCCCTTGGATGTGCTCCTGAGCTCCGCGCCACTCGACCCGGTCTGCCCGGAGCGCGGGCTGGTCTTCACCGCGCTCGACATGACCGAGCGCAAGCGCTTCGAGCAGGAGCTGCGACGCAGCGCGGATTTCTTGAATGCGACCGGTCGACTGGCCAAGGTCGGCGGTTGGGAGCTGGATGCGGCGACCGACCGGCTCCTCTGGACCCGGGAGACCTACGAGCTGTTCGCGCTGAGGTCCGACGAGGCTGCCCCCGGGCTTGCCGCCTGGCTGGATCATTTTCATCCCAAAGATCGGCTCGAGTTCGAGCAGGCCAACCAACGCGCACGCGCGCATGGCGAGGCCTACGACATGCAGCTCCGTCTGAACGCGGCGGGCGAGAAGCAGCGTTGGGTCCAGGTCACTTGCGAGCCAGTGCAGCAAGCCGGCCGGGTGGTCAAGCTGGTCGGCGCAGTCCAGGACGTGACCTCCCGAAGGGAGGCCGACAAGTCGCTGCGCCAAGCGGCGCGCGTGTTCGAGAGCACGGCCGAAGGGGTGGTGATCACGGATCCGCAAGAGCGCATCCTGGCCGTCAACCGCGCCTTCACCGAGATCACGGGCTACGACGAGGACGAGGTCCTCGGCTCGACTCCGCGCATCCTGAAGTCAGACCGGCATGACGCCGACTTCTATCGGAGGATGTGGGCCGAGCTGACCCAGACCGGTCTCTGGCGCGGTGAGATCTGGAACCGCCACAAGAACGGGGATGTCTATCCGGAGCTCATAACCGTCAGTGCGGTGGTGGACAGCGCCGGCGAGTTGACGCATTACGTCGGCGTCTTCCGGGACATCAGCCATATCAAGCGCTCCGAGGAGAAGCTCGAGTATCTCGCCCACCACGACGTGCTGACCGGCCTGCCCAATCGGAGCCTCTTCCATGCGCGTCTGGAGCAGTGTCTCCAGCGTGCGGCCCGTTACCACCGACAGGTGGCACTGCTCTTTCTGGATTTGGATCGGTTCAAGGTCGTCAACGATACACTGGGACATCCGACCGGCGACACCTTGCTGCAACAGGTCGCCGCGGTCTTGGCCAAACAGGTGCGGTCCGTGGACACCATCGCCCGGCTGGGCGGCGACGAGTTCGTCATCATCCTGGAGGACATCCCCGAGGCCCGCTTCGCCGCCAGCTTCGCCGATCGGATTCTCGACACCTTCAAGCGGCCTTTCAATGTCAAGGGCCGCGAGCTCTTCGTCACCGCGAGCATCGGGATCAGCCTCTATCCGAGAGACGGCAAGGAGATCGATACCCTGGTGCGCCATGCCGACATCGCCATGTACCAGGCCAAGGGCCATGGACGTAACGGGTTCAGCTTCTTCGAACCGGCCATGTCCGAGGGCGCGACCGAGCGGCTCAGTCTCGAGCACGAGCTGCGAGGCGCCGTGCAACGCCGCGAGCTCTTCGTCCGGTATCAACCCCAGCTGGCGCTGCAAGGAAGAGACTTGTGCGGCGTCGAGGCACTCTGCCGTTGGCGACACCCGAGGCTGGGTCCGATACCGCCGAGCCAGTTCATCCCCTTGGCCGAAGAAGTGGGTCTGATCGACGAGCTCGGCGCCTGGGTTCTCGAGCAAGGGTGCCAACAGCTCGTCGCCTGGGATCGAGCCGGTTTTCGAGTACCCAGACTCGCCGTCAACCTCTCGATGCGCGAGATCGAGCGGGCCGACCTGGTCGGCGAGGTCCAGGATACCCTCCAGCGCACCGGCGTCGCGCCCGAGCGATTGGAGCTCGAAGTCACCGAATCCATGATCATGCGCCGGGCCGAGACGGCCATCGCAACCCTGGAGGCACTGCGCGGCTTGGGCGTCACCCTGGCCGTCGACGACTTCGGCACCGGCTACTCCTCGCTCGGTTATCTGAAGCGTCTGCCGCTGAACCGGCTGAAGATCGATCGCACCTTCGTCGAGCGGCTCACTCAGGACCCGAACGACGACGCCATCGTGCGGGCGGTCATCGCGCTCGGCCGCAGTCTGGGCCTGGACCTGATCGCAGAAGGAGTCGAGACCCAGGCGCAATTGGACTTCCTCCTCCGCGAGGGTTGCGTCGAGGGGCAAGGGTATCTCTTCAGCCAGCCTCTGGCGGCCGAGGACCTGGCGGCGGCCTGGTCGCCCAGCGCGTGAAGACGCGACCCCGACGGAGAGACATGGATTACATCAATCCGCGCAGCAGCTCCCGCACCATCCCGGGCCCTCGATAGATCAAACCCGTGTAGACCTGGACCAGGTTCGCCCCTGCCGCGAGCTTGGCGGCGACTCCCTCTGGGCCCATGATTCCGCCGACCCCGATGAGCACCGGGTCTGGACCGATCGCCTCGCGGACCCTGCCGAGCAACTGGGTGCTGCGGTCGAAGAGTGGCCGACCAGACAGTCCGCCACTGAGCCCCGCGGTCGGACTCGCCAGCCCTTCGAGCCTCACCGTCGTGTTGGTCAGGATGAAACCGGCGCACCCCACCTCGAGGGCGGCCCGCGCGCAGGCAACGGCATCTTCGTCCGCCAGGTCCGGCGCCAGCTTGATCAAGATCGGCCGCGGCCGCGAAAGCCGCTGATTCGGACCCTGGATGGCAGCAAGGATGCGTGCGACCTCCTCGATGCGCTGGAGGTCCCGCAGACCCGGGGTGTTGGGGCTGGAGATGTTGACGACCACATAGTCGGCCAGCTCGCCGAGCCGCTCGAAGCCCCGACGGTAGTCCTCGGTGGCCCGAGCGGCGGGCGTGACCTTCGACTTGCCGAGATTCACGCCCAGAGGCACCTGCAGCGAACCACGCGCCCGCAACCGCTCGAGCCGCCGGCCCATCGCCTCGACGCCCTGATTGTTGAAACCCATCCGGTTCACCAGGGCACCGTCCTCCGGCAGCCGGAAGAGCCGCGGCCGCGGGTTGCCCGGCTGAGCCACCAGGGTCACCGTGCCCACCTCGATGAAGCCGAACCCCAGCGCCTGCCACGCGGGCACCGCCCGTGCGTCCTTGTCCAGCCCCGCGGCCAAACCAACGGGGTTGGGAAAACGCAATCCCATCGCGGTGACCGCCAAGGCGGGAGACCGGGCGATGTCTCGCGTATCCAGCCTGCCCGCGAAGAGCGCCGACCAGGGCGTCAACAGGCCCAGCGTGAGATCATGCGCCCGTTCCGGATCCAAGCGGAACACGAGAGGTCTGAGAAGGCGCCAAAGGCCGGTCGCATTCATCTTTCCACTTCCCGGTGGGGCGATGAATGCCGGGTTTGCTTGTCATTATTCAATGCGAATTCCCAGCACTTCGGCGAAAAAGGGCGTCGCCAGCACCAATGCGCGACGCCGGCGCGCGAGCCGCAGCCTCGCAACCCGGGCCCAAGGTGCAGGGGCAGACGAGACGGACCCGCATCCAGGTCCGCCATAGAGAGACAGAATGCTATAGTTTGGGCCTTTCAATCAATGCGGCCCTCCGGAGGACAAAACTCATGGCTGCCAAGAAGATCTTGATGCTGGTCGGCGATTATGTCGAGGATTACGAGGCGATGGTGCCATTCCAGATGCTGGAGATGGTCGGCCATCAAGTCCACGCGGTCTGCCCGGACAAGCTGCCGGGCGATCGGGTGCGCACCGCCATCCACGACTTCGAAGGCGATCAGACCTATAGCGAGAAGCCGGGCCATCTGTTCGCGGTCAACGCCGATTTCGCGGCCGTCGATCCGGCGAAATACGATGCCTTGGTGATCCCGGGGGGACGGGCGCCCGAGTATCTCCGTCTCAATCCCAGGGTCATCGAGATCGTGCGCCATTTCGCGGCGGGTGACAAACCCATTGCCTCCATCTGCCACGGCCAGCAGATCCTGGCCGCCGCCGGGGTCCTGGACGGCAAGCGCTGCACCGCCTATCCGGCAGTCCGTCCCGACCTGGAGCACGCCGGCGGGACCTGGTGCGAGGTCAACGAGACCGTCTCCAACGCCTACACGGATGGCAATCTGGTCACGGCCCCCGCTTGGCCGGCCCATCCGGAGTGGATCCGCAAGTTTCTCGAGGTGCTGGGCACCCGCATCGAGCCCTGAGCCAGAGGAGGCATGATGTCTGAACAAGGGCGTTTCACCATTCACCTGCAACAGCAAGAGGGCTTTCAGATCAATGTCGCGTTCGACTGGAAGCGCGTCCCCGACCTCCTGATGGACGAACCACCGCCGCTCGGAGAGCAAGCAGGACCCAATGCCTCGCGGATGCTGGCCGCCGCCGCTGCCAACTGTCTGAGCGCGAGTCTGCTCTACTGTGTCTTCAAGGAGGAGCCGCCGGCCGATTGTCTCACCGCCGAGGCGACCTGCATCCTGGTCCGCAACGAGCGCAAACGGCTTCGCATCGGCGGGCTCGAGATCCGTTTGATCGTGAACGATACCCTCAAGGAGGCGGCCCGTTTCGCCCGTTGCAAGGATCTGTTCGAGGATTTCTGCGTGGTCTCGGCGAGCATTCGCCAAGGCATCCCCATGACAGTGACGGTGCAGGACCGGCAGGGCGAGGTCCTACACACTTCGACCTAGGTCGAGCCGGCCCCCAGCACGAGGACGAACCCAGCCGCGGTCGGCCACTTTTGCGACGGGGCTCACAAAGCCGAGCGACACGGGCGCGCAGCGGCAAGGTACAATGAGATCGGGTGTCATCTTGGAATGAGTGTGCCTCGGGCGCCGCCTTGTCGGCGCTGACACCCCTCTCAGTCGACCTGATGTGTTGGGGTCGCCGGAGTCCGCGGCAGCCTCACCCGAGAGGAGGAACCTGCAATGCCCCACCACGAGACCGCCGACACCGAGCATTTCGAGCAGGTCATCGTGCAATCGGTACGGCAGATCCTGGCGATTCCAGATCCAGAACGGTTCCTGGATTGGGCTCAGGCGACGATCCCTGACATGCTCGGATTGTCCGACGCCCATCTCACCGAGCCCGAATCTCAACGCCTGGCAACCCTGCTCGGCACCCTCATCTGGAATGCCACACCCCTGCCAGACAATGGCTTCCGTCCACTCCCCATGGATGTCCCGGCGGCCGACACACCCTGCCCCTGTGGCTCGGGTATCCGCTATGGCGACTGCTGTGGCGCGCTCGAGGAGATGCCTGAGCTCGCGACCGAGCTCATCTGGGACGTCGTGCTCGGAGAGGTCCCCGAACGTGTCCTGCGCGATGCCGTGGCCTCAGATGCCGTCCCGGAGCCGCTGCGCGCCAAGATCGCCGAGCGTTGGCTGCTCGAGGACCGGCCGGGACGCGCCGTCGGCCTGCTGGAACCGCTCTTCGCCAAGCCACTGGCTGGGTTGGACGCCCGTTTCGAACCGGCGCTCGATGTCCTCTGCGACGCCTACGATCGGCTCGACCACTGGCGCAAGAAGCTCGCCTTTCTCGATCGCGTCTGCACGGAGGGCAGCCGGCCGCTCCAGGCAGCCGCCTGGCAACGACGCAGTACCATTCACATCGACGAGGGCGATTTTCGGCAAGCCGAGGCCGCCTTCACGGCGGCCTTGCGCAGCGATCCAGATAGCCCGAGCACGGCACTGCTGGAGATCACGCTCCTCGCGGCCCAGCACAAGGATCGGCTGGCAGGCGAGCGGGCGCGCTTCTGGCTTCACAAATTCCGCCGGCTTGGATTCGAAGAACAAGGCTTCATGGACTTCCTGGCGCGGGCCATCGTCGATCCTCAGGAGGCAATGGTCAAGAGTCACGCCGACGCGCTGGACCCGGTGCTGGTGGGTCTGCGCGATTGGGTCGCTTCGACCGCCACCCGGCCGTTGCCGAAATACGGAACGGCTCCGCTACGACATGCCCCGCGACGTCGCCAGCCCGGACAGCTCAACCTCTTTCAGGATCCCGAAGAGGGTGCGATCCATCCACCCGCCCAGCTCCGGCCACTCCCCCCCCGAGCCCACCCAGCCGAGTTCGGCCCGGACCGTGGCCTCGGCATCGCGGCCGAGCTGCGACCGCCTGCACGGGTGCGCCGCGTCGAATCGGTTTGGCAGAGGCTCTTTCCGGTTGCCAAACCTTATTCCACCCATCTCACGCTGCTCGAAGGGACCGAGGTCTGGGACACCCCGGAGTGGCTGGACTATCTCCTCGCACATCCCGAGGTCGCGGACAGCCTGGATGTGCTCGACGATCTGGCCACGGCACTCTATGAGCATCCCGAAAGCGCCCTCCCCTGGATCTCTCATGCGCTGCTACGTCCGGTCCTCGACCGTGCCCGGTCGATTCTGGAGCAATCGCTGTCCCCGGAGACGGGGCATTACCTACCCTGGTCGTCCGCGGTCAACCGCCCACCCCTGCGTCTGCTGTTCCGCCTCTATCTCTCCCAGATACAGGAAGGCGAGCACGCGGGGGCCATCGACACGCTGGAAACCATGTTGCGGCTCAACCCTCAAGACAACCATGGTGTGCGCGCCGAGCTCATGAATCATTATCTGCGCGCTGGCGAGGACGAGCGGGCACTCGCCCTCGCGCGTCGCTTCCCCGACGACCTGCTCGCCGATCTGGCCTATGGCGAGGTCCTGGCGCTCTACAGGCTGGGCCTCGAGGACCGCGCGCGTTTGGTGCTCAACACGGCCATTCGCCGACTCCCGCGCATCCCCCGCTATCTCACCCGAAAACGCATCAAGCAACCCCGCCTGAGTCCGCTCGGCATCACGCCGGGCGGCGATGACCAGGCCTGGCTGTACCGCGAGGCCATGCGCGACGTCTGGGCGGCCGAACCCGGCGTTCTCGCCTGGCTGAAACGGTTCACCGCCTGATCTCTCTCAATCGATCCAGAAGGCCGATCCATGGAAGCACAGTATCGCATTCTCTTCTCGGGCAAGCTGATGCCTGGACAGGAGCTGCAAGAGGTCGTACGTCGCTTGGCCAAGAAGTTCCGCATGCGCGAAGAGACGGCCCGGGAGCTGATCCTGGAGGGCGGTGGTCAAGTCTTGAAGCACGACCTGAACGAGGCGGAGGCCGAACGCTATCGCGCCGCGCTGACGGCCGTCGGATTGGTGATCAGGATCGAACCTCAGGAGACATCAGCCCCAGAGGACGCCGAATCCGTGCTTCGTCCCTATCCCATGGATCCCACCAAAGAGGAGCGAGCGACGATGAATCCCCAACCGCAGATCTCGCTCTCTAAACGGCCGGAGCCAAGGGGAGGCAGTTCCGGCCGGGCACCTTGCCCCAAGTGCGGCGCCGACCAGGTCTCGGAGGTCACCGGGGTTTGCCAGGCCTGCGGCGTCGTGGTCGAACGCTATCTGGCAAACCGGAATGCCGGAGCGACCAGCGGCGACGAGGCCGCGCAGAATCCTTATGCACCGCCGCGCTCGGACCTGACCCCACCCCCGCTCGAGACGGCCGAGGACGACCTGCATCCGCCGCGAGCCGTCGCCATTGGACGAGGCTGGGGCTGGATCCAGGACGCCTGGGAGCTGTTCAAGGGTCAGCCCGGCGCCTGGATCGGCGCCTTGCTTCTCTTCTACCTGATCGTCATCCTGCTGAGCCTGGTGCCACTGTTCGGAAGTCTAGCAACCACCATCCTGGGCCCCATGCTCACCGCCGGGCTCATGATGGGGGCACATGCCCAGTATCGAGGTGAAGACTTCAGGGTGAGCCACCTCTTCGCCGGCGCATCCCAGAAGCCCGGCCCACTCGCCTTGGTTGGCCTGGTCTATCTGCTCTTCGCCCTCGGGATCGGTTTGATCATCGGCATCATGTTCGCAGCCATGGTGGCATCCACGGGGATCGCGATGAACGGAGTCGACCTGGATCCGGGCCAGATGGATTCGATGCAGATGGGCCCAACCCTTCTCTTGCCGATCCTGCTCGCCCTGCTCCTGGGGATCCCGCTCGTCATGGCCATGTTCTTCGCCCCCAGCCTGGTGGCCTTGGACGATGTCCCCGTATTTCAGGCCTTCAGGCTCAGCCTGATCGCCTGTCTGAAAAATATCCTGCCCTTCCTGGTCTTCGGTCTGATCGCCATGCTGATGTTCCTGCTCGGCTCGCTTCCCTTGCTGCTCGGGTTGCTCCTGGTCATGCCGGTTCTGACCATCGCCGTCTACACGGCCTATCGAGACATCTTCTATCGCTGACGCAGCCTGGAGACCAGCCAGCGCAAGGGTGCGGTAATCCGCCAAGAGGTGGAGGCGCGCAGGGCCTCCAGATCCCGACGCAGGGCCAGATTCGACGCCGAGAGCCCCGCCGACTCGACCTCCAGGGCACGCAGCTGACCGCGCAGCGAGGCGCTCAACCCCGCCTCCGCACTCGATGCTGCCTCGCGCTCGGCGAGTTCGTCCTTGAGTGAGGCGCAGGACGCCTCGCGCTCCCGCAACCTGGCCTCGCAGACGCCCAGCCGGGCACCGAGTTCTGCGCTCGAGCGCTCACTGCACGCCCTCATCTCATCCCGATAGAGGATGATCTCGACCAGTTGATCGGCAGTCCAGATGGACTTCCATTTCCCGAATGCGGCTGCAAGCGGGTCGCCCGAGCCTCCACCTTTGCCCCCATCCGCCAGCCGGTTCTGAAGGCTGAACCCATCCGGCGACGCGGAGACGGAGGTAATACCAGCATCCCCGCAACCGGCCTGGAACGGGCGCGCGCTAGCCGGCGGACGGCGATACGCCGCACTCACCTGGGCGGAATGCACGAGCTCAGTGCGCAGAGAGAGCTGCACGAGGAGATCCCATTGCTGGTGCGAGTCGAGCCCCTCATCGAAACGGCAGCCCTCGTCCAGGAGCGAACGGGCGAAGAGGACCCCGGCCAGCGGTATCTGGGCGCCGCCCCAAAGCGCCAACCGGTCGACCCAGCGGTTGATTTCGGCGGTCTCTCGCACGCTGCCGGTCACCTGCTCCTCGAATCGGACGCCTGCATAGCCGCAGCGCGCGTGTGGCGTCCTGGAGAGGACCGCGACCATCGAGGCGACATGATCGGGAAAGAGCAGCGCCCCCTCCTCGAGCACCATGACCCAATCGCCGCGGGCCTGCTCGAAGGCCAGGTTCGCGGCACGGGCCCAAGGAAGCGGGATCGCGGACGAGATCGTCCGAACCGGGAAACGGCCACAACAAGGGGGTGACTCGCGATCTTCCTGGCCGGGCGCAACGACGCGCAGGATCTCGATGTTGGGATAGGTCTGGAGGGCGACCGAGTCCAGCGCATCCGCCAGAGGGTCACCCTCGATCGCCAAGACTAGAACCGAGACCAGCGGTCCCGCCGCGATCATCCGAGACGCCGACTGGGTGTAGTAGACACCCGGTCGCACCACCCGCAGAGGGTCGGCTCGCAGCTCGTCGCGTCCCACCAGCCGATAGGCCTCCGCCGCGAGGACGGTCTGCGGCAAGGTGTAGGTGCGAAAGCTGTTCAGCGCAGCCACATGCCGATCATAGGCCTGTTGCGCCAGTTGGCTCGCGAAACAGGCCATGGCCTTCTGCTTGCGACCGCGCAGATCCGTGATATCCAGCAAGACCGTGGGATGCAAGGGGACCCCGACCTCGTACATCGCGAGGCGGACCTTGTGCCGGCAGCGTCTCACTGCCTCCGCGGCGGCCAGGGCCAACACCAGATGATCGGGATGGACCTCCCACCAGGAGGGCGCATAGACGAGATCCGCTGCCTGTTCCTCGAGCGCGCCCAGGATGCGCCGGATCAGCGCTTCACCATACTCGAGTCCACGATCCGGTAGCCCCCAGAAGACGGGCTCGGCATAGCCCAAGACGGCCGCGGCACAGCGGCTCTCCTGCTGACGCCTCGACACATAGTCGGTCGCCGCCTGGCTCATGCCGAAGGCACCGTCCGTCAGGATGACGACGCAGACCGGGTCACCCGCCGCGCGATGACGCATAATGGCCCCACCGCAGCCGAACACCTCGTCGTCTGGGTGCGGTGCCAGGACCAGGACACGACCGCTCTCCAAGGCCGTTTCAGCGGTGTAAGGGATGAATTCGTGCTCTGAAAATTTCATGAGTCTCAGGGAGGCGCTGTGATCAAGTATTCGATTTCCTGGACATCCGAGCGGGCAGTTCCAACGACCTCCGAGGCGCGCGACCCACTGGCCGAAGGCACTGCGGCGAGGAGATCTGGAGGCGGCCGTTGGGCATTATGGGCGTGCCTTGCAGGCACGACCGCATCGGTCCCTCGCATCCTACAACCTCGGTGTGGCGCTGATCGATGCCGGACCGGGGCTCACCTCCATGCATTCACCAACCGGCTCGATGGGCACGCCCCGCAAAGCCATGCGCCATCCTTCTGGGGCTCCGCCAGGGGCTTTGCCCATCCTCTCCTTGCGGTACGAAGGCTCTCGGAATTCGCCTTAGACTGCGATCATTTGGAATCAAGCGTGTATAATGCTGCCCGCGTGCTCGGCATGGATACAGGGCTGCGGCAATCCGCGCCAGCGCACGATGAAGTAGAGACCTCGCGACTGCCATGCGACAAACGAATCCGTG
>JANQGF010000071.1 GCA_028277465.1 Chromatiaceae bacterium
GCGTGATGCTGAGCAGCACCGCCTCCCACAGCGAGCACAGAAAAGAGGTGAGGATCGCGATCAGAAAGAAGAGGATGAGAAGGACGTACACTTTTCGTCAGAATTGGTCTCGTCGACAGAGATCGAGAATCGGCCGCGATCCCTGCCCCGCTGTTCCAGTTGATGAGTACCCTATTGTCAGCCATCCTTCGGCGCCCTCCAACACCAAACCACGCTAAACCGCGTCCGGAGTGACGTGCGTCGCTTTCAAGTGACTCCATCCGCACGGCGACCAAGAGGCCATCGGCGGGACGCGGTTTAGACGATTTCTTCTGTTCGCGTCTCGCCAATCGCTCATGGTCCCCGCAAAGCTGGACGAGGCTACAAGGCGAAGCATTTCGCTCTGGAGGCGGCTCATTCAAGCCGAGGTCTCGGGCCTTGATCTTACGCGGGGCACAGGGCCCGCTTTCAGCGCATTGACAATCGTCAGGGCAGTCCGTTGAGCAAGCTGGCGAAAATAGACCCGGGACTCGAGACCCCCTTCGGCGCTGGAGGCCAAACCGCCACACCTCGCTCCCGACTCCCGAGATCCTGATCCAGCGCAATCGCACGAGATTCAGTGCGACCGATTCGATCTCTTGTCACAGAAGGCAATCACAATTGGCGCCCGTGCTCGCACCGGCCAGGCAGTCTCGGCAGATGCCACCTGATGCGACACAAGGGCTGACTCCCGATTCTTGCTGATCAAGGCGTACTTCATGCTCGTCGTGCTCGTCCTGCTGCTCCTGCCCCCGGTCTTGATGATCCTCTGGCGCTTCTTCAAGGGCCCGGACGCAGCAAACCGTGTCCTGGCCCTGGACGCGCTCACCATCCTCGTCATCGCCCTGCTCGCACTGCTCTCGATCCACTTCGACCGCGGCATCTATCTGGATGTGGCACTGGTGTTCGCGCTGGTGGGCTTCGCCAGCGTCGTCCTCTTCGGGCGCTTCTTGGAGAAGGGTGTCTGAATGGAGTTTCTAGGTTACCTCTTGATGATCACGGGCTTGTTCTTCTTCTGGGTCAGCGGCTTGGGGCTGATCCGGATGCCGGACTTCTTCACCCGAATGCATGCGGGCACCAAGGCGACCACCATGGGCTCTCTGCTCCTGCTGCTGGGTGCCGCCTGTCTGCAGCCCGATTGGGCAGCGAGATTCCTGCTCCTCGCCCTCTTCGTTCTCTTGACCAATCCGCTCAGCTCCTCCGTGCTGGCGCGCGCGGCCCATCGCAGCGGCACGGATGCGCTCGCCATGGACCACGACGCCTGCGCCGAGCGCGGCACGGCGGCCACCGCCGGGCCGAGCGATGAGCCGATGCGGGGGGAGGCCAAGGCATGACGGGGTTGCTCGCCATTCTCTTCTTCCTCTGGATGATCGGCGGGGCCTTGATGGCGATCCGCCAGAGCGATCTCTTGCAGGCCGTGGTCGGTTTCTCGCTGCTCAGCTTGGGTGCGGTCGGCCAGTTCTTTCTCCTCCAGGCACCGGACGTCGCCTTGACCGAGGCGGCGATCGGCGTGGCCGCCGGCAGCTTCGTGCTGCTGATGGGCGCGCGCCAGCTCGGCCGCTTCGAAGACAAGGGGTTAGGATGAGCCAGACACCGCTGCGCAAGAGGGTCCGCGTCCAGACCCTGCTGCTCTTTCTGCTCTGCGGCTGGCTCCTGGCCCTGCAGCTGACGATCCTGTTCGAGCACGGGCTGGCGGGTCAGTCGGCGAGCGTCGGGGACGCACTGCTGGCACGCAACACCGAGACCGGTTCGGCCAATGCAGTCACCTCGGTCGTGGTGAGCTATCGCGGATTCGATACCCTGGGCGAGGTCACGGTGCTCTTTCTGGCCGCCACCGCGATTGGGCTCCTCTTCGGTGGATCAGGGCCGGCCGCCCCCGGTCGGGCGGTATCCGAGTCGAGCGGCACGGGGCGCAGCGCCCCGAACGAGATGATGGTCACGGGCGTGCGTTTGCTGTTTCCGGCCTTGATCCTCCTCGGGGTCTATGTCGTCGTCCATGGGCATCTCTCGCCAGGGGGCGGATTCCAGGGCGGGGTCATCATCGCGACCGCCTTCTTTCTGCGCATGCTGGCCGAGCCAGGGCTCGTCCTGAGCCACACTAGAATCGGTCTGCTCGAATCAGTCTCGGGCAGCGGATTCGTGCTGATCGGTCTGCTGGGCCTGAGCCTGGTGGGGACGGCCACCTTTCTCGGCAACTTCTTGCCGCACCCGGTCGCCTCCATGGGCCAGCTCCTGAGCGCCGGCGTGATTCCGATCATCTATGTGCTGGTCGGGATCAAGGTCGGCGCCGAGGTCGGGGCCATCTTCGGGGACATGCTGGAAGGGCATGACGCCCGCTCCGTACCGATCCAGAAGAACGAAGGGGAGTGACGGGATGCCCGGACGACCAAGCCTCTAACCATGCGAGCTTCTTAATTCCCCGCATTCCACCCGTTCTTCGAACGGACGAGTCGTACCGGTGGCCGACGGCCGGAGCCGCCCTCCCCGCCAGCCGCCCAAGGAGTTGTAACCATGCTGGAGTTTCTGGACAGCCCCAGGGTGCTGCACGGCATCTATGTCCTGGGGAGTCTGACCCTTTTCGTCATCGGACTCTACGGCCTGCTGGCCAAGCGGCATCTGCTGAAGATCCTCATCAGCATCGCCGTGATGGAGCTGTCCGTCTATCTGCTCTTCGTCGGTCTCGCGACCTCGCCGGGTGAGACCGCACCCATCCTCTCGGACGGTCTGCGGGCCTTCGCGGGCATGGCCGACCCGGTCCCACAGGCCCTGACGCTGACGGCCATCGTGATCGGCATGGCGGTCCTGGCCCTGGGGGCGAGCCTGACCATCCAGTACCACCGGCTCACCGGCAATGCCGACGTGACGGCGATGACCGAATTGAAGGATTCATGATGGCCTTGCCGCTCACACCCATCTGGTTCGTCGCCCTGCCCTTGCTGGTCGCCTTCTCCTCGCCCCTGTGGGCGAGGCTGCGCCTGCTCATGCCACTCTTGCTCGGTGTGCCGCTCACGCTGCTCGTCCTGGCGATCGCACTGCACCCGCTCGTGCGGACCGCGCCCCTGGTGGAGACCATCGTCATCGCCCCGCCCTTGGGGATCCATCTGCAGCTCGACAGCGCCTCGCTCCTGCTGATCGCCCTCATCGGCCTCGCCAGTGCCCTGGTCGCCGCCTTCCTCTGGCTCGGCGACACGGAAGCGCATCTGCGCGGTCGCCGGGCCTTCGTGCTCATGCTGCTGCTGATCGCCGGCTGCAATGGGCTGGTGCTGACCGGAGACCTCTTCAATCTCTATGTCTTCCTGGAGATCGCCGGGGTCAGCGCCTATGCCTTGAGCGCGCTCCGACAGGACGCGCCGGCACTGGAGGCCGGGCTCAAGTATCTGATCATCGGATCGGTCGCCGCCGTCTTCTTCCTCTTCGCGGTGGTCTTGATCTATCTCCAGACCGGCAGCCTGAGCCTGGGCGCCGTCGCCAGCTCCTTCGGCGAGATTCCGGGCCCGATGCAGATCCTGATCGGCCTGCTCATGCTGGTCGGTCTGGGCATCAAGGCCGAGCTCTTTCCCTTCAACTTCTGGGTCCCGGACATCTATCAGGGCAGCCATCCGGCGGTCGCCTCGCTCTTCTCCGGCATCCTGGTCAAGGCCTTTCTCTTCGTGCTCTTCCATCTGGTCTTCGTGCTCTTGGCGGATCCCGAGGTGATACGGACCTGGCTGATGGGGCTGGGCGCGGCGACCATGTTGGTGGCCGAGACCGTCGCGCTGCGCCAACAGGACCTGCGTCGCATGCTCGCCTACTCCTCGCTCGGCCAGGTGGGGCTGGTGACCTTGGCGCTCGGCTTCGGCAGCGAGGCCACCCTGGCCGGCGGGCTCTTCCACCTGGTCAACCACACGCTGGTCAAGCTGTTGCTCTTCCTGCTCGCCGCCTTGATGCTCCGGCATCTCCTGTCGGTCCGACTCGCGGATCTCGCCGGGCTCGGGCGGGTCATGCCGCTCGCGGCCGGGCTCTTCGTGCTGGGCGCACTCGCCGTGCTGGGGCTGCCCCCGCTCAGTGGCTTCGTCAGCAAGCTCTGGATCCTCAAGGGGTTCGCCGAGGCCCAGGTCTTGTGGCCGATCGCGCTCATCCTGCTGGCGGCCCTGATCGAGGCCGCCTACTACTTCCGCTGGATCAAGACCCTGTACGAGCCGCGAGCCCAGATGCAGGAAGGGCGGCCCCTCGGACACTGGGTCTATGCACCGGTCGTGCTGCTGGCCGGGCTGCTGATCCTGCTGGGTGTCGCGCCCTTCCTGGTGCAGGACCTCTTCATCGAGGGTGCGCAATCGCTCCTGGCCCGTGACGTCAACCTGGAAGCCATGCTGGGGGCCCGGCCGTGAGTCCCATGATCAAGCTCCTCTTCTTCACCGTCTCTCTGACCCCGGCCGCGACCCTGCTGGGCTGGGGCGAGGGCCTCGCTTGGCCACTGTTCGAGGGGGTCAGGCTCACGCTCGATCTGACCCCGCTCTCGGCCTTCTTCCTGCTGCTCCTGGCCATGGCGGCGCCCTTGGTCGCCCTGCCCATGCTGCGGGGAACCGCCGACTCGCCCGCCTTCGTCCTCTTCGGGCTCCTACTCCTGGGGATGCAGCTGCTCCTGCTCGCGGGCGACTTCATCAGCCTCTTCATCGGCTGGGAGATCATGACCTGGAGCAGCTACCTGCTCTTGCTGCGCTCGGCCCGTACCGACCTGGAGACGGCGCAGTCCTACATCCTGTTCAACCTGCTCTCGGCCTTCCTCTTGCTGGCGGCGATTCTGGTCTTCTATCGCTTCACTGGCCACTTCGAGATCCGAACGGCCGCGGGACTGACGGACTGGCAAGAGATCCTCTTGGCGCTCCTGTTCGGACTCGCCTTTCTGACCAAGGTCGGCACCCTGCCACTGCATCTCTGGGTCCCACGCAGCTATGATCAGGCCCCGGACGCCTTCAGCGCCTTCCTCTCGGCCCTGGTGTCCAAGATGGGCGTCTACGGGCTGGTCCTCTTGCCGACGCTCTTTCCAGACGCCCTGGCGGGTCTCCTCGGCCGTCTGCTCGATGGGCCGGCCGCCGGCTATCTGCTCGCCTGGATCGGGGTCGTCACCTCCATCGTCGCGACCTTCAAGGCCATCTCGCAGGAGGACATGAAGCGTCTGCTGGCCTATTCCTCCATCGCACAGCTGGGTTACATCACCACGGCCATCGGCGTCGGCAGCTCTCTCGCCTTGGGCGGTGCGCTCTATCAGGCGCTGGTCCACACACTCGTCAAGCTGCTGCTCTTCATCAGCATCGCCGGGATCGTCCTGCGGACCGGACAGCGCCGCTTCAACGACCTGGGGCGTCTCATGGAGCGCATGCCCATCTCCTTCTTCGGGGTGCTGATCGGCATCATCGGCCTGGCCGGCATGCCCCCCCTGCCGGGCTTCGCCGCCAAGTATCTGATCTTCGTCTCGCTGCTGGACGCGCGCTGGCTCTTGCTGCTCGCGGCCATGGTCCTGGCCAGCACCGCGGCCTTCGTCTATTGCTACAAGCTCATCTATGCACCCTTCCTGGGCCACGCCAACTCGGCGTCGGCGAAGACCGCGACCGAGGCGCCCTGGCAGTATCTGGTGCCCCAGCTGGTCCTCATGGGGCTGCTGGTGGGCCTCGGGCTCTTCCCCGGACTCGGTGTTCGACTCCTGATCGATCCCGTGCTGATCGCACTGCAGATGGACCCGCTCGGCAGCCCCTCCTGGGGAGAGCTCGTCACACCCTACGGCGGCTACGACGGCGTCGTCCTCATGGTCGTCTTCGGCACGGCCTTCGTGCTGGTGACCGGGCTCTTCTTCCTGCTGCGCGGGCGCATGCGCCGTGCGGGCAGCCCCTATGATCTCAGCTATGCCGGCGAGGTCCCGACGGCGGAAACCCCACTCCACTATGGCGCGGGCATGGGCCGCGAGCTGCGCCGCATCCCCCTGGTCGGCTGGATCCTGCGGCACAGCACCCAGGGGTTCTATGCCGCTCTGGTACGCCAGACCCGCACCGCGGCCGAGCTCCTGAGCGGCTTCTACTCGGGCAACCCACAGGCCTGGGTGTTGCTCGCCGTCCTGGTCTTCGCCCTCGCCCTGCAGGCATCGATTGGAGGCATCTGATGCACGCCGTCCTGGATTCGCTGGCCATGATCGGGATCAGCTATGTGATGGGCTTCCTCTTCTACGGCTTCTACCGCCAGTTCAACGCCCGCGTCCAACGCCGCTGGGGGCCCAGCATCTGGCAGAACCTCTTCGACAACCTGAAGTTCTTCTTCAAGTCGGAGACCCTGAGCCATGGCCCCATGTTCTTCTTCGGACCCATGATCATCATGGCCGGCGCCTTCACCACGGTGCTCTTCGTTCCCTTTTTGAAGGACTCGGACTGGCTGCAGGGGTTCTCGGCGTCGGGCAACCTCATCTTGATCATCTATCTCTTGGTGGTCGGGCCGCTGGGGAACGCCCTGGCCGTGGGGTCGAGCGGTAACCCCTATGGGGTGATGGGCGTGACGCGCGGCCTGACCCGTCTGATGGGCCTCGAGGTGCCCTTCTTCCTGGGTCTGGGCCTCGTGATGCTGCAGCACGAGACCACCTCGGTGCACGCCATCATGGCCGCGCAGCACGACGTCGCGCACTGGGGCATCCTGACCAATCCGATCGCCTTCGCCGTCATCCTGCTGCCCTTCATCGCCACTCAAAACGGCTCGCCCTTCGACGTGGTCGGCGCCCCGGTCGAGGTCTATGCGGGACCGCGGGTCGAGTTCGGCGGGCGCCTGCTCGGCGTGCTCATGACCCAGAACATGATGATGTCGATCGCCAAGCTGGTGCTGGTCGTGGATCTCTTCCTCGGGGGCGCCGGCAATTTCCTGATCCTGATCCTCAAGGCGTTCGCACTCTTCCTGCTCACCGCGGCGATCAGCATGGTCTTCCCGCGGCTCAAGACCGAGCAGGCGGTGGACTTCTTCTGGAAGGTCCCCTTGGGATTGGGCGTCCTGGGCGTGATTGCAGCCGTCTGGCTGCCCTGGAGCACATGATGTATCACAAGAGCCAATGCGAAGGGTTTCAATGCGAGCCGGGGCTGCTCGATGAAGGCGTCGACCCGGAGGACCGCCAGCTCGGCCCGGTCGAGCGACTGGTCGCCTGGTTGCGCCAGAAGAGTCTCTTCGTCCTCGCCTATGGCACCGGCTGCGGGGCGATCGAGATGCGCCCCCTGATGACCAGCCGCTTCGATGCCGAGCGTTTCGGCATCATCAATGCCCCCACGCCGCGCCAGGCCGATGTCCTGGTCATCAGCGGCTATCTCGCCCTCAAGACGCTCAAGCGTGTCATCCGCAGCTACGAGCAGATGCAGGAGCCCAAGTACGTCATCGCGCTGGGCAGTTGCACCATCAACGGCGGCATGTATTGGGATTCCTACAACACGGTCAAGCAGGTCGATCGTTACCTGCCGGTGGACATCTATGTCAACGGCTGCATGCCTCGGCCGGAGGCCCTGATCGAGGGCTTCGTCGCCCTGCAGGAACGGATCGCACGCGGCGAGAAGGCGGGCTTTCACCGCTATCGGGAGAAGATCGACTGGTACAAGGCCAATCAGAGACGGGTGCTCGGTGAAATGATGCCACCCGACTATACCTACGACTGGTATCACGCCGGGGGCATCGCCTGATGCTGGAGACGCTACTGCCCCGGCTACAGGGCTTCGAGATCCTCGAGCAGGGCCAGCGCAGGGCGAACCACGCCTATCTGCGCGTGCCCAAGGCGCAGCTCCTCTCCCTGCTCGGCCTGCTCGAACAGCAGCAGGGCTTCGTGACCCTGACCACCATCTGTTGCAGCGACTGGATCGAGGAGGAGGTCTTCCGTCTGACCTACCTCCTCGAGAACGCGACCCGCGATCGCTGTCTGGGGGTGCAGATCCAGATCGCCCGCGATGGCGAGGACCTGGCCAGCGTCATCCCGCTCTGGCCCCAGGCCGAGATCTTCGAGCGCGAGCTGAACGAGATGTTCGGTATCCCCATCGCCGGTCACCCGAGCCTGGGGGACTTCATGCTGGAGGACTGGCCGCATACGCCGCCCATGCGGCGCGAATTCGACACCCTCGAGTTCGTGCAGGAGACCTACGAGATGCGCGCGGGTCGCGACGACAACCAGAACGTCCGGGAGGCGATCCGCAAACGCAAGGAGGCCAAGAAAGCGAGGCAGGCCCAGCAGAGAGACGCCGGCAGCCGATGAGCGAGACCATCAAGATCTTCCATGGCCCGCAACACCCGGGCGTCACGGGCAACATGAGCCTGGAGCTGGACCTGGACGGCGAGACCATCGTCAAGGCCAAGACCCATGTGGGCTATCTGCACCGCGGCTTCGAGAAGCTGATCGAACGGCGGACGGTGATCCAGGCCTTCACCATCGTCTGCCGCATCTGCGTACCCGAACCGGACCCCAACGAAGAGAACTTCGCACGCGGGGTCGAGGAGCTCCTGGGTCTGGAGATCAGCGAGCGCGCCCAGTTCATCCGGGTCATGATCCTGGAGCTGGCCCGTTTGCAGTCCCATCTGCTCTGGCTCGCCGGCCAAGGGGCCTCCATCGGTCACGAGGTGGTTCCCCAATGGGCGGTCGGCGAGCGCGATTACATCCTGGATCTCTTCGAGGAGATCACGGGCGGCCGGGTCTATCACATGTACATCTATCCCGGCGGCGTGAAGCGCGACCTGCCGGATGGCCTACTCGAGCGCCTGCTGGTCCTGCTGGACAGGCTGGAGGCCCGACTGCCCGAGTACGACCGCATCTTCTTCGACAATGCCGGCGTCAAGAAACGCCTGCAGAAGGTCGGCGTGGTCGACCCCGAGGAGGCCATTCGCAACGGCTATTCGGGGCCCGTGATCCGGGCCTGCGGGATCGACCGAGACGTCCGGAGGGACGCCCCCTATCTGGTCTATGACCAGCTCGCCTTCGATGTGCCCACCGAATCCGACGGCGACGCCTATGCCCGCGCCCTGGTCCGCCGCGCCGAGATGGTGCAGAGCATCCGTCTCCTGCGACAGGTCGCCGACCGGCTACCCGCGGGCGAGGTCCAATGCAAGCTCCCGCGACATCGGCAGCTCAAGCTCCCCAGGGCCGAGACCTATGTGCAGACCGAGTCCGCCCGCGGGGCCTTCGGCTACTTCATGGCGGGCGACGGCACCCCCTATCTGCGGCGACTACAGGTCCGTGGTCCGTCCATCGTCCATGCATTCACCCTGCTGGAGGACCTCCTGGTCGGGGCGCAGCTCTCGGACGTGGCCTTGATCATGACCTCGCTCGGCATCTGTCCGCCCGAGATCGAGCGTTGATTCGCGCCACCCTCTTTCCGTTTTTCAACAACCACGCCAAGGAGATGTCACCATGGCCTGGAATCTCGACATCAAGGGTGTGCTTCACCCCTTCAGCGCGCTCAAGCAGGGCTTCAAGCGGCCACACACACTGAACTACCCGCTCGAGAAGCGGCAGGACGTCCCCGGCTACCGCGGCTTTCACGTCAACAGCCTGATCGGCTGTGTGGGCTGTGGAAACTGTCAGGACATCTGCATGAACGAGGCCATCGACATGATCGAGCCGCTGGCCGAGATCAACCCCAAGAACGCCAGCGGACTGGTTCCTCGGATCGACTACGGCCGCTGCTGCTGGTGCGGCCTCTGTGCCGATGTCTGCGGACCGGGCTCGCTGCGCTTGGCGGGCGATGCCATCTATGTCGGCCCGGATGCCGACAGCTTCTTGTACATGCCAAGAGACGAGTAAGGCAGGATTTGATCGGTGACGTCCATGCAACGACTTCAATGGGGAGCGCTCCTATTCCTCCTGTGGCTCGGGCTGACCAACAGCCTCGATCCCCAGGAGCTCTTGGCCGGACTCTTGGCCTCGGCCGCCATCGTCTGGCTGACCATCCCCAAGCGCCCGGCGGAGGTGCAGGAGCGCCCCTGGCGGCTACTTCCCTTCTTGGCCTTTCTGCCCATCTTCCTGAAGAACCTGGTGCTCGCCAACATCGACGTGGCCCGGCGGGTCCTGAGCCCCGAGCTGCCGATCAATCCCGGCATCGTCCGGGTGCGCACCAGACTCACCGCCCCCTATCAGCGCCTGATCCTCGCCAACAGCATCACCCTGACCCCGGGAACCGTGACCCTGGAGATGGAGGGCGAGGACATGTTCATCCATTGGATCGACGTCAAGAGCGCCGACCCCGACGTCGCCGGACGAGCCATCAAGGAACAAATGGAAGACGCCATCGCAAAGATCTGACGACGCATCGCTCGCGCGAGAGGTGGAATTCCAGCAGGCGATCCGCCTGGTGCTGGAACTCAGTCTCGTCTCCCGTAAGGAGGCACGCAGCTTCCAGACCTGGAGCATCGCCGGATTCGTCGCGGCCCACGAGCTGCTCGCGCAGCCGCAGCACCTGGGGCTGTTCGGTTACGAGGAGAGTCCCGCGGTCATGGCCTGCTCGCTCAGGGTCGCCGACGAGAGCTGACGGCCCGGTTCGGCATTTTAGACAGCAACCACTGGAAAACAGACGTTCTCTCGCGCATAGTCGGCTCATGAATTCCAGCGTCGCGCTCTATGAAGCTCTTACCACCGCACCCGACGATCGCGCCAGAGCGCGCGTGATCGCCGAGGCCTTCGAGCGCCTTGAAGAGCGCTATCCACACCTGCCCGATCTCGCAACGGAGGGCCACGTCCGCGAGGCGGAGCTGCGCTTGCAGCGCGAGATCGAACAGATCCGCGCCGAGTTGAAGGCCGAGATCGAGCAAATCCGCGCGGACCAACGCAACATGGAGCTGCGTCTGCAAAAAGAGATCGCTAATGTCAAGCTCGACTTGCTCAAATGGCTCATCCCTCTGATGTTTGCCCAGATCGCCGTCATTGCCGCGTTGGTTAAGCTGTTGTAGGGCGCCAATAGTCCCACCCAAGACCTGAAGGTCCGGGGTCGAGATCCAGCGGCCTTCACCGTCAAATCGAGTGGCTTCTACACCAAACTTCTATTGGGGAAGTGATTATCATTCGAGAGCCCCGCTACTAGGGGAATCCCTATGTGGCAGCAGGATCCACCATGCTACACTCAGCCGAATAGGCCACAACTCCTCACAACATCCCATCTTCGGCAAGGACATGACCAGGCAGAAGACCTACCTTGTGATCTCGGCACTCGGCGAAGACCATCCCGGTATCGTGAATCAAATCTCCAAGGCCGTGCTGGAGCACGGCTGCAATATCGAGGACAGTCGCATGACCGTCCTGGGTGGCGAGTTCGCGGCCATGCTGTTGGTGGAAGGGAAGTGGAATACGCTCGCCAAGATCGAGAACGCCCTCCCCGAGCTTGAACGCCAGCTCGGCATGACCATCATCTCGAAACGGACTGGGGAACGGGCGACCGGCCGCAACCTCCTGCCTTACGCGGTGGACGTGGTCTCCATGGATCACCCAGGTATCGTCAACAATCTGGCCGGCTTCTTTGCGGAACGCAAGATCAATATCGAGGATATGGCTACCAGCACTTATGCCGCGGCCCATACGGGCACCCCCATGTTCTCGGTACATATGACTGTCGGCATCCCGGCCGACATTCATATCGCCGCGCTACGCGAAGAGTT